>CP099605.1:3005000-3289598 GCA_024372625.1 Comamonadaceae bacterium OTU4NAUVB1 | reverse complement strand
GGGCGCTCTGGGATGGGGGATGTCCCTCGGTCATTTTTCGGGGTGCCGTGTTGTGGATATTTGCCTTGTCAAGGCGGCACGCATTCTAACTTGTCAAAGCCTTATCCACACCGTCCGCAGGCAGGCGGCGGCAAGACCCACGAGCGCCCTGGTTTGGCGGTTCGCGTTTTTTTTGTGATAATCGCGGGTTTCCCTGAAAACTCTTTGCGTGTTTCGGGGCGCTCTTCGACCCTACACCCCAGAGAATCATGAAACGCACCTACCAAGCCTCCAAAGTCCGCCGCGCCCGCACCCACGGTTTCCTCGTCCGCATGAAGACCCGCGGCGGCCGCGCGGTCATCAACGCGCGCCGTGCCAAGGGCCGCAAGCGCCTGGCCGTCTAAGCGCACCGTACCTCGCGACCCACGCTGGCGGCGACGTTGCAGGACCTGCCGCCGCCCGCAGCCGCTTCGGCGCCGCTGCCTTCGCCGATGCCGACACCCCCGCACCGGCTCAAGACCCGTGCCCAGTTCCAGGCCGTCCTGGCCGGAACCACGGTGGCACGCACTCCCCATTTCGCCCTGCATCGCTGCGCGCTCGACGCGCCTGCCGGTGCCGATCCCTTGTTCGGTCCGGCACCGGGTGCCTGGCTGGGCGCGATGGTTCCCAAGCGCTGGGCCCGGCGGGCGGTGACGCGCAATGCCATCAAGCGACAGATCTACACCGTGGGCGGTGCGCCGGATGCGGCGCTGCCGCAGGCCGCGCACGTGGTTCGCCTGCGCGCCGGCTTCGATCGCAAGGAGTTCGTGAGCGCGACCTCCGACCGGCTCAAGGCCGCCGTGCGCGCCGAACTGCAGCAGCTGCTGCAGCGCGCACGCGCCGGGCGTCCGTGATGCGACGCGTGCTCATCGCCCTGGTCAAGGGCTACCGGCTGCTGCTGAGCCCATGGCTCGGGGCATCCTGTCGCTTCGAGCCGACCTGTTCGGTCTACGCCATCGAAGCCCTGGAACGTCATGGCGCGATCGCCGGCACCGGCCTGACCTGCTGGCGCATCGTGCGTTGCCAGCCCTGGTGCCGGGGCGGCCACGACCCCGTGCCCGGGCGCCGGACCCGCCCGCCGGGTGGATCGCTGTTCACGTCCCTTCTCTCCTCCTCCGACGTCTCCTCAGACAAGAAGTCTTCTTCATGAACGATATACGCCGCACCATCCTGCTGGTGATCTTTGGTTTCTCGCTGGTGATGCTGTGGGACCAATGGCAGGTCCACAACGGCAACAAGCCCACCTTCCTGCCTTCGTCGAAGCCGGTGCAGACGCAGACCGCCGCCGGCACCCCCACGACGTCGACGGGCACCGGATCGACCGGCGCGGTGCCGGGTGCCGCCGCGATGCCCGGCAATCCGATGGCACTGCCGACCCAGACGGCGCCCGCGCCGGCCGGCGAGAAGGTGCGCGTCAAGACCGACGTGTTCAACGCCGTCATCGACAGCCAGGGCGGCACCCTGTCGGAACTGCAGTTGAGCCAGTACCTCGACGAATTCCACAGCGGTGGTTTCCTCGACACCTTCCACAACATGACCGGCCAGACCCCGGTGACGCCGACGTCCCGGCCCGTGACGCTGATGGACGACAGTTCGTCGACCACGCGCTACGTCGCCCAGACCGGCCTCATCAACGTCGTGGACAGCGGCGAGCGTTTCCCCAACCACCTGACGCCGATGACCCCGGTGGCCGGCCCGCGCGAGATGGCCGAGGGCCAGAACACGCTGGAGGTGGGCTTCGAGTCGCAGCCCGTGGGCGGCCTGAAGTACGTCAAGACCTACGTGTTCACCCGCGGCGACTACGCGATCCGCGTGCGTCACCAGGTCGTCAACGTGAGTGCCCAGCCGCTCGACGCCCAGCTCTATCTGCAGTTCGTGCGCCACGGCACGGTGCCCAGCAGCACCATGTTCGGCACCAACACATTCACCGGACCGGCGCTCTACACCGACGAGAAGAAATTCCACAAGGTCGCGTTCGCCGACATCACCAAGAACAAGGCCGAACTGCCGGCCCCGGCCAACAACGGCTGGGTCGCGATGGTGCAGCACTACTTCGTGTCGGCCTGGCTGCTCAACGTGCCCGGCAGCGATGCGCTGCGGCGCGAGTTCCGCGTCGCCGACCTGGGCAACAACCTGTTCTCCGTGGCCATGGTGGTGCCGCTGGCCAAGCTCGCGCCCGGGGCGAGCCAGAGCGTCGAGAGCAGCCTCTACGCCGGTCCCGAGGAGGAGAAGAAGCTCGAAGCCCTCGCGCCCGGCCTGGAACTGGTCAAGGACTACGGCATCTTCACGATCATCTCCAAGCCCCTCTACTGGCTGCTCAACCAGCTCCACGGCATCCTGGGCAACTGGGGCTGGTCGATCGTCGCCTTGGTGGTGCTGCTCAAGGCGGCCTTCTACTGGCTCAACGCCAAGGCCTACGCCAGCATGGCCAAGATGAAGGCCATCAACCCGAAGATCATGGAGATGCGCACGCGTCTGAAGGACAAGCCACAGGAGATGCAGCAGGAGATGATGCGCATCTACAAGGACGAGAAGGTCAACCCGATGGGTGGCTGCTTCCCGATCGTGATCCAGATCCCGGTGTTCATCGCGCTCTACTGGGTGCTGCTGTCGTCGGTCGAGATGCGCCACGCGCCGTGGATCGGCTGGATCCGCGACCTCTCGGCGCCCGATCCGTGGTTCATCCTGCCGATCGTCATGACCGCGACCTCGCTGTTCCAGACCTGGCTGAACCCGACCCCGCCGGACCCGATGCAGGCCAAGCTGATGTGGATCATGCCGCTCGCCTTCAGCGTGATGTTCATCTTCTTCCCCGCCGGCCTGGTGCTCTACTGGATCACCAACAACGTGCTGTCCATCGCGCAGCAGTGGTTCATCAACAAGCGCCTGGGCGTGCTCGGGAAGTAGGCCGGCCGCCAACAACGTCGTCGACGGGCCGGCGCGGTCTGCGCGCCGCGCGGTCGATGTCCCCGCCAAGGGCCGCGCGAGCGGCCCTTTTCGTTGCCGGCGCCGCGGCGCCTCCCATTGAAGGAACAGACCCATGCTCGCTCGCCACGCCGATCCCATCGTCGCCATCGCCACGGCGCCCGGCCGTGGGGCCGTGGGCATCGTGCGGGTCTCCGGGCGCGCGCTGGGGCCGCTGATCGACGCGCTGTGCGGCCGCCCGCTCAAGGCGCGCGAAGCCACCTACCTCGCCTTCCGCGACGCGGCCGGCACGCCGATCGACCATGGCCTGGCCCTCCACTTTCCCGCGCCCCACTCCTTCACCGGCGAGGACGTGCTGGAACTGCAGGCGCACGGCGGTCCGGTCGTGCTGCAGCTGCTGGTCGCGCGGTGCCTGGAAGCGGCCGCGGAGGCCGTCGATGCGCAGGTTCCGGGTGCGCACCGGCTGCCCGGCCTGCGCGTGGCCGAGCCGGGCGAGTTCAGCCGGCGCGCCTTCATGAACGGCAAGATCGACCTCGCCCAGGCCGAAGCCATCGCCGACCTGATCGACGCGAGCACCGAGGCCGCCGCGCGCAGCGCCAGCCGTTCGCTCGCCGGTGCCTTCTCGCAGGAGATCCACGACCTGCGCGAGGCGCTCATCCACCTGCGCATGCTGGTCGAGGCCACGCTCGACTTTCCCGAAGAGGACATCGACTTCCTGCGGCAGGCCGACGCGGCCGGCCAGCTCGCGGCGCTCGCCACGCGGCTCGACGGCGTGCGCGCGCGCGCGCGCCAGGGCGCCCTGCTGCGCGAGGGCATCCGCGTGGTGATCGCCGGCCAGCCCAATGCGGGCAAGAGCTCGCTGCTCAACGCGCTGGCCGGCGCCGAACTCGCCATCGTCAGCACGGTGGCCGGCACCACGCGCGACGTGGTGTCCCAGACCATCCAGATCCAGGGCGTGCCGCTGCACGTCGCCGACACCGCCGGCCTGCGCGAGAGCGCCGACGAGATCGAGCGCATCGGCGTCGAGCGCGCCTGGCGCCAGATCGGCGACGCCGACGCGGTGCTGTTCCTGCACGACCTCACGCGCATCGCCGAGCCGACCTGGCGCGCCGCGGACGCCGACATCGCCGGCCGGCTGCCCGGGGGCGTGCCCGTGCTCGACGTCTGGAACAAGCTCGACGCGGCGCCGGACGCCACGGCCATCGTCGCGAATGCCGCGGATCCGAGGACGATCGCCGGCACGGCCCCGGCTTCGGCGGTCGCCTCGACCGGCATCGCGATCTCGGCGAAGACCGGCCAGGGCATCGACACCCTGCGCCAGCGCCTGCTCGAACTCGCCGGTTGGCAGGCCATGCCCGAGGGCCTCTACCTCGCGCGCGAGCGGCACGTGCACGCGCTCGGCCGCGTGGCGACGCACCTGGACATCGCCACCGGCGTGCTGGCGGCGCGCCAGCCCGCGCTCGACCTGCTGGCCGAGGAACTGCGCCTGGCGCAGAACGCGCTCAACGAGATCACGGGCGAGTTCGGCGCCGACGAACTGCTCGGCGTGATCTTCTCGCGCTTCTGCATCGGCAAGTAACCCCGGGCGAGGCGCGTGCGCACGGGTGCGCCGCGTCGACGCCCGCGGGCACTGGCATGGGCACGGGCGTCAGCCCTTCTGCAGGCGCTCGATCGCCACGGCCAGCGCCTCCGGCCGGCCCGAGAGGACCAGCGTGTCGCCGTCGTCCAGCGTCGCCGCGTCGTCCGGCGGCGCGGCCGTGCCGTCGCGGCGGCGCAGGCCCGCCACCCGCACGTCGAGCTTCGGCAGCGCCAGGGCGCCGAGCGTCTGGCCGATGGCGCGCGCGCCGGCGGTGAGCGTGAAGCTGTTGAGGCGCTGGTGGTCGCGCTCGTCGGCCGTGTCGTCGTCGGCACCGTGGAAATAGCCGCGCAGCAGGTTGTAGCGCGCGTCGCGCTGGTCCTGCACGACGCGGATCACGCGCCGCATGGGCACGCCGACCAGCGCCAGGGCATGGCTGGCCAGCATCAGCGAGCCCTCGATGGCCTCCGGCACGACCTCGGTCGCGCCGGCGGCCTGCAACTGCTCCAGGTCGCGGTCGTCCTGGGTGCGCACGATCACCGGCACCTGCGGCGCGTGCGAGCGCGTGTGGGCCAGCACCTTCAGCGCGCCGGGCACGTCGAGGTAGGTCACCACCACCGCGCTGGCGCGCGCCACGCCGGCGGCCATGAGCGCCTGCAGGCGCGCGGCGTCGCCGAAGACCACCGAGTCGCCCGCCGCGGCGGCCTGCCGCACGCGGTCGGGGTCGAGGTCGAGCGCCATGTACGGAATGCCCTCGCGCTCCAGGATGCGCGCGAGGTTCTGGCCGCAGCGCCCGTAGCCGCAGATGATCACGTGCTGCGAGGTGTTGATGGTCTTGCGCGCGATGCTCGTCATCTGCAGCGACTGCTGCATCCAGTCGCTCGCGACCAGCTTGCGCACGATCGCGTTGCTGTACATGACGATGAAGGGCGTCGCCAGCATCGACAGCACCATCGAGGCGAGCACCGGATTGGCCAGCCAGGGCGGCAGCAGGCCGCGGTCCTGCGCCAGCGCCAGCAGCACGAAGCCGAACTCGCCGGCCTGCGCCAGGTACAGCCCGGTGCGCAGCGACACGCCCGCCGTCGCGCCAAGCCCGCGCGCGAGCAGCGTCACCAGCAGCAGCTTGAAGGCCAGCGGCAGCGCCAGCAGCACGGCCACCAGCAGCCAGCGCTCGATGACGATGTGCCAGTCGAGCGACATGCCGATGGTGATGAAGAACAGGCCCAGCAGCACGTCGTGGAAGGGCCGGATGTCGGTCTCCACCTGGTGCTTGTATTCGGTCTCCGACACCAGCATGCCGGCGATGAAGGCGCCCAGCGCCAGGCTGAGCCCGGCGAGTTCGGTCAGCCACGCCAGGCCCAGCGTGACCAGCAGCAGGTTGAGCATGAACAGCTCCTCGCTGCGCCGCCGCGCCACCAGCGTGAGCCACCAGCGCATCACGCGCGGGCCGCCGTAGAGCAGCACGCCCACCAGGAAGACGGCCTTCGCGAGCGCGACCGACAGCGCCTTGAGCAGCGCCTCCGGCGGGGCGCCCAGCGCCGGGATCAGCACCAGCAGCGGCACCACCGCCAGGTCCTGGAACAGCAGCACGCCCATCACGCGGCGACCGTGCTCGCTCTCGAGCTCCAGGCGCTCGGCCATCAGCTTGACGACGATGGCGGTGCTGCTCATGGTGAGCGCGCCCGAGAGCGCCAGCGCGGTCTGCCAGCCGAGGTTCCAGGCCGGCGGCAGGTGCGTGGCGACCAGCAGCGCCCCCGCCGTCGCCAGGCCCATGGTCAGCAGCACCTGCAGCAGTCCCAGCCCGAAGACGTGGCGGCGCATCGCGCGCAGCTTGGGCAGGCTGAATTCCAGCCCGATCACGAACATCAGGAACACCACGCCGAATTCACCCAGGTGGCGGATGCCCTCGGTGTTCTGCGCCAGCGCCAGCGCGTGGGGCCCGATCAGGATGCCGGCCGACAGATAGCCGAGCATCGGCGGCAGGCGCAGGAAGCGGCACGCCACCACGCCGATCACCGCGGCGAGCAGGTAGAGCAGCGTGAGGTCGAGGGAGGACATCGCCCGATGCTACGGCCTGGGCACCCCTAGAATCTTTCGATGACTTCCCGCCCCGTTCCGGCCACCGCGCCGCCCGATCCCGAGACCCTGCTCGCCCGCGCGCGGGCGACCTTCGACATCGAGGCGGACGCCGTGCGGGGTCTGAAGTCGCGCATCGGCGCGGGCTTCGTCGAGGCGGTGGGCCGCATCCTCGCGGTGCGCGGCCGGGTGGTCGTGATGGGCATGGGCAAGAGCGGCCACGTCGGGCGCAAGATCGCCGCCACCCTGGCCTCGACCGGCACGCCGGCGATGTTCGTCCACCCGGCCGAGGCCAGCCACGGCGACCTCGGCATGATCCAGGCGGTCGACTTGGTGATCGCCATCTCCAACAGCGGCGAGAGCAACGAGCTCGCCGCCATCCTGCCGGTGGTCAAGCGCCAGGGCGTGCCGCTGATCGCCATCACCGGCGGCGCCGATTCCATGCTCGCGCGCCACGCCGACGTCGTGCTCGACAGCGGCGTCGAGAAGGAAGCCTGCCCGCTCAACCTCGCCCCGACCGCCAGCACCACCGCGCAGATGGCCATGGGCGACGCGCTGGCCGTCGCGCTGCTGGACGCGCGCGGCTTCGGCGCCGAGGATTTCGCGCGCTCGCATCCCGGCGGCGCCCTCGGGCGCAAGCTGCTCACGCTGGTGGGCGACCTCATGCGCACGGGCGACGAGGTGCCGCGCATCGCCCCCGGCGCCACCTTCAGCGTCCTGATGCGCGAGATGAGCGCCAAGGGCCTGGGCGCCGCGGCCGTCGTCTCGGACGAGGGCCGGGCGCTGGGCATCTTCACCGACGGCGACCTGCGCCGGCTGGTGGAAACCGGCGCCGACCTGCGCGCGCTGACCGCCGCCGAGGTCATGCACCGCGACCCGCGCACCGTGCGCGCCGACGCGCTGGGGGTGGAGGCGGCCGAACTCATGGAGCAGCACCGCGTCAACAGCCTGCTGGTGGTGGATGCCGACGGCCGTCTGGCCGGCGCGCTGACCATCAACGACCTGATGCGCGCGAAGGTCATCTGATGCCCGCGATCTCCTTTCCTCCCGAGACCCTGCTCGTCGCGCAGGACGTGCGCATCGCCTTCTTCGACATCGACGGCGTCCTCACCGACGGGGGCGTGTTCTTCAGCGAGCACGGCGAGACGCTCAAGCGCTTCAGCATCCTCGACGGCTACGGCCTGAAGCTGCTGCGAACAGCCGGCATCGTGCCGGCGGTGATCACCGGGCGCGACTCCAAGCCGCTGCGCGTGCGCCTCGCCGCCCTGGGCATCGAGCACGTGCGCTACGGCACCGAGGACAAGCTGCCCGCGGCCGAGGCCATGCTGGCGCAACTGGGCTTCGGCTGGGGCGAGGCGGCCGCCATCGGCGACGACTGGCCCGACCTGCCGGTGCTGGGCCGCGTCGCCTTCGCCGCCGCGCCGGCCAACGCGCACGCCGAGGTGCGCGCCATCGCGCACCACGTGACCACCGCGCGCGGCGGCGAAGGCGCGGCGCGCGAGTTCTGCGACCTGCTGCTGACCGCCGGCGGCCACTACCGGCGACTGCTCGACGCGGCGCGCGGCCCGGTCGCATGAAACCGCGCCGACCGATCGGCAAGGTGGCGCGGGACGCGCTCGACCGCGGCACGCTCTACCTGCCGGTCATCCTGACCGCCTGCCTCGCGCTGGGCACCTACTGGTTGGCGCGCAACGCCCCCAAGCTGCTCGAACCCACCGTCGCGCGTCCCGTCACGCACGAGCCCGACTACTTCATGCGCGACTTCGTCGTGAAGAATTTCCTGCCGACCGGTGAACTGCGCAGCGAGCTGTTCGGCAAGGAAGGCCGGCACTATCCCGACAACGACACGCTGGAGGTCGACCAGATGCGCATGCGCTCGGTGTCGCCGCTGGGCCTGGTCACCCGCGCCACGGCCGACCGCAGCCTGTCCAACGGCGACGGCAGCGAGATCCAGCTCTTCGGCAACGCCATCGTCGTGCGCGACGCCGCCACCGGACCGAGCGGCCAGGCGTTGCCACGCCTGGAGTTCCGGGGTGAATTCCTGCACGCCTTCGTCAACACCGAACGCGTGCGATCGCACAAGCCGGTCACGCTCATCCGTGGCGCCGACCGCTTCACCTCCGACACGATGGATTACGACAACCTCAGCGGCGTCGCGAACCTGCAGGGCCGCGTGCAGGGTGTCCTCATGCCGTCTCCGGCCGCGCTGGCCGCGGCACGGCGCTGACATGCCGGGCGCCGCTCCGCTGGTCTTCATCACGGGTGCGTCCAGCGGCATCGGCCAGGCGTTGGCGCGGCGCTACCACGACGCGGGCTGGCGGCTCGCGCTGACGGCGCGGCGCACCGGCGAGATCGAGGCCTGGGCGACGGCTCAGGGCATCGTCGATTGCGGCATCTACGGCGCGGACGTGGCCGACGTCGACGCCATCGTCGCGGCCGGCGCCACCTGC
Organism: Comamonadaceae bacterium OTU4NAUVB1; assembly: GCA_024372625.1. Lineage (NCBI taxonomy): Bacteria > Pseudomonadati > Pseudomonadota > Betaproteobacteria > Burkholderiales > Comamonadaceae > Comamonadaceae bacterium OTU4NAUVB1. The sequence continues at coordinate 3,280,553 of CP099605.1, read as the reverse complement.
ATCGCGCGCCAGGGCGTGCCCGACGTCGTGATCGCCAACGCCGGCATCAGCATCGGCGTCGACACCGCCGAGCGCGGCGACATCGATGTCTTCGCGCGCGTCCTGGCCGTCAACAACACCGGCCTGATCGCGACCTTCCACCCGTTCGTGGCGGCCATGACGGCACGCGGCAGCGGGCGGCTGGTGGGCATCGGCAGCGTGGCCGCCATCCGCGGGTTGCCCGGTCATGGCGCCTACTGCGCCAGCAAGGCCGCGGTGGTCGCCTATTGCGAGAGCCTGCGTGGCGAGCTGCGTGGCTCGGGGGTGCGGGTCGTGACGATCTGCCCGGGCTACATTGACACCCCGCTCACGCGCCGCAACCGCTACGCCATGCCTTTCCTGATGCCGGTGGACGCCTTCGCCGAGCAGGCCTTCCGCACGATCGAGGCCGGCGCGAGCTACCGCGTCATTCCCTGGCAGATGGGCGTGGTCGCCCGTTTGATGCGCGGGCTGCCGAACGCCGTGTTCGATCGCTTGGCACAGGGTCGCGGCCGAAAGCGACGCCTGGGGGAGTGAGTCGAGAAAAAGGCTCCCGGAGGCGCCTCGCGGGCCGCCGATCCCGGTGCCACCGGAACGCGGCCGGATCGACGGAAAGATCAGTAGCCGCCGCCGCCGTTGCCGCCGTAACCGCCGCCGCCGCCGCCATTTCCGCCACCGCTGCGACCGCCGCCACGGGGACCGGAGCCGTAGGGGCTGCGGAAACCGCCGTCGCCACCACCGCCGCCACCGCCGCGACCGCCGTACCCACCACCGCCGCCGCCGCCATAGCCACCACCGCCACCGCCGCCGCTGCGGCCACCGCCGCCGTAGCCGCCGCCGCCGCTGTTGCCGCCGCCATAACCACCGCCGCCGCTGCCACCGCCGCCGTAACCTCCCCCACCACCGCTGCCGCCGTATCCGCCGCCGCCGCCGCCATAGCCACCGCCGCCACCGCTGCGCGGCGGACGTGCTTCCATCGGCCGCGCCTCGTTGACCACCACGCTGCGGCCGCCGAGTGGCTGGCCGTTCATGCCGCCGATGGCGGCCTGCGCCTCGGCATCGCTGCCCATCTCGACGAAGCCGAAGCCCTTGGAGCGACCGGTGTCGCGTTCCATCATGACCTTGGCGCTGGTGACCGAGCCGAATTGACCGAAGGCCTGTTCGAGGTCGCCATCGCGCACCGAATACGGCAGGTTGCCGACGTACAGTTTGTTGCCCATCGAGGGACTCCTATAAACATCAATAAAAGCGATGGAGTCCCGAAAGCACAATGACGGCGGATCCGCCGGGCTGCGCGAAACTGTCCAATCACCGAGTTGACTCCCGGAAATTTGAAGGGAGGCTCGTGAATTATGGGTGAAACGATGCGCGCATGGGGATGAAATCATCGTGGCGGTGGGCGCCGTCGAAAAAATCCGCCCGGGCGCGCTCGCGGGGCGTGGCGGTAAGCGGGCGATATACTGCCCCGGCGCCGATTTGCTTCAGCTTGCGGGCGCTCTACAAATCCAGCTAAAGACGTCTCCGCTCAACCCGGCTCGTTTCTTTGGCGAGGCCGGGTTTTTTTCATTGGTGCCCGGCCGACCTTCGATCCACCCACCATCGCCGTCGCCGCCCGTGTCTTCCTTCGAGGTCGTTTCCCAGTCGATGTCCTTCGCCGGTCCGCTGGCCCTGCGCAGCGGCGCGGCGCTGCGCGACTACGTGCTGGCCTACGAGACCTACGGCACGCTCGACGCCGACGGCGCCAACGCGGTGCTGGTGTGCCATGCGCTCAATGCCTCCCACCACCTGGCCGGTGTCTACGCGGGCCAGCCGAAGTCCGAGGGTTGGTGGGACAACATGATCGGGCCGGGCAAGCCGCTGGACACCGACCGCTTCTTCGTCATCGGCGTGAACAACCTGGGCTCGTGCTTCGGCTCGACCGGACCCATGCACGTCGATCCGGCGACCGGCCGCGTCTATGGCGCCGACTTCCCCGTCGTCACCGTGGAGGACTGGGTCGACGCCCAGGCCGGTCTGCTCGATGCACTGGGCATCCGCACGCTGGCCGCCGTCATGGGCGGCAGCCTGGGCGGCATGCAGGCGCTGTCGTGGACGCTGCAGTACCCGCAGCGCGTGCGCCATGCCGTCGTGGTGGCGAGCGCACCCAATCTCACGGCCGAGAACATCGCCTTCAACGAGGTCGCGCGGCGCGCCATCGTGACCGACCCGGACTTCCACGGCGGCCACTTCTACGCGCACGGCGTGGTGCCCAAGCGCGGCCTGCGCATCGCCCGCATGATCGGCCACATCACCTACCTGAGCGACGACGTCATGAACGAGAAGTTCGGCCGCGAGCTGCGCGGCGCCGTCGAGGGCGAGATCGTGGGTGGGGGCTACCGCTACTCGACGCAGGACGTGGAGTTCCAGATCGAGAGCTACCTGCGCCACCAGGGCGACAAGTTCAGCGAGTACTTCGATGCCAACACCTACCTCCTGATCACCCGTGCGCTGGACTATTTCGACCCCGCGCTGGCCTACGGCGGCAGCCTCGCGGCCGCCTTCGCGCGTGCCACCGCGCAGTTCCTGCTGGTGAGCTTCACCACCGACTGGCGCTTCTCGCCGGCGCGCAGCCGGGAGATCGCGAAGGCGCTGGTCGACAACCGGCGCCGCGTCAGCTATGCCGAGATCGACGCACCGCACGGCCACGACGCCTTCCTGCTCGACGACGTGCGCTACCTGGGCGTGGTGCGCTCCTACTTCGAGCGCGTGGCCCTGGAACTCGACGCGGGAGCCAGACGATGAGCGATGCCGGCCTCCAGCGCCTCGTCGCCCGTCTGGTGCCCGAGGGCGCGCGCGTGCTCGACCTGGGCTGCGGCGACGGCGCCCTGCTCGACCTGCTGCAGCGCGAGCGCGGCTGCACCGGCTACGGCGTGGAGATCGCCGACGGCAACGTGCTGCAGTGCGTGCGCCGCGGCGTCGACGTGCTGCAGCTCAACCTCGACGAGGGCCTGGCGATGTTCGACGACGCCTCGTTCGACGTCGTGCTGCAGATCGACACGCTCCAGCACCTGCGCAATGCCGAGGTCATGTTGCGCGAGACCGCGCGCGTCGGTCGCCTGGGCATCGTCGCCTTTCCCAACTTCGCGCACTGGCCCAATCGCCTGAGCGTCGCGCGCGGGCGCATGCCCGTGACGCGGCGCCTGCCCTACGAGTGGTACGACACGCCCAACATCCGCGTGGGCACCTTCAAGGATTTCGAGGCGCTGGCGCACAAGAACCGACTGCGCGTGCTCGATGCCTTCGGCGTGCAGCAGGGTCGCGAGGTGCGTTGGCTGCCCAACGCGCGCGCGGGCACGGCGGTCTTCAGGCTGGAGCGGGGCTGACGTCGTGGCGTGGACGCTGGCCGGTGCCGTCCACAGCGAGCTCGTCATCCGCAGGAGCCGCTTCGTCGGCTGCGTGCAACCCGTGGCCGACCGTGCCGTGGCGCTCATGGTCGTCGAGGGCCTGCGTCGCGCGCATCCCGGCGCCGCGCACGTGTGCTGGGCCCTGATGGCCGGGGGCCAGTCGGCCGCCAACGACGACGGCGAGCCCGGCGGCACCGCCGGCCGGCCGATGCTGGAGGTGCTGCGCCACCAGGACCTCGAAGGCGTGCTGGCCACCGTGGTGCGCTACTTCGGGGGCGTGAAGCTGGGCGCCGGCGGGCTGGTGCGGGCCTATACCGACGCCGTGGCGCAGGCCCTGTTGGGCGCCGACAAGCGACCGCTGCGCCGCCTGCGGTCGCTCGCCTGCGCCGTGCCCTATGCGCTCGAAGGCTCGCTGCGGCGCGAGCTCGCCGCCGCCGGGGCCCTGCTGCTGACGGTGGAGCATGGCTCGCTGGTGCGCCTGGCGTTCGACATCGAGGACACCGCCGCCGAGGCGCTGCGCGCGCGCATCGACGACGCCACGCAGGGCCGGGCCGGCTGGGTCGACTGAAGGCCGCCGGCCGGCCCGTCCCAGGCCGCTATCGCGGACCGGGCGACGCGCCGTCCGGCCCGCCTCCGGCGTCAGCGCGGCGGCAGGGCGGCGCCGCAGCGCCGGCAGAACCGCGCGTCGGCCGCGTGCGCCCCGCTGCCGCAGGCGGCGCATGCGACGGCGCCGGACGCTTCCGTGCGGTCCGGCGTCGCGGCCGTGCCGGATGGCGCCTCGCCGACACCGCCGGCCTCCCGCCCGTGCCTGACCATCTCGGCCGACACGATGCCCGTCGGCACCGCCAGCACGCCCCAGCCCAGCAGCATCATGGCCGAGGCGATCGCGCGGCCGAGGCCGGTCTTGGGCACCAGGTCGCCGAAGCCGACCGTGGTCATGGTCGAGACCGCCCAGTACACCGCCACCGGGATGCTGGTGAAGCCGTGCTCCGGCCCTTCCACGACGTACATCAGCGTGCCCATCACCAGCACCACCATCATCACGAAGCCGACGAAGACCATGATCTTGCGCCGGCTCGCCGCCAGCGCCGTGGCCAGCGTGCGGTATTCCTGGGCATAGCGCGACATCTTGAAGATGCGGAACACCCGCAGCAGCCGCAGGATCCGCACGTCGATCAGCACCGCCAGGCCCGGCACCAGGATGGCGATGAAGGTCGGCAGCAGCGCCAGCAGGTCGATCACGCCGTAGAAGCTGCGCGCATAGCGCCACGGGCGGCGCAGGCAGGCCAGGCGCGCCACGTACTCGATGGTGAAGACGAGCGTGAAGCCCCACTCCATGACGCCGAAGACCGGGCCCCAGCGCACGTGGATGGCCTGCACGCTGTCGAGCACCACCACCGCCACGCTCAGCAGGATGACCGCGATCAGCGACAGGTCGAAGGCGCGCCCGGCGCGCGTCTCCGACTCGAAGATCACCGCGTAGAGGGCCAGCCGCCAGCCGCCCGAGGGCTTGCCGAAGCGCTCCTCGACGCGGGTCACGTCCTCCACGGCGGGGTGGGAGCCGGAAGCGGGATCGGCGGGCGGCGATAAGAGCATGGCGGATTCGGACGGGCGGGTCCGCGGGAGTGGCGCTGCACATTCTCGGGTGCGCGGACATCGCCGGCCCTTGGCGGGCCCGACGATGCGGCCGAAAGACCGGGATGCTCCGAAAAGGCGATCCCGCCGGCGGCGTCCCGACCGATTTGGTTACGAATTTCTGCCTGGCCGGTTGCCGGGCAACGCCGGGCGTTCATACCATAGGCGTTTTTCAGAGGAGCAATCTCTTGGCTTCACAGTCCCCCTTCTTCGGCAAGCGCGAACGCGAACCCGACAACTTCAACTCCTCCCGTCCCGCGCCCCTGGTGGGCGGCGGCAGCGGCCTCGGTGCGACGTCGGTGCAACCCTCCGCTTCCCCTCTCTCGAGCGGTGGCGCCACGGCCGCGGCGACCACGCCCGCGCCCAAGGAAGGCAGCAAGCTCACGGTCGGACCGAACATCAAGCTCAAGGGCGTGGAGATCACCGATTGCGACACGCTCGTGGTCGAGGGACTGGTCGAGGCGACGATGGACTCGCGCGTGATCCAGATCTCCGAACAGGGCGAATTCAAGGGCTCGGCCCACATCGACATCGCCGAGATCCGCGGCGTGTTCGACGGCAACCTGATCGTGCGCGACAAGCTCGTGATCCACGCCACCGGCCGCGTGACCGGCAAGATCCGCTACGGCAAGATCGTGATCGAGGAAGGCGGCCAGCTCTCCGGCGAGATCTCCTTCGGCACGTCCGAAGGCCGCAAGCCTTCGCTGCAGGCCGCCTGAACCGGCGCCACCCGGGCCTCCGGGCGCCGGCTTCGAACAAGCACCCGCGATCCGGGTGCTTTTTCTTTGGGGCGCAGAATGAAACGCACCCCATGCACCCCTCTCCGCGGAGAACCTCCCCATGAACGCTCCACTGCACCGCGAAATGCCCGCCGGCCTGCTCGACGCCGGCCGCGCCCTGTCCGATGTCACCGCCCGGTGGGACGGCGACATCGTGCGCCAGATCACCGACTACATCGCCATCCCCGCCAAGTCGCCCGGCTTCGACAAGGACTGGGCCACCCACGGCCACATCGACACCGTGCTGCGCAACGCCGCGGCCTGGGTCGAGGCGCAGAAGGTCGAGGGGCTGACGCTGGAAGTCGTCCGGCTCGAGGGCCGCACGCCGGTCCTGTTCTTCGAGATCGCCGCCACCGGCACGCCGATGACCGACACGGTGCTGATGTACGGCCACCTCGACAAGCAGCCCGAGTTCACCGGCTGGCGCTCCGACCTCGGTCCCTGGACGCCGAAGTACGAGGACGGCAAGCTCTACGGCCGCGGCGGCGCCGACGACGGCTATGCGGTCTACGCCAGCATCGCCGCCGTGCAGGCCCTCAAGGCCCAGGGCGCGGCGCACCCGCGCATCGTCGGCCTGATCGAGACCTGCGAGGAAAGCGGCTCCTACGACCTGCTGCCCTACGTGAACGCCCTGCGCGACCGTCTGGGCGAGGTCGGCCTGGTGATCTGCCTGGATTCGGGCGCCGGCAACTACGACCAGCTCTGGCTGACGACCTCGCTGCGCGGCATGGCCGGCGGTTTGCTCAAGGTCGAGGTGCTGACCGAGGGCGTGCATTCGGGCGACGCGTCGGGCCTGGTGCCGTCGAGCTTTCGCATCATGCGACAGGTGCTCGACCGCCTGGAGGACAGCGCCACCGGCCGCCTGCTGCCCGCGAGCTTCCATTGCGAGGTGCCCCCCGACCGCCTGGCGCAGGCCCGGGTCACGGCCGCGATCCTCGGCGACGAGATCCACAAGCGCTTTCCCTGGGCGCACTACGACTGCGAGGGGTCGACCGCCTTCACCCTGCCCACCACCACCGACCCGGTCGAGGGACTGCTCAACCGCACCTGGAAGCCGACGCTGTCGGTGACCGGCGCCGACGGTTTCCCGGCCCTGAAGGACGCCGGCAACGTGCTGCGCCCCTACACCGCGTTCAAGCTGTCCCTGCGCCTGCCGCCGCTGGTCGATGCCGGCCAGGCGGTCCAGGAACTTAAGACGCTGCTGGAGGACAACGCGCCCTACCGGGCCAAGGTGACCTTCGAGGGCGGTGGCGGCGCCACCGGCTGGAACGCGCCGACGATCACGCCATGGTTCGAACGCGCGCTGGACGCCGCGTCGCTCGCGCACTTCGGCGCGCCCTGCGGCTACATCGGCCAGGGCGGCACGATCCCGCTGATGAACATGCTCAGCGAAGGCTTCCCCAAGGCGCAGATGATGGTGTGCGGCGTGCTGGGCCCGAAGAGCAACGCCCACGGTCCCAACGAGTTCCTGCACGTGCCGTACGCGAAGAAGCTGACGGCCGCCGTGGCCGAGGTGATCGCAGCCCTGCCGGCGGCACATCGCGCCGGGCAGCAGACGCCCGCTTCGGCCTGAGGGCGAAGCGCGTCCGGCCGCCTGCGGCTCAGCGCTTCTGCAGCAGCGCGCTGAGCGAGGCGAGCAGTTCGCTCTCGGAAGTCGGCGTACCCTGGGCCGGCGCGCCCGCTGCCGCCTCGGTCGGCTCGTCGCCACGACCGAAGCCGCCGAAACCGCCCGATCCGCCGAGCTCGCTCAGGTCGCCCAGGCCGTTCGCCGGCATCTGGCCGTTCGGCGTGAGGCGGTCGATCAGCATCGGCAGCAGCGAAGCGAGCAGCGGCAGCAGGGTGGCGGCGCTCATGCCCAGCTTCTGGCCCAGGCCCGACACCACGTCGCCGCCGAGCACGTTGCCGAGCTGGCCCTCGGAGACCGGCCGGTTGTCGCCCTTGCCGATCCACGAGCCGATCACGTCGCCCATGCCGGCACGCTCGAACTTCGAGACCAGCCCGCCCAGTCCGCCCTGGCCGCCGTCGTTGGCCAGCAGGCTGCCCAAGATGGCGCCGAGTCCGCCGCCCGCCCCGCCCAGGCCCGCCAGTCCCCCGAGGCCGCCCAGCCCGCCCGGACCACCGCCCGGGTGACCCGCCTCCCCCGGTCCTGCCGACGCGCCCTGACCGCCGCCGAGCACCTGACCGAGTACCGAATCGAGCAATCCCATGATGTGTTCCTTCCCTTCGAGGTGGCGATCCGTGGATCGAGATGCGGCCGCGCGATGCCCGGCCGGTCCTCATTGTCCGACGCGGCGGTGTTTCCCGTGCGACGGCTTTGCAACCGGACGCGCGCGCGCGTAAGCAATCACGGCGTCCTGGGCGCACGCCGGGTCAGCAGCGGCTCGCTCGTGCCCTCGACGCCCACGAGCGCCAGCACCGCCAGCAGCGAACGCTGCGCGCCGAGCCAGGCGCCGTCGAGCTCGATCCATTCGCCGGTGGTGTGGAAGCCGCCGGTGCGTCCTCCGCTGCCCAGCACCACCGCCGGGATGCCCAGCGACATCGGCACGTTGGCGTCGGTGCTCGCGGCCTGCAGCACGCTGCGCAGGCCGTACGCGGTGTTGGCGCGCACGGCGGCCTCCACCACGGGCGCGTCGGCGGGCGTGCGACCGCCCGGACGGTCGCCGATCAGCCGCACCGAGGCGGTCAGCGTGTCGACGCCCCAGCGCCGGTTCTCCGCCGCGACGGCCGCCTTCACGGCGCCCAGCACCCGGCGCTCGGCCTGGTCGAGCACCGCCGCGTCGTCCGAGCGGATGTCGACCGCCATGCGGGCCTCGGCGGCGATGGCGTTGACCGCGCTGCCGCCCGAGGCCGTGCCGACGGTGAACGTGGTGCGCGGATAGGTCGGCGTGCGGATGTCGGCGATGCGCGCGATGGCGCGTCCCATGCCGTGCACCGCGCTGGGCACCCGTCCGAAGGCGCTGGAACTGTGGCCGCCGGGACCCTCGAAGACGGCCTCGTGACGCCGGCTGGCGGTGCCGGCGACGACCACGTGCTGGTCGGGCGCGGGCTCGAGTCCGACCAAGCCGTCGATGTCGCGGTGGGTGGCGAAGAGGTGCTTCATGCCGCGCAGGTTGCCCAACTCCTCCTCGCCCACGCTGCCCACGAACAGCAGGTCGCCCACCGTGCGCAGTCGCCGCTCCTCCAGCACCTTGAGCCACGACAGCAGCACCGCCAGGCCACGCGCGTCGTCGGAGATGCCCGGTGCGTAGAGCCGGTCGCCACGCGCCTTCACGCGCACGTCGGTGCCGGCCGGGAAGACCGTGTCCAGGTGCGCCGTGACCACCAGCCGGGGCACCTCGTGGCCCGTGGCCGTGGGCCGGCCCCGGCGCAGGCCGACGACGTTGCCCTCAGCGTCGATGTAGGCGTCGGGCAGGCCGAGCGCCTTCAGGCGCGCCAGGAAGGCGGCGGCCCGGGCCTGCTCGCCGAAGGGCGGCGCCTCGATCTCGGTCAGGCGGCGCAGGTCGTCGATGGAGCGCGCGTGGTCGGCGGCGACGGCGTCGAGCACCGCCTGCACCGCCGGCGCCGCCAGCAGCCGCACGTAGGTGCGCTCGACCTGCGGGCTGACCGGCCACGGCGACGACCCCAGGCCGGCGCCCTGCGCCTGCGCCATGCGCATCGCGCCCACGAGGCACAGGCCGGCGAGACCGGCCAGCACCGCCGGGGCGCGGCGGCGGCACCTCATGCGGGCGGCGCCCCCGCCAGCGCCACGAGCGCCGCGAGGGCGGCGGTCTCGGCGCGCAGGACGCGCGGGCCGAGCGTGACGGGCGCGAAACCCGCCCGCAGCGCCTGCTGCTCCTCGGCCGCGCTCAGGCCCCCCTCGGGGCCGCTGAGGACGCGCCAGGCGCCGGGCGCCCCGGGCGCGTCCGGGCCGGCGTCGCCGGCCGCGATGCCGGCGATGTCGCGCGTGCCCGCCGCCAGACTCAGCACCAGGCGCCGCGCCGCCGCGTCGTCGTCGGGCCGCGCGATCCAGTCGCCGAAGCCGACGACCGGATGGATCACCGGCACGCGGTTGCGCCCGCACTGCTCGCAGGCCGCGATGGCGATCGCTTCCCAGTGCGCGCGCTTCTTGTCGGCGCGCTCGCCGGCCAGCCGCAGCACGCCGTGGGCGCTCATCAGCGGCTGGATGCTGGCCACGCCCAGTTCGGTCGCCTTCTCGACGAGCCAGTCCATGCGCTCGTTGGCCGGCATGCCGGCGGCCAGGTGCACCGCGCGCGGGGCTTCGCGCTCGACGCGATCGTGCGCGCCGATGCGCACCGCCACCTCGCTGCGGCCCATGCGCTCGATGACGGCGGCGTACTCGCCGCCCGCGCCGTCGAACACGGTGATGGCGTCGCCCGGCTGCAGCCGCAGCACCTGGACGTGGCGCGCGGCGCCGGCCGGCAGCAGCAGCTCGGTGGCGGGATGCAGCGCGGTGGCGCAGTGGAAACGCGGCACGCCGTCAGACCCGGCCGTAGGCGAAGCCCGAGCGCGCCTGCGTGCCCTCCACCTCGTCGATCACCCGCAGCAGCGGCGTGAGTTCCATGTAGCGGCTCGCGGTGGCGCGGATGTAGGCGATGAAGCGTGGCGCGTCCGCCAGGTACTTCGGCTTGCCGTCGCGCAGGGTCAGGCGCGCGAAGATGCCCGCGACCTTCAGATGGCGCTGCAGGCCCATCCACTCGACGGTGCGGTAGAAGGTGCCGAAGTCGGCGTCGACCGGCAGTCCCGCCTTGCGCGCGGCCTGCCAGTAGCGCACCGTCACGTCGATCACGAAGTCCTCCTCCCAGGTGAGGAAGGCGTCGCGCATCAGGCTGGCGATGTCGTAGGTGATCGGGCCGTGGACGGCGTCCTGGAAGTCCAGCACGCCCAGGCGGTCGCGCGCCGCGCCGGGCGCGTCGGGCAGCATCAGGTTGCGCGGCATGAAGTCGCGGTGGACGTAGACGGCGGGCACCGACAGGTTGTTCTCCACGATCAGCCGGAAGCTGCGTTCCAGCCGCTCCTGCAGCCGGCCCTCGATCGCCACGCCGCGATGCCGCCCGATGTACCACTCGGGAAAGAGCGCGAGCTCGCGCTCGAGCAGCGCGCGGTCGCAGGGCGGCAGCACGCCGGGTCTGGACGCCAGCTGCCAGCGGATCAGCTCGTCGATCGCGGCCTCGTAGAGCGGCAGCGCCGCCGCGGAGTCGGCCGGATCGATGGCGTCGAGCATCGTGCGCCGGCCCAGGTCGTCGAGCAGCAGGAAGCCGTGCTCGCGATCCCAGTCGAGCACCTGCGGCGCGCGCACGTTGGCATCGTGCAGGAGTTGCGCGATGCGCACGAAGGGCTCGCTGTCCTCCTGCGCCGGCGGGGCGTCCATCACGATGCGGGTCGGCGCGGCGGCGGTGGCGTCGACGCGGAAATAGCGGCGGAAGCTGGCATCGGCCGAGGCCAGGCGGACCGTGCCGGGGACGAGGTCGTGGGCCGGCGCGACACGCGCCAGCCAGGCAGCGAAGGCGGCTTCGCGCGCCGGGTCGGCCCAGGTCACGAGGGTGGCCGGGGCGACGGCATCGGTGGGGGAAACGGCGGCGGCCCGTGCGATGGCGGCGCCGCCGGAGGGCGTGGGCGGGGATGCGGTCATGGATAATCGATTCTACAAATCCGCCGCGCGCGGATGCCGCGCAGCCCACCGCCCGCCGCAGCGGCCGGTGTTCCCCTCCCGCCGATCCGTGACGTCTCCCGCCCATGTCTGAACCCAATCGCCCTCGATCCCGCAGGTCGCGGCACCGTCCGCCGCTGCCCCTGGCCGTGCTGTCGCTGGCGTTGCTCCAGGCCCAGGGCGCCTGGGCGCAGCGGCAGGAATCGGCCGCCTGGGCCGACGCGCCGCTGGTGCTGCGGCGCTCGGCCCAGTTGCTGGAGGCGATCCCGTCGTCCGAGCGCTCGCAACGGCCGAACTTCGTCGCCGGCGACAGCATCACGGGCCGCCCCGACCTGGAGACGGTGATCGTGGGCAACGCCTCGGTGCGTCGTGGCGACACCGTCATCAACGCCGACCGGCTGGAGTACTACCAGCCCGACGACCTGACCACCGCCACGGGCAACGTGCGCGTGAACCAGGCGGGCAACGTCTACGAAGGACCGGAACTGCAGCTCAAGCTGGAGACCTTCGAGGGCTTCTTCCGCAGCGTGCGCTACCGCTTCCTCATCAACGGCGGCCACGGCGAGGCCGAGCGCATCGACTTCGTGGACGCCAACGTCTCGGTCGCCCGCAACGTCACCTACACCACCTGCCGCATCGAGGACTACCCCGGCTGGATGCCGGCGTGGCTGCTGAGCGCGGCCACCCTCACCACCGACACCGACGAAGGCGTGGGCATCGCGACGAACGCGCGCGTGAAGTTCATGGGCGTGAGCACGCCGGCCTTTCCGTCGTTCAGCTTCCCGCTCGACGAGAAGAGGAAGAGCGGCCTGCTGTCGCCCTTCTTCGGCGTGGACAGCGTCAACGGCATCGAGCTGACCCAGCCCTACTACTGGAACATCGCCCCCAACCGGGACGCGACGCTCTACCCGACGCTCATGAGCAAGCGCGGCATCAACGTGGGCAGCGAATTCCGCTACCTGGAGAACACCTACAACGGCATGGTGCGCGCCGACCTCATGCCCTCCGACCAGTTGCGCGAGCGCGACCGCTGGGGCCTCTGGACGACGCACCGTCAGGTCTTCGACCCCCAGCCCTTCGGACTGAATTCGCTCACCGGAATGCTCAACGTCAACCGCGTGAGCGACAGCAACTACTGGCGCGACTTCTCGCGCACGCCGACGCTCTCCACGCGCCTGCTGGAGAGCCAGGCGGCGCTCTACTGGGGCAAGAACGACTGGACCGGCCAGGTGCGCGCGCTGTCCTATCAGACGCTGCAGTACGACCTCTCGCCGATCACGCCGCCCTACGACCGCCTGCCGCAGATCACCGCCAACAACACCAAGTACGACGTCGCCGGCTTCGACGTCGTCACCGCACTGGACTACACGCGCTTCAGCGCCGATCGGCAGTACGCGCCCAACCTCAACGGCATCGTCCAGCCCAACGGCGAGCGCGCCTTCGGCATCCTGCAGGTCAGCCGGCCCTGGCTCACGCCCGGCACCTTCGTGATCCCCAAGCTGATGCTCAACGCCACGTCCTACCAGTTCGCCTCGCCCCTGGCCGGCGGCGAGACCTCGGCGAGCCGCACCGTGCCGACCCTGAGCCTGGACAGCGGCATGGTGTTCGAGCGCGACGCGAGCTACTTCGGCCGTGCCTTCCGCCAGACGCTGGAGCCGCGCGCCTTCTACGTGCGCACGCCCTATCGCGACCAGAGCCGGCTGCCGGTGTACGACAGTGCGGCCAACGACTTCAACTTCGCCACCGTCTACACCGAGAACGCGTTCTCGGGCAACGACCGCGTCTCCGACAGCAACCTGCTCACGCTGGGCGTCAGCACGCGCCTGATCGACCCCGACAGCGGTGTCGAGGCGGCGCGCTTCGGCATCGCCCAGCGCCTGAGGTTCGCCGACCAGAACGTCACGCTGCCGGGCGGACTGCCCGTGACCGACCGCCTGAGCGACGTGCTGCTGGGCGCGCAGGTCAACTGGACGCCGCGCCTGAGCGTGGACACCACCGTCCAGTACAACCCCGACACGCAGCGCTCCGAGCGCATCGCGCTGAGCACCCGCTACCATCCGGCGCCCTACCACACGCTCAATGCGGCGTTCCGCTACCAGTCGGCCTCCCCGACGCTGATCGGCAACAAGTCGCTCGACGTGGGCTTCCAGTGGCCGCTCAACGACCTGTGGGGCGACCAGGGCCGCGACCTCGGTCCGGGCCGGGGCCAGGGCGGCGGTCGCTGGTACGCCGTGGGCCGCATGAACTACAACCTGCAGGACAGCAAGCTCACCGACGGCGTGATCGGCTTCGAATACGACGGTTGCTGCTACATCGGCCGCGTCGTGCTGGAACGTCTGACCACGGGACGGGTCACAGCCAACACCCGCATCATGTTCCAGCTCGAATTCGTCGGCTTCGCCAGCGTCGGTTCGAGCCCGATCCGGACCCTGACGCAGAACATCCAGCGCTACCAGCCCCTGCGCCAGCCGGGGCTGATGGAAACACCGAGCCGCTACACGCAATACGATTGAATTCCGGGTTTGCGGCCGCATGGCCGCCCCGCCCCCATCGCCATGAACACATCGACCCCCTCCGCCCTCACCCTGGCCTGTCTTCTCGCGCTAGGTGCCGCTCACGGCGCCGCGCAGGCGCAGGGCCTCGGGCTGCGGCCCGGCAATGCGCGCAGCAGCGGCATCACCGACATCATGAGCAGCCCGCAACGCGGCATCGCGCCCGCGCCCGCGCCCGCGTCCGCGTCCGCCGCCGCGCCGGCGCAGAGCCAGCGCGCGGCCGAGTTCATCGTCGCCCTGGTCAACTCCGAGCCGATCACCAACACCGAGGTGCAGACGCGCGTCAACCGCATCTTGGCCGAGAACGCCGAGGCCCGGCGCGCACCGGGCGACGAACTCGTGCGCCTGGTGCTCGAGCGCATCATCCTGGAGCGCGCGCAGCTGCAACTGGCCAAGGAGAACGGCATCCGGGTCGACGAAGTGACGATCGACCAGGCCGAGGAGACGGTGGCCCGCCAGAACCAGGTGAGCCGCGAGGAACTGCGCCGCCGCGTGGCCGCCGAGGGCATGTCGGCGCGCGAGTTCCGCAGCGACCTGCGCAACCAGCTGCTGCTGACCCGGTTGCGCGAGCGCGAGGTCAACGCCCGCGTGAAGGTCAGCGACGTCGAGGTCGAGCAGTACCTGCGCGACCAGGGCAGCGCCGGCACCGCCGCGCCCACGCAGCTCAACCTGGCCCAGGTGCTGGTGGCGGTGCCCGAGAACGCGAGCGACGCGCAGGTCGCCACCCTGTCCCAGAAGGCCGAGGCGCTCGCCCGGCGCGCCCGCGCCGGCGAGAATTTCGCCGCCCTCGCACGCGACAACTCCGACGCGGCCGACCGCGCGGGCGGTGGCGCGCTGGGGCTGCGCAGCACGCAGCGCTACCCCACGCTCTTCGTGGAAGCCACGCAGTCGACGCCCGTCGACGGCATCGCCGGGCCCGTGCGTTCGAGCGCCGGCTTCCACGTCCTCAAGGTGCTGGCCCGCAACCAGGCCGGTGCCGCCGATGTCGCCGCCACGCAGACGCAGGTCCGCCACATCCTGCTGCGCACCGATGCCCAGCGCAGCACGGCGCAGGCCGTGGCCCAGCTCGCCGAATTCAAGCGCCGCCTGCAGGCCGGCACGGCCGATTTCGCCGGCCTCGCGCGCGACAACTCGCAGGATGGCAGCGCCAAGGACGGCGGTGACCTCGGCTGGACCCGCGCCGGCCAGTTCGTCCCGGAATTCGAGGAGATGGTGAACCGGCTGCAGCCGGGCCAGATCAGCGACCCGGTGGTCTCGCGCTTCGGGGTCCACCTGATCGAGGTGACCGGACGGCGCGAGGCCGCGCTGACACCGGCCGAACAGCGCGAGGCGGCCCGTGCCGCCCTGCGCGAGAAGCGCATGGACGAGGCCTACGAGACCTGGGCGCAGGAAGTGCGTGCCCGGGCCTACGTGGAATTCCGCCAGCCGCCGGCCTGATGGCAGCGCACCACCACGTCGCGCGCAAGCGCTTCGGTCAGCATTTCCTGTGCGACGGCGGCATCATCGATGCGATCGTGGACGCCATCGCGCCGCAGCCGGGCGATGCGATGGTCGAGATCGGTCCCGGACTCGCCGCGCTGACGCAGCCGCTGGTCGAGCGGCTCGGCCGCCTCTGCGTCATCGAACTCGACCGCGACCTGGCCCATCGGCTGCGCGGGCACGGCCAGCTCGATGTCGTCGAATCGGACGTGCTGAAGGTGGACTTCGCGGCCCTGGCCCGCACCCTGGGAGCCCAGGCCCCGAAGCGTCTGCGCGTGGTCGGCAACCTGCCCTACAACATCTCGACGCCGATCCTGTTCCACCTGCTGGGCTTCGCGCCCCTGGTGGCCGACCAGCACTTCATGCTGCAGAAGGAAGTGGTCGACCGCATGGTGGCGCGACCGGCCACCTCCGACTACAGCCGCCTGAGCGTGATGCTGCAGTGGCGCTACGACATGGAGGACATCCTGTTCGTGCCGCCCGAGAGCTTCTCGCCACCGCCCCGCGTGGACAGCGCGGTCGTGCGGATGGTGCCGCTGGCCGAGCCGCCGAGGCTCGACGCCGCGCGCCTCGGAGAGATCGTGCAGGTGGCCTTCAGCCAGCGCCGCAAGATCCTGCGCCATACCCTGGGCCGCTGGCTCGTCGAGCACGGTTTCGACGGCACGTTCGACATCCAGCGTCGTGCCGAGGAGGTGCCGGTGGCCGAGTACGTGGCGTTGGCGCAGGCCGTGGCGCCCCTGGAAGCGCCGGACGGGACGACGCGACGACCGGCCTGAAATGCAAGAAGCCCGTCCGGAAAGGGAACGGGCTTCTCGCGGTCCTCGACGGCCGGACCTCGGTCCGGTCGGCGCAATTCAGGCGGTGGCCAGCCAGTATTCCGCGTTGAAGGGACTGCTCATGCGCAACGCCAGGGGCGAAACGTCCAGGAGCTTGTCCGTCGGCATCTTCTCGCCGGCCTCGTTGGCCGTCGCGATCTCGATGCCGGCGGGGGTGGCGGAAATCGCCGTGGCGGGGCCTGCGCCCTGCTGAGCCTCGTTCGCCCGTTCTGCTTGGCTGGTGTTTGCAGAACGGGCTACAGAAAAGAATAGAAGCACCTGAACGGTATCTTCCGGTCCCCCCAGTAGTCCGAGGCGTCGCGGAAGATGTCGAGCAGCTGCTCGCGCGCTTCCTTGTCGAACTTGCCATTGGCCGGGATCTGCTCGAGCACGACGACGAAGCCTGGTTGGGGTCCCGACTTGTGCAGGGGATCGGTCATGCAGTCGTAGAGCGCGTCGAAGTTCTTGCCGAAATGCGCCGGAAAGGTGAATTGCTGTGCGATCAGGTCCAGCACATCCTGCTTGCTCTGGGCCTGGGCCAGGTTCGCATACAGGAAATGCTGTCCTGCCTCTTGCGCCGCTTCCTGCAGGTCGTTCACGCGGAAGGCGCGGATCGACTGCACGATATTGGGGCGCACGGCACGAAGGGATAAGGTCATCTCCGCTGGTCTTTCCATGGTTGTTGTCGTCGTTGTCTTCGTCGTCATTCGATCGGTACACGGGAGCGTGCTGTCTCGATCCGGCAGGATGAACCGCCAATGTTCATGGCACGATCTGCCTGAAACTCGCGTAGTGGTCCGCGGTGTACCAGCACAGGTCCGGTGCCGTCCTGGGTTCCCCACCGCAGACGATGCGCCGGGCACCCCGATTGGATGTGCCCGGGGTGTCGACCGTGTATTCGCGGTAATGGCCCCTCTTCTGGGATGGCAGCAGGCGTTCGCGGTTCCCGAACACCGTGCCGTCCTTGTCATGTCGGAACGGGCCGCCCTGAAAAATGGCGCGGTAGGTGCGCTGGCCCTGTGCTGGCAGCTCGGCCAGCGGGATCGATGGCATGGCCGTGGGGGCGGTCCGCGCCGGACGGTCGGTGTCGCGGAACTGCGCGACGCTCGGGCCTGCCGTTCCAATCCCTATGCCTGCCAGCACCAGGCCGGCCATGACGAATCGGGATGAGAAAGACGTGATAAAGGCGTAAGCCGCCATGAGGCACCAGAAGGAAGGAAGCGGGGGCTCGAACCGGGCTGGGCTGGAGGGTTAACCCTCGAATTCGAGCCGGGCAGTGTGCATCAGAGGCGCGCAAATAGCAAGCGCCTGCCCAAATTTTGGGCAGGCGCGAAGGGACTTCCAAGGACCTCTGGGACGTCGGCGGAAAGGCGTCCGCCGGCGCTGCCGGCTTCAGCGGTCGGCGTTGGCGTCGGCCACGGTCAACGCCGTCATGTTGACGATGCGTCGCACGGTCGCGCTGGCCGTCAGGATGTGGACCGGCTTGGCCGAGCCCAGCAGCACCGGGCCGATGGCGATGTTGCCGCCGGCGGCGGTCTTCAGCAGGTTGTAGGCGATGTTGGCCGAATCCAGGTTGGGGAACACCAGCAGGTTGGCATCGCCGGCGAGCGCGCTGTGCGGCATGACCGCCGCGCGTTCCTTTCCGTCGAGGGCCACGTCGCCGTGCATCTCGCCGTCCACCTCCAGCCAGGGAGACTGTTCGCGCAGCAGTTCGAGCGTGCGCCGCATCTTGAGCGCGCTCGCCTCGTTGCTGCTGCCGAAGTTGGAGTGCGACAGCAGCGCCACCTTCGGCTTCAGGCCGAAGCGCACCATCTCCTCGGCGGCCAGGGTGGTGATCTCGGTGAGCTGTTCCGGCGTCGGGTCGTAGTTGACGTGGGTGTCGACCAGGAACACCTGGCGTCCCGGCAGCAGCAGGCCGTTCATGCAGGCATAGATGGGCAGGTCCTGCGGCGTGCTCGCGCAGCCGCCCGGCCGCTTGCCGATCACCTGGTCGATGTGGTGCAGGTGGATGGCGGTCGTGCCCCAGGTGCCGCAGATCAGGCCGTCGACCTCGCCCTTGTGCAGCAGCATCGAGCCGATCAGCGTCAGGCGCCGGCGCATCTCGATCTTGGCCGTCTGCACCGTCGTGCCCTTGCGTTCGGTCATGCGGTGGTAGGTCTGCCAGAAATCGCGGTAGCGGTGGTCCTGCTCGACGTTGACGATGTCGTAGTCGAGTTCCTCCTTCAGGCGCAGGCCGAACTTCTCGATGCGCTGCGCGATGATGGCCGGGCGGCCGATGAGGGTCGGACGCGCCAGGCCCTCGTCGACCACGATCTGCGCGGCGCGCAGCACGCGTTCCTCCTCGCCCTCGGCGTACGCCACGCGCTTCTTGGTCGCGCGCTTGGCGGCGTCGAAGATGGGCTTCATGATCGTGCCGGAGGCGTAGACGAAGCTCTGGAGCCGGTCACGGTAGGCGTCGAGGTCGGCGATCGGACGCAGCGCGACGCCGCTCTCGAAGGCGGCCTTGGCCACGGCCGGCGCGATCTTCATCATCAGGCGCGGATCGAACGGCTTGGGGATCAGGTACTCCGGCCCGAAGGTGAGCTTCTCGCCCACGTAGGCGGCCGCGACGACCTCGCTCTGCTCGGCCTGCGCCAGCTCGGCAATGGCGCGCACCGCCGCGATCTCCATCTCGTCGGTGATGGTCGTCGCGCCGGAGTCGAGCGCGCCGCGGAAGATGTAGGGGAAACACAGGACGTTGTTGACCTGGTTCGGGTAGTCGGTGCGGCCCGTGGCCATGATCACGTCGCCGCGCACCGCGTGGGCGTCCTCGGGAGCGATCTCGGGGTTGGGGTTGGCCAGGGCGAAGATCACCGGGCGCGCGGCCATCTTGGCCACCATCGCCGGCTTGAGCACGCCGCCGGCCGACAGGCCCAGGAACACGTCGGCGCCTTCCATGACGTCGGTGAGGGTGCGCGCCTCGGTGTTCTGCATGTACTGGCGCTTGTCGTCGTCCATGAGTTCGGTGCGGCCTTCGTAGACCACGCCGGCCAGGTCGGTGACGAACACGTTCTCGCGCTTCAGGCCGACCTTGAGCAGCAGGTTCAGGCAGGCCAGCGCCGCGGCGCCCGCGCCGGAGGTCACGAGCTTGACCTCGCCGATGTCCTTGCCCGCGACCTTCAGGCCGTTGAGCAACGCCGCCGCGACCGTGATGGCCGTGCCGTGCTGGTCGTCGTGGAAGACCGGGATCTTCATGCGCTTGCGCAGTTCGCGCTCCACGTAGAAGCAGTCCGGTGCCTTGATGTCCTCGAGGTTGATGGCGCCGAAGGTCGGCTCCAGCGCGGCGATGATCTCGACGAGCTTGGCCGGGTCCTTCTCGTCGATCTCGATGTCGAAGACGTCGACCCCGGCGAACTTCTTGAACAGGACGCCCTTGCCCTCCATCACCGGCTTGGACGCCAGCGCGCCGATGTCGCCCAGGCCGAGCACGGCCGTGCCGTTGGTGATGACGCCCACCAGGTTGCCGCGCGCGGTGTACTTGAAGGCGTTGACCGGGTCCTTGACGATTTCCTCGCACGGCGCGGCGACGCCCGGCGAGTAGGCCAGCGCCAGGTCGCGCTGGTTGATCATCTGCTTGGTGGCCGCGATGGCGATCTTGCCGGGCGTCGGGAACTCGTGATAGGCGAGCGCGGCGCGGCGCAGTTCGGCGCGCTTGTCCTCGACGCTCGGCGTGGCCAGTGTGGAGGTACTCAGGGAGGCGGAATCGGACATGGGCGGCGGGCTCCTGCCGTCTCGGGGCACTCGGGGCGGCGCCTGTGCGACGGGGGTTGTAGGGGGCGCGATTGTAGACCTCGCTCCGGTCGGGGGAAGCCCGCGCCGGGCCGTGCGCACGGCCCCGCGGCCCCGGGGAAACCCGCCTCGCCGTCGCGCGGCACCGGCGTTCGTCGCCCCGGCGGTTCAGCCGCGCATGAGTGCCTCGATCTCGTCGCCGTCCACCGGCACGTCGCGCGTGATCAGCTCGCACCCGGTGGCGTCGACGATGGCGTCGTCCTCGATGCGGATGCCGATGTGGTGGAAGGCCTCGGGCACGCCCTCGCCCGGCCGCACGTAGAGGCCGGGCTCGATGGTCAGCACCATGCCCGGGCGCAGGAGGCGGCTCGGGCGGTCCCTGACGGTCTCGCCCGAGAGCGGATCTCGGCGCTCGCTGACCTCGTCGCGCTGCGTGGGCTCGACATAGCTGCCGCAATCGTGCACGTCCATGCCCAGCCAGTGGCCCGTGCGATGCATGTAGAACGGGACGTACGCGCGCTGCTCGATCACGTCGTCGACCCCGCCGACCCGGGCGGCGTCGAGCAGGCCGAGGTCGAGCAGGCCCTGCGAGAGCACGCGCACGGTGGCGTCGTGCGGATCGCTGAAGCGCGCGCCGGGACGCGTGGCCGCGACGGCGGCGTACTGGCTCGCGAGCACCAGGTCGTAGAGCGCGCGCTGCGGCCCCGTGAATCTGCCGTCGGCCGGGAAGGTGCGCGTGATGTCGCTCGCATAGCCGTCGAGTTCGCAGCCCGCGTCGATCAGCACCAGGTCGCCGGCGCGCACCGGCGCGGCGTCGGCGCGGTAGTGCAGCACGCAGGCGTTGGCGCCGGCCGCGACGATCGAGCCGTAGGCCGGGAACTGCGAGCCGCCCTGGCGGAATTCGTGCAGCAGCTCGGCCTCGAGGTGGTATTCGCGCACGTCCCGGCCCTCGCGCAGCATCCGCGCGCTGGTGCGCATGGCGCGCGCGTGGGCGGCGGCGCTGATCCGCGCGGCGCGGCGCATCGTGTCCTGCTCGTGGGCGTCCTTGAACAGCCGCATCTCGTCGAGCGGGCCGCACAGGTCGCGCTGCTGCTCGGGGCACAGCGCGCCCATGCGCACGCGGGCGCGCACGGTCGCGAGCCAGCCGTCGACGCGCGTCTCCAGGCCCTTGTGCGTGGCGAACGGGTACCAGACGGCGTCGCGGTCCTCCAGCAGGCGTGGCAGGCGCCGGTCGAGTTCGTCGACCGAATGCGCCTCGTCGACGCCGAGCGCCTCGGGCGCGGCTTCCGGGCCGAGGCGGTAGCCGTCCCAGATCTCGCGCTCCAGGTCCTTGGGCGCGCAGAACAGCGTCGAGCGCCCGTCGCCCGTGATCGCCAGCCAGGCGTTGGGCTCGCTGAAACCGGTGAGGTAGAAGAAATAGCTGTCGTGGCGGTAGGGGAAGTCGCTGTCGCGATTGCGCTGGCGCTCCGGCGCGGTCGGCACCAGGGCGATGCCGTCGGCACCGAGTTGCGCCGCGAGTCGCGCGCGGCGCTGCGCGTGGAGGGAGGTGCTGGGGGTCATGCCGCCACGATGCCACAGCTCGCGGCGCCGCGCGTGGCGCGGCCGTCGCGGCCTCAGGCGTTGAGGGCGGCCAGCCGCTCGGGCGTGCCGACGTCGGTCCAGGCGCCGGCGTGGAGTTCGGCGCTCACCCGGCCCGCGGCGATGGCCGCGCGCAGCATCGGCGCCAGCGGCGCGGCGACGCCCTGCGCGTTGCCCGGCGGGATCGCGCCCTGGGGCGCCTCGAAGAAGGCTCGCCGGTAGAGCGCGATGGTGGAGAAGGTGAAGCGTTCGCTACCGGGGCGCGCGTCGCCCAGCGCCAGGGCCACGCCGTCGTCGCCGGGTTCGGCCAGGCCGAAATCGCCACGCGGATGGTGCGCCGGGTTGGGCACCAGCCACAGGTGCGCGAGGCGGTCGCCGGCGGCGAAGCGTTCGAAGGCGGCGCGCGGGAAGGCGAAGTCCGGTGCGTGCACGTCGCCCGCCACGACCCAGAACACGTCGTCGAGCAGCGGCAGCGCGCGCGCGATGCCGCCGGCGGTCTCCAGCGCGCCGCCGAAGTCGCGGCCCTCGTGCGAGTAGGTGATGGAGGTCGCGACGGGCGCCGCCGCGGCGCCGTCGTCGTCGGTGCGGTGCGTGGCGCCGAAGCGCGCCTCGATCCGGTCGCCGAGCCAGGCCGTGTTGACCACCACGTCCGTGAAACCGCCCCGGGCCAGCGCTTCGAGGGGCCATTGCATGAGGGGCTTGCCGCGCACCTCGAGCAGCGGCTTGGGCGCATGGTCGGTGAGCGGTCGCATGCGCTCGCCGCGGCCGGCCGCCAGGATCATGGCGCGGGCACGGCGCCCGGAGGGCGGTGGAGGATGGCGGCGGTCGGACGGTCCGTGCATGGGCCGCGACTCTAGCAGCGCCCCCGCGACCGCACGCCGGCGGGACCCGGCCGTTAAAATTGTGGGCTTTTCCCCTACACCTCCCCCGAAAGCCCTGTACAGATGGCCAACCAAGCCTTGATGGCCAACGCGATCCGCGCGCTGGCGATGGATGCCGTTCAACTCGCCAATTCCGGTCATCCGGGCGCCCCCATGGGCATGGCCGACATGGCCGCGGCGCTCTGGGGCGACCACCTGCGCCACAACCCGGCGAACCCGCACTGGGCCGATCGCGACCGCTTCGTGCTCTCCAACGGCCATGCCTCGATGCTGCTCTACGCGGTGCTGCACCTCTCGGGGTACGACCTGCCGGTCGAAGAACTGAAGAACTTCCGCCAGCTCCACAGCAAGACCGCCGGCCACCCGGAAGTCGACGTCACCCCCGGCGTGGAGACCACCACCGGCCCGCTCGGCCAGGGCATCACCAACGCGGTGGGCTTCGCGCTGGCCGAGAAGCTGCTGGCGGCGGAATTCAACCGCGACGGCCATGCCGTGGTCGACCACCACACCTACGCCTTCCTGGGCGACGGTTGCCTGATGGAGGGCATCAGCCACGAGGCCGCCGCGCTCGCCGGCGCCTGGCGCCTGGGCAAGCTGATCGCCCTGTACGACGACAACGGCATCAGCATCGACGGCCCGGTGAACCCCTGGTTCATCGACGACACGCCGGCGCGCTTCAAGGCCTGCGGCTGGAACGTGATCGGCCCGGTCGACGGCCACGACGCCGGGGCCGTCTCGCGCGCCATCGGCGAGGCCAAGCTGCAGGGCGTCGCGGGCAACCGCCCGACCCTCGTCGTGTGCAAGACGCACATCGGCAAGGGCAGCCCCAACCGCGCCAACACCGCCAAGGCCCACGGCGAGCCGCTGGGCGCCGACGAGATCGCCCTCACGCGCGACGCGCTCCAGTGGACGCATGCGCCCTTCGAGCTGCCCCAGGCGGTCTACGACGCGTGGGACGCCAAGGCCGCCGGCGCGAGGACCGAGGCCGAGTGGAAGGAGCGCTTCGCCGCCTATGCCGGCGCCTTCCCGGAGCTGGCCGCCGAGTTCACGCGCCGCATGAAGGGCGAGCTGCCGAAGAACTTCCACCAGACCGCGTTCGACGCCGTCGTCGCCGCGCACGCCAAGGCCGAGACCGTGGCCAGCCGCAAGGCCTCGCAGATCGCCCTGGAAGCCTTCACCGCCGCCCTGCCCGAACTGCTCGGCGGCAGCGCCGACCTGACCGGCTCGAACCTCACCAACACCAAGAGCACGCCCGCGCTGCGCTTCGACGCCGCCACCGGCGCCGTCGCGCTCGACGCGCCCAAGGCCGCCGCGCAGGGCGCCGAGGACGAGAAGAAGCCCGCCAGCAGCGCCGATGCCGCTCCCGCGCCGCACGGCCTGATCGGGCGCCACATCAACTACGGCGTGCGCGAGTTCGGCATGGCCGCGATCATGAACGGCGTCGCGCTGCACGGCGGGTTCATCCCCTACGGCGGCACGTTCCTGACCTTCAGCGACTACAGCCGCAACGCCATCCGCATGGCCGCGCTGATGAAGCGCCGCGTGATCCACGTCTTCACGCACGACTCCATCGGCCTGGGCGAGGACGGCCCGACGCACCAGTCGGTCGAGCACGCGGCCAGCCTGCGCCTGATCCCCAACCTGGACGTCTGGCGTCCGGGCGACACGGCCGAGACGGCGGTGGCCTGGGCGGTCGCGCTGCAGAACGCGTCGCGCCCGACCGCGCTGCTGCTGTCGCGCCAGAACCTGCCCTACTCCGCCAAGAACGAACTCGGCGACATCGCCCGGGGCGCCTACGTGCTGGCCGAGCCCGAGCGCGTCGGCATCAAGAACAAGAAGGCCAAGGCCGTCCTCATCGCCACCGGCTCCGAGGTGCAGCTCGCGCTGCGCGCGCAGGAACTGCTGGCGACGCGCAAGATCGGCGTGCGCGTGGTCTCGATGCCGTCCACCACCACCTTCGACCGCCAGGACCTGGCGTACAAGAAGCGCGTGCTGCCCAAGGGCCTGCCGCGCATCGCGGTGGAGATGGGTTCGACCGACGGCTGGTGGAAGTACGGCTGCGCCGCGGTCGTGGGCCTCGACACCTTCGGCGAATCGGCGCCCGCGGGCGTGCTGTTCAAGCACTTCGGCTTCACGCCGGAGAACGTCGCCGCGACGGTCGAGAAGGCGCTCGAGCGCTGAACCGGCCGGTTTCTCACTCCCCTTTCCTTTCAACCTCCAGGAGCTCAGTTCACATGGCTATCAAACTCGGTATCAACGGCTTCGGCCGCATCGGTCGCAACGTCCTGCGCGCCGCCGTCCAGAACTTCAAGAACGACATCGAGATCGTCGCCATCAACGACCTGCTCGAGCCCGACTACCTGGCCTACATGCTGCAGTACGACTCGGTGCACGGCCGCTTCAAGGGCGAGGTCTCGGTCGAGGGTAACACCCTGATCGTCAACGGCAAGAAGATCCGCCTGACGCAGGAACGCGACCCGGCGGCCCTGAAGTGGAACGAGGTCGGCGCGGACATCGTGCTCGAGGCCACCGGCCTGTTCCTCACCAAGGAAACCTGCCAGAAGCACATCGACGCGGGCGCCAAGAAGGTCATCATGTCGGCCCCCTGCAAGGACGACACGCCGATGTTCGTCTACGGCGTGAACGACGCCAAGTACGCCGGCGAGGCCATCATCAGCAACGCCAGCTGCACCACCAACGCCCTCGCGCCGCTGGCCAAGGTGCTCAACGACAAGTGGGGCATCAAGCGCGGCCTGATGACCACCGTGCACGCCACCACGGCGACGCAGAAGACCGTCGACGGCCCGAGCAACAAGGACTGGCGCGGCGGCCGCGGCATCCTGGAGAACATCATCCCGTCGTCGACCGGCGCGGCCAAGGCCGTCGGCGTGGTGATCCCCGAGCTCAACAAGAAGCTCACCGGCATGAGCTTCCGCGTGCCGACCTCCGACGTGTCGGTGGTCGACCTGACGGTCGAGCTGGAGAAGGAAGCCAGCTACAAGGAGATCTGCGCCGAGATGAAGGCCCAGTCCGAAGGCGCCCTCAAGGGCGTGCTGGGCTACACGGAGGACAAGGTGGTGGCCACCGACTTCCGCGGCGACCCGCGCACCTCGATCTTCGACGCCGAGGCCGGCCTGGCGCTCGACAGCACCTTCGTCAAGCTCGTGTCCTGGTACGACAACGAGTGGGGCTACTCGAACAAGTGCCTGGAGATGGTCCGCGTCGTCTCGAAGTAACCCGACGTCCCCGCCGGGCGATCGCCTCGCCCGGCCCGGCACAGGAAACGCGCCTTCGGGCGCGTTTTTTCATGGGGCCGCCGCATCGCCCGCGGTGTTCGCGCCGACCGCCGTCGCGACGTGCTCGCGCAGCCAGCGGTGCGCCGGGTCGCGATGCACGCGTTCGTGCCACAGCATGAGCAGCTCGAAGCCCGGCACCTCCAGCGGCGGGTCGATCACCCGCAGCGCGGCGCGATCGCGCACCAGCCGCGACGGCACCAGCGCGACCAGGTCCGTGCCCGCGAGCGCCGCTTCGAGGAACAGGAAATGCGGCACCGACAGCGCGACGTGCCGCGTCAGGCCGCGCGCGGCCAGCGCCGTGTCGGCCGCGCCGTGGAAGCCGCCGCCGTCGGGCGAGACGATCGCATGGTCGAGCCGGCAGAACTGCGCCAGCGTCGGGCGGCGCCGCAGCCGGGGATGGTCCGCGCGCCCGGCCAGCACGTAGCGCTCGGTGAACAGGGAGCGCCGTCGCAGGTCCGGCGGCGCGTCGGTGGCGATGTGGAAGGCCAGGTCGATGCCGCCCTGTTCGGCCTGGCGCGCCAGGGTGCGCGGGCTCAGCTCGACGACCGCCAGCCGCGTGGCGGGAGCCGCCGAGCGCAGTCCGGCGAGCGCCGGCAGCACGACCGTCGAGGCGCCGTAGTCCGACGCCATGACGCGCCACGTCCGCGTCGCCCGGGCGGGGTCGAACGCGGCGGATGGCGCGACGGCCCGCCGCAGCGTCTCCAGCGCCTGCCGCAGCGGTTCGCGCAACGCGTCGGCCCGGGCCGTGGGGCGCATGCCGCGCGGGCCCGGCAGCAGCAGCGGATCGCCGAAGACCTCGCGCAGCCGCGCGAGCTGCACGCTCACCGTCGGCTGCGACAGGTGCAGGCGCCCGGCGGCGCGGGTCACGTGATGCTCGGTCAACAGGGCATCGAGCGTGACCAGCAGGTTGAGGTCGAGACGGCGCAGGAAATCATTCATGGCAATACCTGGCATGCGGGGAATTCATTTTCCACATGGCCGCTCGAGACCTATCGTGCGGTCCTCTCCGCTTCCCTCCGTGCTCCGCATCGATCTTCCATGAACGTCCTTCTCGTCCACGCCCACCCCGAGCCGCGCTCCCTGAACGGCTCGCTCAAGGATTTCACCGTCCGCCGCCTGGCGGCGGCCGGCCACGCCGTCGAGGTGTCCGATCTGTACGCCATGCGCTGGAAGTCCGCGCTGGACGCCGACGACGCTCCCGCGCTGGCGCCATCGGCGCGGTTCGATCCGTCCGTGCATTCGAAGGCCGCCTTCGACGGCGGCACGCAGGGCGACGACATCGCGCGCGAGCAGGACAAGCTGCGCCGCGCCGACGCCGTCATCCTGCAGTTCCCGCTGTGGTGGTTCTCGATGCCCGCCATCCTCAAGGGCTGGGTCGACCGCGTGTACGCCTGCGGCTTCGCCTATGGCGTCGGCGCGCATTCCGACACGCACTGGGGCGACCGCTACGGCGAAGGCACCCTGGCCGGCAAGCGCGCCATGCTGGTGGTGACGACGGGGGGCTGGGCCTCGCACTACGCCCCCCGGGGCATCAACGGCCCGATCGACGACCTGCTGTTCCCGATCCAGCACGGCATCCTGTTCTATCCCGGCTTCGACGTGCTGCCGCCGCACGTGATCCACCGCACCGGCAAGGTCGACGCGGCGGGGTTCGAGCAGGCCTGCGAGGCCCTGGGCAAGCGCCTGGACACGCTCTGGACCACCCCGCCGATCGCGTTCCGGAAGCAGAACGCCGGCGACTACCGGATGCCCGAACTGACGTTGCGCGACGACCTCGATCCGGGCGCGTCGGGCTTCGCCATCCATGTCGAGGCGCCGGCCCGGCGGGGGTGAGGACATCGCCGCGAACCCGCGCGAGCGGACCTCGACGGGGTCGACGCGGCCAGTGGAAAAACCTCGACTTCGAGCGCGCTCGAACTTCCAGAATCGGCGCATGGCATCGAACCTGAGCACCGAGGAAGTCGTCCGGCGTCGCGACCGCCCTGGAACGCCGCGGAGGAGGTGTTCCCGCGCAACACGACCGCGTGACGCCGGACCGGGCCCGGTCCTTCAGCCCACCGGTTCCAGCACGTGGATCACGCGGCTGGCGAGCAGGTCCTTGGTCTTCGCGCCGTAGGCCGCCATGTGCGCGGCGGCGGCGTGGGCCTGCAGGGCGGCCAGGCTGGCCCACTTCTCGACGACGACGAAGGTGTCGTCGCCGAAGGTGCCCTTCGAGGCCGGCATGCCCTGGGCGTCGACGGTGGCGACGTACTCGATGCAGCCGTCCTCGGCCAGCACGGTCGGGCGGTTGGCGGCGAAATGCGCGAGCACCTGGGCGCGCAGGCCGGGCTTGGCGGTGATGACGGCGACGACGTGGATCATGGGTGGAACGCTCGGGAGTGGAAGGAAGGCCCGAATCTACGGCCAGCGACGTGGGTCGGCGCGTCCGATCAGCGACAAGGCGGGCCGCCCGGTCCGGCCGCCGCCGCCCCGCACGGCCACCCACGGCCCGATCGTCACCGGGCCGCCGGCGCCGTCCCGGCCGCCACCGCCAAAGCCGCCGGCCGTTCCTCGCGGCCGTCCGGGTGCCGGGCGAAGCGCGCCGGGTCGCGGCCGTGCACCGGCGCCTCGTCCGCCCACGGCCAGCCGCCGAAGCCGGTGCGGCGGTAGTCCTGCATCGCCTGGGCGATCTCGGCCTGGGTGTTCATCACGAACGGCCCGTACTGCGCCACCGGCTCGCCGATCGGGCGGCCCTGCAGCAGCAGGAACTCGGCCGGCCCGTCGCCCGCGTTGACCAGTTCCACCGGCTGGCCGGCGCGCAGCTCGATGGCGGCATGGTCGGCCACGGTCCGCCCGCCGATCGACGCGCGCGTGCCCTTGAAGAAGTACAGGCTGCGGCGCGTGCCGGCGCCCGTGGCGGCGGGCAGCGCGAAGCGCGCGCCCGGCGCGAGCTTCAGCGTCCAGATGGCGACGTCGGCGTCGGCCTGCGCGGCCCACGAGTCCGGGGGCGGGGCCAGGGGCTCGGCGGCGGCCGGGCGCGTGGCGGCCGGCCCGTCCGGTGCCGCGCCGGACGCCGTCGCCGGCCCCAGGCGCCCGGCCACGCAGGCCACCTCGGTCGTGCGGCCCGCGCCGTCGGTCGTCGTGACGCGCGGGATGTCCCCGGACCAGAACATCGTGAAGTGCGGCTCCGCCAGCTTGTTGCGCGCGGGCAGGTTGAGCCAGATCTGGAACAGCTCCAGCGGGTTGCCGGCGTCGGCGTCGAGCAGCGGGAACATCTCCGAATGCACGATGCCGCGCCCGGCGGTCACCCACTGCACGTCGCCGCCGCCGAAGCGCGCCGCCGCGCCGAGCGAATCGGCATGGTCGATCAGGCCCTTGCGCACGATCGTCACGGTCTCGAAGCCACGGTGCGGATGGCCGGGAAAGCCCGGCACGGTCTCGCCGTGGTACATGCTCCAGCCGTCCTTGCGGCTGAAGTCCTGGCCGATCGCGCGGCCGGCGAGCGGGGCGGCCGGCCCCAGGTCGGCATTGGCCTGCGGATAGCCGTCGTCGTGGTAGGCGCAGAACAGGAACGGATCGATCGTCGGCCAGGGAAATCCCAGCGGCCGGACGGCGACGATGGCGTCCGGGGCGTCCGGCGTGCCGGCGGGCGGGGTGGCGTGGAGGGGGTCGACCATGGAGCTGTCCTTCGCGGTGAGGGCCGGCCGCGCGGAAGGCCCGGCACGGCATCGTCTTCACATGGGGCCGATGCCGGGGCGCAAAAGACGCGCGCCGGGGACACGGTGTCGCGCTGGCGGGACGATGGGCGCCGCACCTCGCCGGCACCCGACCTGATGCCGTGCCTCGCGCCGGATCGGGCGGCGTCGTCCGGCGCGGACGCGCCGCGTTCGGCGCTAGCGTGGCGGCCATGGCTTCACGATCCCCCCACCGCCACGCCGCCGCGCGCCCTTCCCCCGATCCGGCGACGCCACCGCCGACCACGCCCACCACTGCGGCCACGACAACCACCACCGTGATCGGCGGCATCGACTTCGACGCGCCGTCCCACGAGGTGGCGCGCCGGCTGATCGGCGTGACGCTGCTGGTCGACGGCGTCGGCGGCCGGATCGTGGAGACGGAGGCCTACGACCGCGACGATCCGGCCTCGCACAGCTTCAACGGCCCGACGCCGCGCAACGCCGCCATGTTCGGCCCGCCCGGGCGGGCCTACGTGTACCGCTCCTACGGCATCCACTGGTGCCTGAACGTCGTCTGCCGCGAGGCCGGGCACGGCGCGGGGGTGCTGATCCGCGCCATCGAGCCGACCCTGGGACTGGCGCGGATGCGCGAACGGCGCGGTCTGCAGGAGGCGCGCCTGCTGTGCGCCGGGCCGGGTCGCGTCGGTCAGGCGCTGGCGGTGGACGCGAGCTTCAACGGCCTGCGGCTGGACGCGCCGCCCTTCGCGCTGATCGCCGCGCCGCACGACCATCCCGAGGTCGTGGTCGAGGTCGGTCCCCGCATCGGCATCTCCAAGGCCGTCGACGTGCCCTGGCGCTTCGGCGAACGGGGCTCGCGCTTCCTCAGCCGGGCCTTCGCACGGCGCGCGTGACGGCTCACGGCGCCGGCGGCGGGGACCGGTCGCGTCGCCAGCGGGCGTGTTCGACCGGGAAGGCGGCCTCGAAACGCGCCGCGAGCGCGGCGGCCTCGTCGTCGCGGCCCAGCAGCCGGGCGCTGTCGATCAGCCGGGCGATGACGCGCGGCTCGGGCGAGAAGTGCAGCATGCGCTGCGCCAGGGCGTGCACCGCCGCCGCGTCGGCCGGGGTCACCGCCGTCATCGAGAGTTCGGCGAAGCGCACCTGGCTCGCGAACAGCCACGACGCGCGCAGCTTGTCCGGCGTGTCGTCGCGCCAGGGCGCCAGACGATCGGCGCGCGCGAGGTAGAGCTGGCTGATGCGGGTGTAGTCCCAGGCGGCGTAGGCGACCCCCGCGAGCAGCAGCACCGCCGCCGCGCGCGGCAGCGCCGTCGCCACGGACGTGCGGCGCGGCGCCCGGCCGGCACCGGCTTCGGCACCCGTGTCGGCTTCGGCGCTGGCGCCCGCGCCGGCGGCACCCGGCCACAGCAACCCCAGGCACAGGCCGAAGACCAGCTGGAACGGGCCGTACCAGAGCGGGTATTCGAGCAGGCTGTGCAGCACGATCGCGCCCAGCGCGGCCCAGGCCAGCAGGCGCGCCGGTTCGCGCTCGCGCCAGGGCCGTGCCGCCAGCGCCAGCATCGCGAAGCCGCCGCAGATCGCCAGCGAGGCCGGCACGCCCAGTTCCACGGCCAGGTGCAGCGGCAGGTTGTGCGCGTTGTCCAGGATCTCGACGAAGCGCGCGCCGGCGTAGCGCGTGTCGAAGTGCGCGAAGCTCAGCTCGCCCCAGCCCCATCCCGCCCACGGATGGCGCGCGATGAGTTCGACCACGTTGCGCCACAGCAGCATCCGGCCGTGGCCTTCGGGCAGGCCGTCGCGCAGGCGCCGCAGCATGCCCTCGACGTCCGGGCCGGCGGCCAGCGGCAGGGCCCAGGCGGCCACGAAGTAGGCCGGGATCAGGGCCAGCAGCAGGCCCGGGTGCGGCAGGCGGCGCGGACCGGGACCACGCCGCTCGCCCCAGGCCAGCGCGGCGGCGGCGAGGCTGATCGACACCCACTGCAGAAGGCCGGTGCGCGAGGTCGACGCCGCCGCCGCCAGCGTCAGCAGGACGATCGCCGCCGTGGTCGCCAGCGCGGCCGCGCGGCCCGGCGTGCCGCGCGCGGCGCGCCCGGCGTGCAGCCACAGGGCCGCCGCCAGCGCCATGGCGATCAGGGTGGCGAACTGGTTGCGCTGGCGCAGGTTGCCATAGGCCTGGCCGACCTCCGGCGCGGTGGTCCAGGGCGTCAGGGCGGCGGCGGCGCCGTAGTACTGGCACAGTCCCAGCACCGCGCTCGCGAGGCCGGCCGCGATCAGGCCCCAGGCCAGCGCCGCCGGCCGCGTGCGCGGCGCCCGGGCCCAGCCCGCGCCCACGCAGGCGGCGAGCGCGACCGCCACGACCGCGCCCCCCGCGCCCAGGAACAGCGCCGGGTCGCGTCCGGGGCGCCACGCGATCGCCGCCAGCGCCACGCCGAGCCAGCACAGCAGCGCCCCCCCCGGCAGGCCGGGACGCCGCGGCCCGGCCGACAGCACCAGCGCCGCCACGCAGACCCAGGCGCCCAGCAGCTGCCAGACATTGACCGATGGCCCGGCGACGAAGGGCGACAGGAACGGAAAGGCGACCAGCACGGCGGCGGGCGCGACCCCGAACGCCCTCCGGTCGACCCCGTACGCGCTTTCCCTGTCAGTCGAAAGTTCGGTCTCGGAGTCGTGGAGTGAAGTCTGTAGCCTGACGGTATTCATGTTGCGATAAGCGGTCAGCGATGAGGTACGTCGAAGGTTAGTATCCACACTCTTAACGTTTGGCAATATTTGGGCGCGTTCGACGATGAGCACACGATCCGGCCAGTCGAGGCTCCGGTCCCGGCCCCGGCACTCGGGATTCACTCTGATCGAGGTGCTGGTCGCGATCGTGGTGCTGTCCTTCGGGTTGCTCGGCATGGTGGGCCTGCAGGCGGCGTCGCTGCAGGCCAACCGCGACGCACGGCTGCAGTCGACCGCCATTCTCCTGGCGCGGGAACTGGCGGAGATGATGCGAGGCAACAAGGAAGTGTCGCTTCGGAGTGCCAACAATCCTTACCTCGGCGAATTCGCCGTCAATGCATTGGTACCGCCCACGACGTCCTATTGCCTGAACGTCGGCGCGGCGCCGTGCCCGACCAAGGAGGATGTCGCCCGCGCCCAGCTGACCGAGTGGCTCGGCCGCGTCAACGAGCAACTGCCCGGCGCGCGCGTGTCGATCTGCGCCGACGGCACGCCTTTCGGCCCGACCGGCCTGCCGGTCTGGCCTTGTGTCGCTCCGGCCGCCGCCGCCGCCACCGCGCCCCCCGCCGGGGTGGTCATCAAGATCGGCTGGACGCGCCCCTCGTTCCGGCGGGCGACCTCGGTCGACGACGCGGCCGGAGCGCTCAAGTACGCCGACGTGCCGTCGGTGGTCATTCCCGTGACGCCGGGCAGCACGAAATGACCCCCCGCCAGCGCCCCGGCGCGCGCCGGTCCGCCTCGGGCCTGACGCTGATCGAACTGATGGTGGCGATGGTCATCGGCCTGGTGATCGTGCTGGCCTCGGTCGCGGCGCTGACCGTGGCGCGGCGCGGCTTCACCACCGTGGACGCCGCCTCCCAGTTGCGCGACAACGGCCGCTTCGCCGCCGACCTGATCCAGCGCATCGGCGAGCAGGCCGGCTACCGCGACTTCGGCATCGCCGCCGGCTTCGTCTCCACCGACGCCACGCGCGAGCCGAGCATCGCGGGATTCGACAATTCGCTGCTCAACGCGGCGACGCCCACGACCGCGGCGACCACCCGCACCGCCGGCGTGGCCGGCTACGGCAGCGACATCCTGATCCTGCGCTACCAGGCCTCGCAGCTCTACCCCAACACCGAGGACCCGCTGCTGGCGACGGTGTCGGACAAGTCGATGATCGACTGCGCGGGCAACAACGTCGCCACCGTGGCCGATCCCCGCACCGCCGACGCGGCGACCGACAGCCGCATCGTCAGCATCTTCCACGTCGCCCTGAACAACGGCGAGCCGACGCTGATGTGCACCTACTCGCCCACGGGCGCGGCGGGCACCTGGACCACGGTGCCGCTGGTGCAGGGCGTGGAGAACTTCCAGGTGCTCTACGGCGCCGACGGCGTCGTCGCCAACGCGGTCCTGCCGCCGGCCGTCGCCGCCAGCGCGCCGGACGTGCCGGACCGCTACCTGCGCGCCGGCCAGATGGACGTGGCCGGCGCGGCCAACGACACCCGCGCCAACTGGCGGCGCGTGCGCAGCGTGCGCATCGGCATGGTGCTGCGCACGCCGCCCGGCGCGGCGCAGGACCGCAACACGCAGACCTTCTTTCCGTTCGGCGGGGTGAAGGATGCCTCGGGCAACGTGAGCGCCGCCCTCGCCCCCCCGGAAAACCGCGACACCGGCACCAACTTCACGCCGACGCCCGACGGCCGGCTGCGCCAGAGCGTCACGTTCACGTTTCACCTGCGCAATGACCAGACCCTCTGACCCCTCCGAGCGCGGCGTCTCGCTGATCGTCGTCCTGCTGATCCTGGTGGTGGTGTCGGTGCTGGGCGTGGGCGGCGCGCAGATCGCCCTGATGGCCGAGCGCGGCTCGCGCAACGACCGCGACATGCAGGTCGCGTGGCAGTCGTCCGAGGCGGCGCTGATGGACGCCGAGTTCGACATCCACGGCCCCAACAACGCCGCGGTCAACCGGCGCGCGGTGTTCGGCGACCAGCACGACACCAACGCCTTCCTGTCCGGCTGCGGCACCAGCGTCACCGATAAGAACCGGGGCCTGTGCCAGCTGGCGACCACCGGCAAGCCGGCCTGGCTGAGCGTCGACTTCACGCTCGACACGGCGAACGCGCCCACCACGGCCTTCGGCACGTTCACGGGCCGGAGCTTCGCGTCGGCCGCCGGGGGCCAGGCGGCGGGCGTGCAGCCCGCCAAGGCGCCGCGCTACATCATCGAGCCCATCCCCGATCCGCTGGACCGCGAACTCGGGGTCGGCGGCAAGGCCGGCGCCAACAAGGCGCCGACGTTCATCTACCGCGTCACCGCCATGGGCTTCGGTCCGCGCGCGGACATCCAGGCCATCAACCAGATCCTCTACCGTGACTGAGCGCGGCACGCGCGCAGCCACGCCACCGCACCGAGCCCTCGCCCCTTCCCCGACCGCCATGACGACGAACCTCCTCCGCCGACTTCCCCGCCGCGCCTGGGCCTGGGTGGCGCTTCCCGTCACCGCGCTCGTCCTGCTGGCCTCCTTCGGCGCCATCGGCCAGAGCGCGGCGCCGGCGTTCAGGGCGGTCGCCCTGGCGAGCGATCCGCTCTACGCCACCACCACCGGGGACAAGCCGGCGATGGCGCTGTCGCTGTCGGTCGAGTACCCGACCGTGGGCGCGCAGTACACGCCCGGCGGCGACACCGACAGCACCTACAGCAACACCAACGAGTACCTCGGCTACTACGACGCCAACAGCTGCTACACCTACAACCAGAACCCGACGGAGGCGCCGGCGGCCGGACTGACCGCGTCGGACTACCGGCGCTTCGACCGCGTCGGCGCCACCACGTCGACGACCGTGCGGTCGTGCAGCAACGCCTTCAGCGGCAACTTCCTGAACTGGGCGAGCAGCTCCGCCATCGACATGCTGCGCCTGGCCCTGTCGGGCGGCGACCGCTACATCGACACCCCCCAGCTCACCGTCCTGCAGCGCGCCGTGATCCCCAACGGCGACCCGACGTGCATGTGGAACAGCAGCAACTTCCCCGCCAAGCAGCTCACGCGCAACGGCGGCGGCGCGGGCACCTACTGGGGTGCCGTGCCCAACGCGATGGCCACGGCGGCCGGCACCAGCGACATCTGGGTGGCCAACACGCTCGACCGGATCTATTTCGGCACGTCCAGGACCGGCGGCTGCGGCAACACCGGTGCCTACACGCTGACCTCTGCGGCACCGGCGTTGGGTCCCATCGGCACCCGGCTGCTGACCGTACTGCCCGCGGACGCAACACTGTGTGCCGGTGAAGGCGGAACCTGCAGTTTTGGCGGTGTGCGCGAGGTCTGGTATGGCGCCGGCACGTTCTGGAGGGTCGCGCCGGCGAGCAATGGCACGGCCTGCACGAACGCCGTTCTCGGCGATCCGATTCCAGGAATCGTCAAGAATTGCTACATCCGACCCTACAGCGGCACTTGGCAACCGCCGGCGTCCACCACCCAGCTCAACCCCGACGGCTTCTTCTACGCCCGCGTCCAGGTCTGCAACAAGACCGGCACCGACCTCGCCGACACCCGTGTCTATCTCAACGGCAGCACGTTCTGCACCCGCTACGCGAGCGGCAACTTCAAGCCCACCGGCGTGATCCAGAAGTACAGCGACCAGTTGCGCCTGGCCGCCTTCGGCTACCTGCTCGACCAGACCCGCAGCCCCGACGGCGGCCGCTACGGCGGCGTGCTGCGCGCGCCCATGAAGTACGTCGGCAACAAGACCTTCGACGTCTTCGGCCAGGACAACACCCCCGTCACCGGCAACCCCAACGCCGAATGGAACGCCGACACCGGCGTCTTCAATCCCAACCCGGATGCCAATCAGCGCGGCATCAGCGGCGTCATCAACTACCTCAACAAGTTCGGCCGCACCGGCACCAAGGGCCTCTACAAGATCTACGACCCGGTCAGCGAGCTCTACTACGAGACGCTGCGCTACATGCAGGGCCTGCCGCCCAGCGCCGCGGCCGTGAACAACATCACCGAGACGATGTACGACGGCTTTCCCGTCTTCACCAACTGGGCCACCCTTGACCCCTACGCGGGACGCTCCAGGGAGAGCGACTATTCCTGCCTCAAGAGCAACGTGGTGGTGGTGGGCGACATCAACACGCACGACAACATCAACGCCTTCCCGGCCGCCAACCCGGCGGCCAACATCCCCGACCGCGCCGCCTGGACCAGCGTGGTCCAGAGCTTCGAGAACGGCGGTGCGCGCGGCTACACCGACGGCCAGGGCGTGGCGCGCACGACGAGCAATCCCAGCGGCTACATCGACACCTCGCCGCGCGGCGACGCCATCGTCGGCTACGCCTACTGGGCCCACACCCAGGACATCCGCGGCAAGGCGTGGACGGGGGGAGAGGCGTTGCAGCGTCCCGGCCTGCGCGTGAAGACCTTCGTGTTCGACGTTAACGAGTACGGGGCCGGCAACGACGCCAACCAGCGGCGCTACAACAACCAGTTCTTCACCGCCGCCAAGTACGGCGGCTTCGAGTCGATCTCCAACACCTCCCAGTCCTTCAACACCTACGGCAATCCGTTCCGCCGCACCGACGGCACGCCCGACAACAACGTCTGGCAGAACACCAACACGCCCGGCGAGGCCGGCAGCTATTTCCTGCAGAGCGACGCACGCGGGGTGCTCGCGGCGTTCGAGAGCATCTTCAGCAACGCCGTCACGCGCGCGAGCAACATCGCCGGCACCGCGCTCGCGGGCAGTTCCACGACGCAGGGCAATTTCGTCTACCAGGGCTCGTTCGACACCTCCGACTGGAGCGGCGACGTCAAGGCCCTGCCGATCGTGGTGGACGCCACCGGCAACGCCAGCGTCAATTCGACGGCCCCGGTCTGGAGCGCCACCACGCAGCTGGCGGCGCGCATCGCGTCGAACGTCCCGCGCAACATCGTCGTGGGGAGCGTGGGCGCCACCGCCACGTCGACGGCCACGCCGTTCACCTGGGACGCCATCTCCGCCGACCTCAAGGCCCAGCTCGGCCGCCCCACCCCGATCACCACCGACGCCCTGGCGAACGACCGCCTGAACTACCTGCGCGGCTCGGCCGTCCGGGAAGGCACCGTCTTCCGGGCGCGCAACAACAAGTTCCTGGGCGACGTGCTCAATTCGGGCGCCGTGTATTCGGGTCCGCCCCCGCCCACCCTCACCTCGACCACCTACGCCGGCTTCCGCAGCGACAACCTCGCCCGCACGCCGGTCGTCTTCGCCGGCGCCAACGACGGCATGCTGCACGCCTTCGACGCCACCACCGGCGGCGAAGTCTTCGCCTACATCCCGAGCTGGATGGGACCGAAGCTGGCGGCGCTGACGAGTCCAACCTACTTGAGCGCGCACCAGAGCTACGTGGACGGCACGCCGGTGGTGGCGCAGGCCGAGGTCGGCACCGCCAACACCAAGGCCGACTGGCGCACGGTGCTGGTCTCGGGCACCGGGGCGGGCGGGCGCGGCGTGTTCGCCCTCGACGTGACGCAGCCCGGCACCTTCGACGCCTCCAAGGTGCTGTGGGAGTTTACGCAGAACGACGACCGCGACATGGGCTTCGTCGTCGGCCGCCCGCAGGTCCTGAAGCTGCGCACGAGCGCGGCGAACGCCACCACCGCCACCTACAAGTGGTTCGCCGTGGTGGCCAGCGGCGTCAACAACTACGTCAGCCAGGGCGGCGTGTTCAGCGCCACCGGCCGGCCCTCGCTGTTCCTGCTCGACCTGGCCAAGCCGGCCTCCACGGCCTGGACGCTGAACGCCAACTACTACAAGATCGAGTTTCCGGTGAACACGGTGCTCGCGGCCACGACGGCACCGGGCATCATCAACTTCGAGGCCGTCAACGGCGCCCAGGGCCAGGTCACGCTGCTCTACGCCGGCGACCTGCACGGCAACCTGTGGAAGCTCGACTTCCGGCCCTGGGGCACGGCCGACTGGACGATCGGCAAGCTGTCGGCCTTCGTCTCGGGCACCACGCCGTTGCCGCTGTTCATCGCCCGCGACGCGTCGAACAACGTCCAGCCCATCACCATGTCGCCTTCCATCGTGGCCGCCCTGCGCGGCAGCGCGTCGGCCTACGTGGCGTTCGGCACCGGCAAGTTCCTGGAGTCCGACGACCGCGTCTCGGTGCAGCAGCAGAGCTTCTACGCCATCTACGACAACACGACCGCCACGCTCGACACCCCCGGCGGCACCGCGGCCGTCAGCGGCCGCGCGCGCCTGGCGCAGGGCGTCTTCACCGCCGCCGGGGCCTACAACGACCAGATCACCACCACGGCGGGCGAGAACACCGTCCAGGCCCCGCCCTTCGTGCCCGGCCGCGCGACCAGCGACGGCGACACGACGCAGCGCTCGGGCTGGTATTTCAACTACCCGACCGGCGGCGAGCGCCAGGTCAGCGGCGCGCAGCTCCGGGGCGACACCCTGATCGT
The DNA here is from genome assembly GCA_024372625.1 of Comamonadaceae bacterium OTU4NAUVB1. Taxonomy (NCBI): domain Bacteria; kingdom Pseudomonadati; phylum Pseudomonadota; class Betaproteobacteria; order Burkholderiales; family Comamonadaceae; species Comamonadaceae bacterium OTU4NAUVB1. The sequence continues at coordinate 3,241,891 of CP099605.1, read as the reverse complement.
GCCCAGCCTCGTGCCCGGCAGCGCGGGCACCGCCGCCGTCTGCGGCGTGGGCGGGGGCACCGGCACCAGCTATTTCTTCAACGTCGACACCGGGGACGCCAACACGTTCATCTCCAAGGTCGGCATCCTCGGGCCGTCCATCGTGCTGAGCCTGCCCGCCGTTGACCAGATCAGCACCGGCACGGGCCGGCGCCTGCGCAGCATCACCAACCCGGTCATCTCCGTGGGCGACAAGGGCACCGGCCAGACCACCGCGATCAAGCAGCAGTTCTACGCCGGGCGCCTGAGCTGGCGCCAGATCAACAACTACCAGGACCTGAAAGGCAGCACGCCATGACCCCCCACCGCCCCGCCGGACGCGTCGCGCGGCAACGCGGCTTCACCCTGATCGAACTGATGATCGTGGTGGCGATCGTCGGCATCCTCGCGACCATCGCCTACCCGTCGTACCGCGATTCCGTCCTCAAGGGCCGGCGCGCCGAGGCCCGCACCGCACTGCTCGAACTGATGCAGCAGCAGGAGCGGTTCATGACGCAGCGCGGGGCCTACCTGCGTTTCGACACGCCCGGCGACGCGACGGCCGGCACGACCTTCAAGGTCTTTTCAGGTGATTCCAGGGCCGATGCCAAATACCTGTTGTCTGCCACGTTGTGCCCTGCCACCACGTCCGGCGGCTCGGCACAGCCTCTGACCGATTGCATCCAGGTCGTGGCGACACCGCAGCCTGTGACGGCCGACCCCGCGGTCAACGCACTGACCCTCACCAGCACCGGCGTCAAGGATTGCACTGGCACCATCACCAACAAAAAGCTCTGCTGGCCATGACCCGCCATCGCCGCCCTGGCCGGTCCTCACGGGCCGATGGCTTCACCCTCATCGAACTGATGGTGACCATCGCCATCGCGGCGATCCTGCTGATGGTGGCGGCGCCCAGCTTCGTCACGATGCAGCGCAATTCCGAACTCACGGCGGCGGCCAACGCGCTGGTGGCGGGCATCAACGCGGCGCGCGGCGAGGCCATGAAGCGCGGGCTGAACGCGGTGGTGGTGCCCACCGACGCGGCCAGCTGGCGCAACGGCTGGACCGTCTTCGTCGACACCGGCACGGCGCGCAACGGCACCCTGGACGCGAGCGACATCGTCGTGCAGCAGCAGCCCGCGCTGGCGGGCTACTTCGCCGTCAGCGCCAGCGGAACGGCCGCCGAAGCGGTGCCCTACATGATGTTCGACGCCTCGGGCTACAGCAAGACGAAGGCCGGCGGCTTCGGCCCGCTCACGCTGAGCATCGCCCGCAGCGACCTGTCGGGCGCCAGCGTCGGCGAGGAGACGCGGCGCGTCATCGTCGCCCGCACGGGCCGCGCCCGTGTCTGCAAGCCCTCGACCGACACCACCTGCACCCTCACCGCCACCGATTGAGCCGGAGGCGGCGGCCGGCGCCTAGCGCGCCGAGACCTTCTTCAGCAGCGACGCGTAGATGGCCTCGATCCGGTCGAGCGCCTTGGCCGAGTCGAAATGCTTCGCCTGCGCGAGGCCGCGCGCGACCATCGCCTGGCGCTCCGGCGCCGACAGGCCCGCCACCTGCGCCAGCGCCGCGCCGGCACGGGTCGCCCACGGCGTGGTCCACGGCGCGGGCGCGTCGGTGTCCTGCAGCGTGGAGACCGGGATCAGCACCGCTGCGCTGCCGGCGACCTCGGTCATCGGCGCCTCGCCAGTGGTGATGACCGGGCAGCCCGAGGCCATCGCCTCGACGATCGGCCAGCCGAAGCCCTCGGCGATGGACGGGAACAGGAACACCGTGGCCGCGCCGTAGAGCGCGGCCAGTTGATCGTCCGACACGCTGGAGAGGAAGTGGACGTCGGCGGTGCCCGGAAGCCGCAGGCGCAGGGCCTCCAGCGAGTCGGTGGCCGGCGGGCCGATCATCAGCAGCGGGATGGCGTCGGTCGTGGGCGCCGCGTCGCCGGCGGCCCGGGCTTCCAGGGCGCCGCGCCAGGCCCCGTAGGCGGCCAGCACGCCCTGGCGGTTCTTGTACCAGGTGTTCACGCCCACGTGCATCACGAAGCCGCGCGACAGGTCGATGCCCAGCGCCCGCCCCAGTGCCTCGCGCTGCGCCGGCACGTCGGCGGCGGGCCGGAAGCGCGGATTGACGCCGTTGTAGACCACGTCGCAGCGGCTCGTCGGATCGACCACGTCCATCAGGTCGTCCCGCGTCTTCCGCGAGATGGCGATGAAGGCGTGCGCCTGGCGGAAGCCGTTGCGGATGTAGCGCTGGTAGAGCCGGCCGGTCTGGCTCACGGGGTTGTGGGGGATGCGTCCGAGGGCCGAGTCCTGGGCCAGGAAGTCGTGGCAGTGCACGACGTGGGGCCGCTTCGCGACCAGTGGCACCCAGGGGCCGAGCGCGTGGTCGGCGAAGACGTACAGCGTGTCGCGCGGCTGGCGCAGCAAACGCCATTTCACCTGCGCCGGGAACACCAGGAACTGGTCGAGGTAGCCCATCCATTTCTTCAGGCGCTCGGGCACCGGCAGCCGGTGGAAGACGGCGTCGGGCGTCCAGATCCGCACCTCGTGGCCACGCCGCCGCATGTCGTCGACGAGCCACGACGCATAGCGCGTCATGCTGGAGATCGCCAGGAAGGGGGGGTGCGTGAAGAATACGAGTTTCATGGGACTGTCGATGCTGTCGGCAGCCTCACTGAAACGGGGGATGTTCCGGGTTGGAGTGCTTCCTTCAGGCGTCTGGCGGCTTGGTCAACCTCGAAGTGTCGCTGATATGCCGCGTGGGCCTCATCACCGAGCATCGCCTGCTGTTGTGGGGTCAATGCCAGCCATCGCGTGAGCAATTCCAGCGTGCCCGCCTGCGTGTCGTCGGCGACGATGCCGCCGGGTTCGCATTCGCGCCAGATGTTGACCTGCCGGCTGATCAGCACCGGCCGGCCGCAGGCCATCGCCTCGACCACCGCGATGCCGAAGTTCTCCTGGTGGCTCGGCAGCACGAAGGCCTCGCACCCGTACAGCGCGCCCCACTTGGCATCGCCACTGAGCATGCCGGGGAAATGGACGTCGGGGGCCGGGCCTGGGCCGCCCGGCTGCGGCGCGGCCAGTTGCTGCAGCGAACGGCCGTACTCGGTGTCCAGGCCGGGCCCGGCCACGACCAGCGCGGGCAGTGCGGGGCCCTTGCCGTCGCGGTGCCACCGCGCCTGCAGTTCGACGTAGGCGCGGATCAGCAGGTCGGTGCCCTTCTTCTCGTGCAGCCGGCTCAGGAACAGCAGGTAGGGGCGGCCCGCGACCTGCGGACAGCGCTCGGCGAAGGCGGGCGCCATGGCGGGGCGGCGCGGCGGCGGCGCCTCGATGCCCAGGCCGACCTCGAGTTCGCGCCGTGGCCGGTAGGGCGTGAAGGGCTCGCGCGCCAGCGTCAGTTCCTCGGCGCACGTGAACAGCACGCCGTCGGCGCCGTTCACCGGCTTCGCCTCGATGAACTTCCAGAACACCGTGTTGCGCAATGCCTTCAGGCGGCGGCCGGGCGCCTTCTGGAAGTAGGGATCAAGCATGCCGTGCGGCATGACGTAGAAGCGCGGCGATCCGGCCGACGCGGCGTGGGCGCGTCGATGCTTCACGACGGCGCGCCAGGTGCCGGCGCAATGGTGCTGCCACAGGCCGTGCGCGATCACCACGTCGAAGCGCTGCAGGTTGGCGGCGAGCCAGGGCCCGAGCGCCGCGCAGTACCCGTAGCCGCCCTTGGCCGGACCGATGGCGTGGACGGGAAATCCGTCACGGCCGAGGAAGCCCGCATCGGCCGCGTCGAAGCTCAGGACCTCGTTGTGCACGTCGATCTGCGCCAGCGCCGGGACCATGTTGCGAACGGCCTGGGCGACGCCGCCCTGGGCGGGGTCCATGCTGGGGATGACGTGGAGAATTTTCATGAAAAAGTAGTTAAAAAAAAACCGCCAAAAAGGCGGCTTTTTATTATCTCAAAAATTAAGTGCGGCAAGATGCTGGAACATATTTGTCCTTGATACTTCCCTTTGCAGCTTTCGCAACTGCATTTGCAGTTGTGGTGCCAGTTGAGGCGCAGATCCAAGTAATGGATCCAGTGGTAGGTACAGTACCGGCCGCAAGTGCGGTACCAGCCGCAGTTGTCCCATCCACAGGAACCAGAACAAGCGTGGCACCACTATCAATAGTGGAATCATAAGTAATGGTGATTTTACCGGTTGTATCGTCAATGCCAACGCTCGCCACATTTTTGGTGGCGCCAGGAGCTACCCATCCCGACTTAAAAGGTGAGCCATTTGCAGCATTTTCAGCAACTGCGGTTTTAGCCGAAGCCGCCAGAGTTAAACCTTCTGTGACCTTTGCACGCACCGTGTAATCCTGATAAGCCGGCAGCGCCACGGCCGCCAGAATACCGATGATCGCCACGACGATCATCAATTCGATCAGGGTGAAACCCTTTTGCACATTGCGTGCGATGGAACGACGGTTCATTGAAAACTCCAGAGATTGCGGTTGGAAAACCCCGGGAATCGAGCCCGGCGCCTTCTCTTCTTGCATCTGGCGTGCCAACCGCCGAACCGTGCCCGCCGTGGGAAGGCGTGTAAATCGATAGATCACATCGTCTTACATTGCCTGACAAAATTGACGCGTCGTAAACAAAAGACTTATGACAAATTTGTCAACAGGTCGAAAGTGTCAGTCAAAACGTCAGTATCTCGGCCGCTCGCAGCCAGCGGATGTCCCGCGCCCGCAGCGGATCGATCGTCCGGCCCGAAACCAGGGACGCGATCTCGCTCATGATCTCGCCGGTTTCGGCCGGCTTGGTGTGCGTGATGTAGATCGGGTAGTGGCGGTCCGGCGCGATGCAGGCGATCTCGCGGGCCAGTGAAGTGGGCGACAGGTGCAGGCTGCGTTGCGCGAGCGCTTGGTCGCGGTCGCTGAACGCCGTCTCGATGACCAGCATGGCGACGTCGAGCGCGTTCAGGCAGTCCCAGAACGCGGGATTGCGCTCGGTGTCGCCGCTGAACGCCCAGTGCGGACCGCCGGCGGCGGTGCGCACGGCGAACCCGCAGGCCGGCACCGTGTGGACGGCGGGCAGCACCTCGATCACCTTGGGCCGCCGGCTGCCCAGCGTCAGGGTGGCGCCGACCTCGATGTCGTGGAAGCTCACGAACGGCCGCTCCGGGCTCGGAATGCGCGCGAAGTCCGGCCAGACGACGTCGTTGAAGACGTGCGCGCGCAAGGCGTCGTTGGTGGGCGCGAGCGCGTGCACGCGCAACGGCTGGCGGCGGCGGCTGGCCACCGCGTCGATCATCAGGGGCAGCGCGGCGATGTGATCGAGGTGGGAATGCGTGAGCACCACGTCGTCGATGCCGGCCATCTCGTCGAGGGTGAGGTCGCCGACGCCGGTGCCGGCGTCCACCAGCAGGTCGTCGTCGATCAGGAAGGCGGTGGTGCGGCAGTCCCTGGCGATGGCGCCGGAGCATCCCAGGACACGCACCTGCATTGACGGGGGGGATCCTTGGATTGGCATGGACTCGGGCGGATCGGATGACGACATCGTGTCCCGTCCGGATCGCGGGTTGCACCAGCGTCGAGGCTAAACGCTGGACGCGGATCGATCCAAGGGCTTTTTTGGCACTATGCGACGGCGCGTTTCAGACGCGGATGAACTGCATCTTCGTTCCGCCCAGTTCCAGGACGTCGCCATCCTGCAGCGCGACGGCCTCCTGGCCGAGCTGTTCGCCGTTGAGGAGCGTGCCGCCGTCGATGGGCGCGACGACGTAGCCGTGCAGGCGCCGCGTGACCGCGGCCACGGCCACGCCGGGACGGCCGATGGTGGTGACGACCTTGGCCAGGGTGAGTTCGCGGCCGGCGCCCGCGCCCGAGAGGACGCGGATGGCCGCGGGCGCGACGCCGCCGCCCATCGGGGCCGAGACCGCGTAGCCCGCCGGCGCCGCCGCCGGGGGCTGCGCCGGCGTTGCCGCCTGGAGCGGCATCGGCATCGACATGGGCCGCGAGGCGGCGTAGGGCTGGTGACCGGCCAGGAAGCGGATCTTGTACTTGCCGACCTCCACCACGTCGTTGTGCTCGAGCATGTGGCGCCGCACGGCGCGGGCGTTGACGTAGGTGCCGTTGGTGCTGTTCAGGTCTTCCAGGTAGACGGCGCCGTCGATCATGTGCAGCACGGCGTGCTCGCCGCTGATGGCGAGGTTGTCGATCACGATGTCGTTGTAGGGCCGCCGCCCGAGCGTCGTGCGGTCCTTGACCAGCACGACTTCCTTGATGACGACACCGTCGATCGAAACGATCATTTTCGGCATGGCCGACTCCTGAATCTGCGAGGTTGAATTCGACGGGCTCCTCGGGAACGTTGCTTTTCCCGGAATCCTCGCCCGCGCTCCAGTGCGTTTGCCGGCATCAGGATGCCGCTTCGGCCTTGGCCAATATCACTGAAATGTTGTCACGGCCGCCATTGTCATTCGCCATTGCAACCAAAAGTATTGCTTTCTCCGAAAGTCCGTTCTTTTGTAACAAAACTGTGCAGATATCCGCATCCGACACCATCTCGCTGAGTCCGTCCGAACACAGCAGGTAGAGGTCGCCGGGTTCCACGGCGTAGTCGTTGGTCTCCAGCGTGACGCGGGCCTCGATGCCCAGGGCGCGCGTGACCAGGTTGCGGTGCGGCGACGTCGCCGCCTCGGCGGGCGTGATGAGGCCGGCGTCGAGCTGGTCCTGCAGCAGCGAATGGTCGCGGGTAAGCTGCTCCAGGCGACGGTTGCGCAGGCGGTAGCAGCGCGAATCGCCGATGTGGCCCACGACGATGCGCCGCGTGCCGCAGAACGCCAGCACGAGCGTGGTGCCCATGCCCATGAGCTGCGTGTCGATGGCGCCGGCTTCGAGGATGGCGCGGTTGGCCTCGTCGGTGCCGACCTGCAGCGCCCGGCGGACGGCGCGCGTCTGGTCGCACAGGTCGGTGTGGGCGAGCCATCGGCCGAAGCTGGCCGACAGCAGGGCGATGGCCATCCCGCTGGCGACTTCGCCGCCGTTGTAGCCGCCCATGCCGTCGGCCAGGATCGCCAGGCGATGGCGTGGATCGGCGAAGACGGCGTCCTCGTTGTTGGCGCGCACGCGGCCCCGGTCGGTGAGCGTCGCGAAGGTCCATGACGGCACCTTGCCGGCTGCATCATCGTTCGAAGGTGCGAAGTGCGTCATGGGACGTGTTTATAACGGCACGCCGTGCCGGCCGGTGCGCCGGACTAGCCGGCGGTGCTGCGGCGCGTGCGGTGCCTGAGCCAGTTGCCCACCAGCAGCACGAACGCCGCGCCGGCGGCGGGGCCGACGTAATGCAGCCAGGGCCGCGATTCCAGCACGCCGTGCAGTGCCACGTCGTTCATGATGGTCTCGCCGGCGACCCAGCCGATGAGCGTCGCGCCGAGGACCACGATGATCGGGAAGCGCTCCATCATCTTGATCATGATGGTGCTGCCGAAGATCACCAGCGGGATGCTGATCGCGAGGCCGAGGATGAGCAGCAGGGAGTTGCCGTGGGCGGCGGCGGCGACGGCGATCACGTTGTCCAGGCTCATGACCAGGTCGGCGATCAGGATCGTGCGCACGGCCGAGAACATGGTGCCGTGGTGCTTGCCGTGGCCCTCGCCTTCCTCTTCCTCGCCCAGCAGTTGCAAGCCGATCCACAGCAGCAGCAGGCCGCCGATGATCTGGAGGTAGGGCAGCGCGAGCAGCTTGGCCGCGACGATCGTCAGCACGATGCGCAGCACGACGGCCGCGCCCGAGCCGATCAGGACGGCCTTGCGCTGCTGTTCGGGCGGCAGCGAGCGGGCCGCCAGCGCGATCACGACCGCGTTGTCGCCCGACAGGATGATGTTGATCCAGACGATCTCGAGCAGACCGATCCAGAAGGTGGAGTTGTTGACGAATTCCATGGGGTGTCCCGTTGTTATGTATTGAAAAAGCGCTCGCAATGGAGGTTGCGAGCGCTTTTCGTTTTTGGGCTGTTTGGAAGGACGCGCGGTCGGCGTGTCTGACTCTGACGTGCGCGAATCCTGGGTGCGACCTGCGCTCGAGGCGCCTTAGATGCGCGCCTTGAGCAGCTTGGCCAGTTCGGAGAAGTTGCGCGTCACGGTGAAGCCGCACTCTTCCATGATGGAGAGCTTGGCGTCGGCCGTGTCGGCACCGCCCGAGATCAGCGCGCCGGCGTGGCCCATGCGCTTGCCCGGAGGCGCCGTGACGCCGGCGATGAAGCCCACGACCGGCTTCTTCATGTGTTCCTTGCACCAGCGCGCCGCGTCGGCTTCGTCGGGGCCGCCGATCTCGCCGATCATGATGACGGCGTCGGTCTCGGGATCGTCGTTGAAGGCCTTCATCACGTCGATGTGCTTGAGGCCGTTGATCGGGTCGCCGCCGATGCCCACGGCGCTCGACTGGCCCAGGCCGATCTCGGTGAGCTGCGCGACCGCTTCATAGGTCAGCGTGCCCGAGCGCGAGACCACGCCGATGCGTCCCTTGCGGTGGATGTGGCCGGGCATGATGCCGATCTTGATCTCGTCGGGCGTGATCAGGCCGGGGCAGTTGGGACCCAGCAGCAGGGTCTTCTTGCCGCCGGCGGCTTCCTTGGCCTTCATCTTGTTGCGCACTTCGAGCATGTCGCGCACGGGGATGCCTTCGGTGATGCAGATCGCCAGGTCGAGGTCGGCCTCGACGGCTTCCCAGATCGCGGCGGCGGCGCCGGCCGGCGGCACGTAGATCACCGAGACGGTCGCGCCGGTGTCCTTGGCCGCTTCCTTGACCGAGCCGAAGATCGGGATGCCGAAGATCGACTCGCCGGCCTTCTTCGGGTTCACGCCGGCGACGAAGCAGTTCTTGCCGTTCGCGTATTCCTGGCACTTTTCCGTGTGGAACTGGCCAGTCTTGCCGGTGATGCCTTGGGTGATGACTTTGGTGTCTTTGTTGATGTAGATCGACATGACTGTGTTCCTTAGGCCTTCTTGACCGCTGCGACGACCTTCTGGGCCGCGTCCGCCATGGTGTCGGCGCTGATGATGGGCAAGCCCGAATCGGCCAGCAACTGCTTGCCTTCGACCTCGTTGGTGCCCTTCATGCGCACGACCAGCGGCACCTGCAGGTTCACCGCCTTGCACGCGGCGATGACGCCGGTGGCGATGGTGTCGCACTTCATGATGCCGCCGAAGATGTTCACGAGGATGGCTTCCACGTTCTTGTTCTTCAGCATGATCTTGAAGGCCTCGGTCACCTTCTCGGGGGTGGCGCCGCCGCCCACGTCGAGGAAGTTGGCCGGCTCGCCGCCGAACAGCTTGATGGTGTCCATGGTGGCCATGGCCAGGCCGGCGCCGTTGACCAGGCAGCCGATGTTGCCGTCCAGGCTGATGTAGGCCAGGTCGAACTTGGAGGCCTCGACCTCGGCCGCGTCTTCCTCGTCGAGGTCGCGCAGGGCGACGATCTCGGGGTGGCGGAACAGCGCGTTGCTGTCGAAGTTGAACTTGGCGTCCAGCGCCATCACGTTGCCCTTGCTGTCGCGGTTGAGCGGATTGATCTCGACCAGCGCGGCATCCGTCTCCATGTAGCAGGTGTAGAGCTTCTTCAGGATGTCGACCGTCTGCGCGGTGGAGTCCGCCGGCATGCCGATGCCGTCGGCGATCTCCTTGGCCTGCGCGTCGGTCAGGCCTTCCTTGGGATCGGCGTAGACGGTGATGATCTTCTCGGGCGAGGAATGGGCCACTTCCTCGATGTCCATGCCGCCTTCGCTGGAGGCGATGAAAGCGATCTTCTGCGTCGCGCGGTCGGTCACGGCCGAGACGTAGTATTCCTTGTTGATGTCGGCGCCGTCCTCGATGTAGAGGCGACGGACCTTCTGGCCCTCGGGGCCGGTCTGGTGCGTCTTGAGCTGCATGCCCAGGATCTCGCCGGCGATGCGCTTGACGTCCTCGATGGTCTTGGCGACCTTGACGCCGCCGCCCTTGCCGCGGCCACCCGCGTGGATCTGCGCCTTGACGACCCAGACGGGGCCGCCGAGTTTCTGGGCGGCCTCGACCGCCTCCTGGACCGTGTAGGCCGCGATGCCGCGCGGCACGGGCACGCCAAATTTGGCAAGGATTTCCTTGCCTTGGTACTCGTGAATCTTCATGAGGGGTCTCTCGGGACGGAGGTTGAGAACAGGCGATGAAAAGGATGTCGATCGCGGGCCGCGGCGCCTCGGGGACGGGGGCGGCGATTAACCGTGGAAATGTATCATGGTGCGCTGCACCAACGCGAGCCCGTGGCTTGACGTTAGATCTTTGGTTTTAACGGATTTACCCATTTCAATCATGCCCAAAGTCTTCATCGATGGCGAAGCCGGTACCACCGGCCTGCAGATCCGCGAACGGCTCCAGTCCATGCCGCAGATCGAGCTGGTGAGCATCGCACCGGAACTGCGCAAGGACACGAACGCCAAGCGCGACCTGATGGCCGGCGTCGACCTCGTCGTGCTGTGCCTGCACGACGACGCGGCCATCGAGTCGGTGGCGCTGATCGACCAGCTGCCTGGCGCCAGGCCGAAGATCATCGACGCCTCGACGGCGCACCGCACCGACGCGCGCTGGGTCTTCGGCTTTCCGGAACTGGTGGCGGGACACTGGGAGGCGGTGTCCGCGGCCGACCGGGTGGCCAACCCGGGCTGCTACGCGACCGGCGCCATCGCCATCGTGCGGCCATTGATCGACGCGGGGCTGATCCCGAAGGATTTTCCGCTGGCCCTGCCCTCGGTCAGCGGTTATTCGGGCGGCGGGCGGCCCATGATCGAGGCCTACGAGAAGGGCGAAGCGCCGCCCCACGAGGTCTATGCGCTCGGCCTGAAGCACAAGCACATTCCCGAGATCATGAAATACACCGGTCTCGCGCGCCGGCCGATGTTCGTGCCGTCGGTGGGCAACTTCAGGCAGGGCATGCTGGTGCAGTTGCCGCTGCACCTCGACGACCTGCCGGGCAAGCCCCGCGCGGCCGACCTGCACGAGGCGCTGGCGGCGCATTACGACAAGAGCAACACCCCCGGGCGCTTCGTGAAGGTGCTGCCGCCCACGGCCGACGGCAAGCTCGAACCCACCGCGCTCAACGACACCAACGAACTCGAACTGCGCGTGTACCCCAACGAGGATCACCGGCACGCGGTCGTGATCGCGCGGCTGGACAACCTGGGCAAAGGCGCGAGCGGCGCCGCGGTGCAGAACCTGAAGCTGATGCTCAAGCTCTGAGCCCAACGCGCTGGCTCGACGCACGCCCGTCGCCGAGTTCAGATTTGCTTCAGATTTGATAGCAAGGTCCTCAAGCACAGCGCGTCTTTTCGCCACATTCGATGTGTTCGAGATGACCATGATCCGAACCCTTTTAACCAGGGAGAAGTCATGTCAGTCTCAATCCAGAAACCCACGGGTGCGTTCACCGCAGCATCGTGGGTCGCGCTCCTGGCGGGCGGCACCGTGTACATGCTCGGCTTGTGGAACGCCTCGATGCAGCTCAACGAAAAGGGCTACTACTTCGTGGTGCTGGCATACGGCCTCTTCGCCGCTGTCTCGCTGCAGAAATCCGTGCGCGACCGGCTCGAGGGCATCGCCGTGACCGGCATCTACTACGGCCTGTGCTGGTTGTCGCTCGTGCTGGCCGTGGCGTTGCTGGCCATCGGGCTGTTCAACGCCACGCTTGCCAGCAGTGAGAAGGGTTTCTATGCCATGGCTTTCCTGTTGGCCTTGTTCGGCTCGGTCGCGGTGCAGAAGAACATACGCGACACCGGCTCGCATCGGGCCGAAGCCGCGTCCGACAACGTGAGCGCATAGGGCCCCCGTCCGGGCCAGCGCTGGGCACGCTGGGCCAGCGCATCGGCGAAGCACGGCACCTGCTCAGGCGTCGAAATCGGGCGCCGGTTCGGTCTTCGGGTCGGCCGCGCCGCGCAGTACCTTCGCGACCACCGCGCCCGAGAAGCCGCGCGCCATCAGGAAGCGCGCCTGCCGGGCACGCGCCTTCTGATCGGCGCCCGGTGCGTCGAAGCGGCGCCGCCACACGTCGAGGGCGCGGGCGAGTTCGGTGTCCTTGAGGCCGGCCACGGCCTCGCCGATCGCCTCGGGCGCGATGCCCTTCTTCTGCAGTTCCTGGCGCACCCGCATCGCGCCCATGCGCGGCGCGCGCTGGTGGACCACCGACTGCACCACCCTCGCCTCGCTGATGAAGTCCTTGGCCTCGAGCTCGTCCAGGGCCAGGGCCAGCGTGCCGGGCACTTCTTCGTACTTCGCCAGCTTGCGCGCGAGTTCGGCGCGCGAGTGCTCGCGCTGGCTCAGCAGGCGCAGGGCGCGGCCCTTGAGGGACGGAGCGGCGAAGGCCATGGCGGGATCGATCCTCGGGAAGACGCGGCGCGGGGGCGGCGATGAAAGAAAAAAGGCGCCCGCCGCCAGAAGCGCGGGCGCCTTGGCGGCACCGGGGAGGGGCGATCAGGACGCCAGTGGCGGCTGCTGCGGCTGCGGCTGGGACTGCGGCTGCTTGGCGGCCTTGTCGGCCTTCGCTTCCGCCTTGTCGGCCTTGTCGGCCTTGTCCGCCTTCGAGGCGACCGCGGCGTCGGCCGCGCCCGCATCCGCCGCCAGCATCGGGATGCCCAGCGACTCGCGCACCTTGTTCTCGATCTCGCGCGACAGCGACGGGTTCTCGCGCAGGAACTCGCGCGCGTTGTCGCGGCCCTGCCCGATCTTCTCGCCCATGTAGGCGTACCAGGCGCCGGACTTGTCGACGATCTTGGCCGTCACGCCCATGTCGATGATCTCGCCCTCGCGGCTGATGCCCTCGCCGAACAGGATGTCGAACTCGGCCGTCTTGAACGGCGGGCTGACCTTGTTCTTCACGACCTTGACCTTGGTCTCGTTGCCGATCGCCTCGTCGCCCTTCTTGATGGTGCCGATGCGGCGGATGTCCAGGCGCACGGAGGCGTAGAACTTCAGCGCGTTGCCGCCGGTGGTGGTCTCGGGCGAGCCGAACATCACGCCGATCTTCATGCGGATCTGGTTGATGAAGATGACCATGCAGTTGGTCTTCTTGATCGTGGCGGTCAGCTTGCGCAGCGCCTGGCTCATCAGGCGGGCCTGCAGGCCGGGCAGCGAATCGCCCATCTCGCCCTCGATCTCGGCCTTGGGCGTGAGCGCGGCGACCGAGTCGACCACGATCAGGTCCACGGCGCCCGAGCGCACCAGGGAGTCGACGATCTCCAGGGCCTGTTCGCCGGTGTCGGGCTGGCTGATGAGCAGGTCGGACAGGTTGACGCCGAGCTTCTGGGCGTATTGCACGTCGAGCGCGTGCTCGGCGTCGACGAAGGCGCAGGTGCCGGCCTGCTTCTGCATTTCGGCGATGACCTGCAGCGTGAGCGTGGTCTTGCCCGACGATTCCGGGCCGTAGATCTCGATCACGCGGCCGCGCGGCAGGCCGCCGACACCCAATGCGATGTCCAGGCCGAGCGAGCCGGTCGACACCACCTGGATGTCCTCCAGCGCCTCGCCTTCTCCCAGACGCATGATCGTGCCCTTGCCGAACTGCTTTTCGATCTGTGCGAGCGCGGCCTGGAGGGCCTTGGCCTTTTCGCTGCCGGCGACGGAGATGCTGGTGCCCTTGACGAGTGCGTCCATGAGAAATCCTTTAAAATCAACGGGTTGTGATGTTCGCATCCGGTGTCTGCAGGTGGCTGGCTGGATGCTTGAACAGTAGTTTAAGACGGTGTGCCAAAGAACAAGAGCGTTTTTTGGTCAGTTTGGATGACCATTTTCCGATGACCGAAACGCCGCTTTTCGACGCCGCCGACGACTGGCGCCAGACCCACCTGGGCCGCCTGCTCGGCCATGCGATGCGTCGCTTCGACGAGCGCGTGCTGACGCTCATGGCGCACGACGTCGACGTGCCGCTGGCGCTGTCCAACCTCGCCGCGCGCTCGCAGGTCAGCGCCGCCCACATCCACATCACGCGACACCTCGAACGTGGTGGCTCGCGCCTGACCGAGCTGGCCGCGCGCGCGGGCATGACCAAGCAGGCGATGGGCACGCTGGTCGACCAGTGCGAGGCCTGGGGCCTGGTCACGCGCGGTCCCGACCCGCTCGACGCGCGGGCGCGCCGGGTGCTGTTCACCGCCGACGGCCTGGCCTGGCTGGAAGCCTTCCGCAAGGCCGTGGCACAGGCCGAGGCCGAATTCCGCGCCAGCGTGGGCGACGACATCGCCACCGTCGTGACGATCGGCCTGGAGGCCTATGCCTCCTGACGAGGACCGCGGCGCCCCGGGCGTGCCGCCGCGCAGGCCCCTGCCGCGCCTCGCGCGCTGGCTGCTGATGGCGTTCGCGGGCCTCTGCGTGGTGCTGGGCGTGATCGGCGCGATCGTGCCGGGCATGCCGACCACGATCTTCATCCTGATGGCCGCCTGGGCCGCGGCGCGCAGCTCGCCGCGCATGCATGCCTGGCTCTACGCGCACCGGCTGTTCGGCCCGCTGCTGCGCGACTGGGACGACGGCGGCAAGGTCTCGCGCCGCGCCAAGTGGGTCGCCACGCTCACCATGGGCGCGAGCGCCGTCCTGGTCTGGCACGGCATCCGCACGATGTGGGTGGCGGGACTGGTCCTGGGCGTGATGGCCACGGTGCTGGGCTGGCTCTGGTCGCGGCCCGAGCCGGGCTGACGCCAGCGACGCTACGGGGCCGCCGATGCCGGCCGGGACGGTTCGGGGGCGCGTTCCGATGCGGACGCGGACGCGGCCGCGGCCGAGGCCGGTGGCATCGACGCCGGCGCCTCGGGCGCTACCGACAGGACGACCGGCTCGGACGCCCCGATCACCGTGCCGGACCCCGCCAGCGTCGCCGTGGCGGTGGTGCGGATCTCCCGTGTCTGGGCCCGGATCCGGACCTGAGCGTCGGCGTCGGCCTCCGCCCGTGCCCGCGCGCTGGCTTCCTCCCGCATCCGTTCCGTCGTCACGACGCGCAGCCGCTCGGGAAAGATCTGCCGGACCAGGCGTTGCGGCTCGCGCGCCGCGAGATCCGCCGGCACGAGGTCGAAGGCCGCCAGCGCGCCCGTGCGCCAGGCGAAATACCCGAGGTTCGCGAGCGCCAGCACGAGGATCGCCGCGCGCCCCATGGCCGTTCAGTCCCCGGCGCGGCGCGGCCGCACGCTGATGTCGGAACTGACGATCGAGCGCAGGCCGTCGGCCGTGCGCACGCGCAGCTCGCCGTCCCAGCCGATGCCTTCGCACTGCCCGGTGGTGCCGTCGCTCAGGTCGACCTCGCGCCCGCGCAGGGCGTCGCGCGCGGCGAAGCGCTCGGCAAACGGCGCCAGGCCCCGGGCGCCGAACGACTGCACGTCGCGCACCAGCGGCACCGCGATGTCGCGCAGCACGTCGGCGGCGCTGGCGTCGGGCCGCCATTCGCGCACCCAGGCCGGCGGCGCGCGCAGGCCCTGCGCGTCGCGTGGACCGATGTTGATGCCGATGCCGATCACGAGCTGGCGCGGTGCACCGGCGCCGGTCCCGTTGCCGGCGACCGCCGAGGCGGTCTCGATGAGGATGCCGGCGAGCTTGCGGTCGTCGGCCATCCACAGGTCGTTGGGCCACTTCAGGCGCACGCCCGCCGCGCCGCCGGGGTCGATGCCGTCGGCCACGCTGACGCCGACCGCCAGCGACAGGCCCGACCAGTCCCTGGGCGCGAACGGCAGCCCGAGGGAGAACATCAGGGAGACGGCCTGCGTGCCGGGCTCGATGCCCTGGATGCTCCAGGACCGGCCGAGCCGGCCGCGTCCGGCGGTCTGGCGCTCGGCCACCAGCAGCACCGGGGCGGTGTCGCCGGCGCGGGCGCGGCGCATGAGTTCGGTGTTGGTGGAATCGATCTCGGCGACGACCTCGACGCCCAGGCCCGGCAGCAGCGGCGCCAGGGCGGCCGACAGGTCGGTGACGGGCCAGGCGTGCGGCATGTCAGTCGCGCGAGGGGTCGCCGGCCGCGCCGGATGTCCCCGCGTCCTCGTCCCGGGTCTTTGCGGCGTCCTTGCGTTTTCCGTCCTTCCTGCCTTTCCTGTCCTTTTTCCGATCCTTCTTCTTCTTCTTTTTGTTTTTCTTCTTCTCCGCTTCCGGCTTGGGCGCGAGCAGCGTGCCGCGGCAGGTGTCGGCACCGCACCAGCACGGGAATTCGGCCAGCAGCTCGGGCGTGTAGGGCAGGTCGATGACCAGCCCGTAGTCGTAGTTGAGCTCCTCGCCGGCGGCGATGTCGCGGGCCGCCTTGATGAAGATGCGCCCGTCGACCTCGTCGGTCTCGCAGTTGGGGTCGCAGGCGTGGTTGATCCAGCGCGCGGCGTTGCCATCGACGCGGCCGTCGATCACGTGCTTGTCGTCGATGTGGAAGTAGAAGGTGTGCTGGGGCTGCGAGGGGTCGTGCGGATGGCGGCGCAGGGCCTCCTTCCAGCTGATGACCTCGCCCTTGTATTCGATCAGCATCTCGCCCGCGGCGATGTCGCGCAGCGCGAACACGCCCTTGCCGTGCACGCCCGATCGGCGGGTCTGGATGCGGCGGCCGGCGGCCGGTGGGGGTTTTGAAGGCATCGCCGAAGTCTGTTAGTTTGAATAGGCACACATGCGCGTGCATGCGTGCGCCCGCGAGAGCGGCGCATTGTAAGGACGCGATTCCGGCCCCGCCGGGCGTTCCGGCGCCGACCCCGCCCCCACCTTGAATGACGGATCCATGAAGACCTTGGTAATTGCAGAAAAGCCCTCGGTGGCGCAGGACATCGTCCGTGCGCTCACGCCCACGGCCGGCAAGTTCGAGAAGCACGACGAGTATTTCGAAAGCGACGGCTACGTCGTCACCAGCGCGGTCGGCCATCTGGTCGAGATCCAGGCGCCGGAGGAGTTCGACGTCAAGCGCGGCAAGTGGAGCTTCGCCAACCTGCCGGTGATCCCACCGCGCTTCGACCTGAAGCCGGTGGACAAGACCAAGACGCGCCTGAACGCGGTGGTCAAGCAGGCCAAGCGCAAGGACGTGACGCAGATCATCAACGCCTGCGACGCCGGGCGCGAGGGCGAACTCATCTTCCGCCTGATCGAGCAGTACGCCGGTGGCGCCAAGCCGCTGGGCAAGCCGGTGCGGCGCCTGTGGCTGCAGTCGATGACCCCCCAGGCCATCCGCGACGGCTTCGAGCACCTGCGCACCGAAGCCCAGATGCAGGGCCTGGCCGACGCCGCGCGCTCGCGCTCGGAGGCCGACTGGCTCGTGGGCATCAACGGCACGCGCGCCATGACGGCGTTCAACTCGCGCGACGGCGGCTTCTTCCTGACCACCGTGGGGCGCGTGCAGACGCCCACGCTGTCGGTGGTGGTCGAGCGCGAGGAGAAGATCCGCAAGTTCGTCGTGCGCGACTACTGGGAGGTGCACGGCAGCTTCGAGGCCCAGGCCGGCACCTACCCGGGCAAATGGTTCGACCCGCAGTTCAGGAAGCCGCCGCCCGGGCCGGACGGCGTGGCCGATCCCGAGCAGCGCGCCGACCGCGTCTGGAGCGAACGCGAGGCGCGCGAGATCGCCGAGGCCGCGCGCGGCAAGCCCGCCACCGTCACCGAGGAGAGCAAGCCCACCACGCAGGCCTCCGCGGGGCTGTTCGACCTGACCTCGCTGCAGCGCGAAGCCAACGGCCGCTTCGGCTTCTCGGCCAAGACCACGCTGGCGCTGGCGCAGAGCCTCTACGAGCGCCACAAGGCGCTGACCTATCCCCGCACCGACTCGCGCGCCCTGCCCGAGGACTACCTGCCGGTGGTCAAGGACACGATGGCGATGCTCGCCGACAGCGGCATGCGCCACCTCGCGCCGTTCGCCAGGCAGGCCGTCGAGGGCAACTACGTCAAGCCCAACAAGCGCATCTTCGACAACGCCAAGGTGTCCGACCACTTCGCGATCATCCCGACGCTGCAGGCGCCCAGCGGCCTGTCCGAGGCCGAACAGAAGCTCTACGACTTCGTCGTGCGCCGCTTCCTGTCGGTGTTCTTCCCGAGCGCCGAATTCCAGGTCACCACCCGCATCAGCACGGTGGAGGCGAACGGCAGGAAATACCCGTTCCGCAGCGACGGCAAGGTGCTGGTCAAGCCGGGCTGGCTGGCCATCTACGGCAAGGAGGCCGCGAGCGACGACGACGAGAAGGACGGCAAGAACCTCGTCCCGGTGAAGCCGGGCGAGGTCGTGAAGACCGTCGCGGCCGATCCGAAGGCGCTCAGGACCCGTCCGCCCGCGCGCTACTCCGAGGCCACGCTGCTGGGCGCCATGGAAGGCGCGGGCAAGACCATCGACGACGACGAACTGCGCGAGGCCATGCAGGAGAAGGGCCTGGGCACGCCCGCCACGCGCGCGGCCATCATCGAGGGCCTGATCGCCGAGAAGTACATGCTGCGCGAGGGCCGCGAGCTGATCCCGACGGCCAAGGCGTTCCAGCTCATGACGCTGCTGCGCGGCCTGGGCGTGGAGGAACTCTCCAAGGCCGAGCTGACCGGCGACTGGGAATACAAGCTCGCGCAGATGGAACGCGGCGCGCTCAGCCGCGAGACCTTCATGCACGAGATCGCCGAGATGACGCAGCACATCGTGCGCAAGGCGAAGGAGTACGACCGCGACACCGTGCCGGGCGACTACGCGACGCTGCAGGCGCCCTGCCCGAACTGCGGCGGCGTGGTGCGCGAGAACTACCGCCGCTACACCTGCGTCGGCAAGCCCGGCGCGCCCGAGGGCTGCGGCTTCTCGTTCGGCAAGTCGCCCGCCGGGCGCACCTTCGAGGTGGCCGAGGCCGAGCGGCTGCTGGCCGAGCGGCGCATCGGCCCGCTCGAGGGCTTCCGCTCCAAGGCCGGCTGGCCGTTCACCTCCGAGATCGTCATCAAGTACGACGAGGAGGCGAAGAACTTCAAGCTCGAATTCGATTTCGGCGACGACAAGAACGCCGAGTCCGGCGAGCTCGTCGACTTCGGCCCGCAGGACACGCTGGGCCCCTGCCCGGTGTGTGGCGCGCCGGTGTTCGAGCACGGCGCCAACTACGTCTGCGAGAAGTCGGTGCCCACGCTGGCGCAGCCCACGCCGAACTGCACCTTCAAGACCGGCAAGATCATCCTGACGCAGCCGGTCGAGCGCGAACAGATGGAGAAGCTGCTGGCCACCGGCAAGACCGACCTGCTCGACAAGTTCGTCTCGATGCGCACGCGCCGCGCCTTCAAGGCCTTCCTGGCGTGGAGCAAGGACGAGGGCAAGGTGGTCTTCGAGTTCGCGCCGCGCGAGGGGGGGAGCAAATTCCCGCCGCGCAAGACCTTCGCCAAGGCCGCGCCCGCCAAGAAGACCGCCACGGCCGCCGCGGCGAAGAAGACGGCCACCGCCGCCGCCAAGAAGGCCGCCGCCCCGAAGGCGCCGCGCAAGACGACGCCCGGCGCCGGACTGAAGCCGAGCGAGGCCCTGGCCGCGGTGATCGGCGCCGAGCCCGTGGCGCGCACCGAGGTCATCAAGAAGCTGTGGGACTACATCAAGGCCCAGGGCCTGCAGGACGCGGCCAACAAGCGCGCCATCAACGCCGACGCCAAGCTCAGGGCGGTGTTCGGCAAGGACCAGGTGACGATGTTCGAACTCGCCGGCATCGTCGGCAAGCACCTGACGGCCTGAGCGGCCGGGCGCCCCGCCATCGGGCCGGGCGCTGCGTCCGGACCGCCCCGCGCGGAGGCCGCGTCACTTCTCGGCGAAGGCCCGCTCGACGACGAAATCGCCGGGGGTGGAGGTGTTGCCTTCCTTGAAGCCGCGGCCTTCCAGCATGTGCTTCAGGTCGACCAGCATGCCGGGGCTGCCGCACAGCATCACGCGGTCCTCGGCGGGGTCGATGGGGGGCAGGCCGAGGTCGTCGGTGAGCTTGTTGCTCTCCACCAGTTCGGTGATGCGGCCCATGTTGCGGTATTCCTCGCGCGTCACCGTCGGGTAGTACAGCAGCTGCTTCTCGATCATCTCGCCCAGGATCTCGTGGCGCGGGAGATGGTCCACCACCAGGTCGTGGTAGGCCAGCTCGTCGATCTGGCGCACGCCGTGCACCAGGATCACCTTCTCGAACTTCTCGTAGGTCTCCGGGTCGCGAATGATGCTCATGAAGGGCGCGAGGCCGGTGCCGGTGCCGAACAGGTAGAGCCGCTTGCCGGGCAGGGTGTAGTCGATCAGCAGCGTGCCCGTGGGCTTGCGCCCGACGATGACGGTGTCGCCGACCTGGATGTGCTGCAGGCGCGAGGTCAGCGGGCCGTCGTCGACCTTGATGCTCAGGAACTCGAGGTATTCCTCGTAGTTGGGGCTGGCGATGCTGTAGGCGCGCAGCAGCGGCTTGTCGTTGACCCGCAGCCCGATCATGGTGAAGTGGCCGTTGGAGAAGCGCAGTGCCGGGTCGCGCGTGGTGGTGAAGGTGAACAGGCGGTCGGTCCAGTGGTGGACTGACAGGACGCGTTCTTCGCTGAATGCACTCATGAAAGGAAAGACTCGAAGGGAGAAGTTGACGGGATGGCGGCGACGGATGCTTGGCGCAAGGGCTGGCGGCGTCAACCGGTCGAAGGCCTCCGATTGTCTTCGACCCGCGAGCCGGCACCGCCAGCGGGGTCTAAGTCATCGCGCCGGTGATCGTCGAGCGGATGGCCGGCATGATCCTTGCGCTCAAGGCCGAGGGCGTGGGCATCCTGCTGTCGGAGCAGAACACGCACTTCGCCGCGCGGGCCTGCGTGCTGCAGAAGGGCGAGGTCCGCTTCCGGGGCTCGATGGCCGAACTGGCGGTGAACGCCGAGGTCCGGTGCCGGTTCCCGGGCCTGCAGCGACCGGCCCGGCGCCCCCGCGTGCCGAACCGCCACCCGGTCGCTCCGCGTTCCCTCTTTTCCATCCCGTTCCAAGGAGTGCCGATGCATCGCAGAACCTTCCTCCACGCCGGCGCCGCGCTCGGGCTCGCCGGCCTGTCGACGCATTTCGCCGGCGTCGCGTTCGCCGCGACCCGGATCGTGCCGGGCGCGAAGGCCGCGCTGATCGTCGTCGACGTCCAGAACTGCTTCGTCGAGGGCGGCACGCTGCCGGTCAAGGGCGGCGCCGAGGTCGTGCCGGTCATCAACCGGCTTGCCGCGGCCTTCGAGAACATCGTCGTCACGCAGGACTGGCACACGCCCGGCCACGCGTCCTTCGCCACCGCGCACGCCGGCGCCAAGCCCTTCGAGACCACGACGCTGAGTTATGGCACGCAGGTGCTGTGGCCCGACCACTGCGTGCAGGGCACCGAGGACGCCGCGCTGCACCGGGACCTGAAGCTGCCCACCGCGCAGGTCATCGTGCGCAAGGGCTTCCACAAGGACGTCGACAGCTACTCCGCCTTCGAGGAGGCCGACCGCAAGACCGCCACCGGCCTGGGGGGCTACCTGAAGCAGCGCGGCATCAGGACCGTGTTCGTCACCGGGCTGGCGACCGACTTCTGCGTCGCCTGGACGGCGCTCGATGCCCGCAAGGCCGGCTTCGAGGCCTGCGTGATCGAGGACGCCACGCGCGCCATCGACCTGAACAGCTCGCTGGCGGCGGCGTGGAAGCGGATGACGGCCCAAGGGGTCAGGCGCATCCGGTCGACCGACATCCTGGGAACCTGACGGGCCGGCCGGCCGCCGGCCCCGATCAGGCGCTTGGGCCCGGGCGCAGCAGCCGTTCGATCTGCGCGTCCTTGAACGCCCAGACCTCCGCCAGCCAGCGGTGGAAGTCGCCGCGGTAGGCCGCATCGCCTTCGTAGTCGCCGTGGCCGAAGGCCGCGGGGATCGGCACCTCGCGCGCGCGCAGCACCACGCGGGTGGTGCGCCCGCACAGGAAATCCCAGAAGCTCGGCACGCCGTCCGGGTAGACGATCGTCACGTCGACCAGCGACTGGAACTTGCCGTCCATGGCGTCGAGCGCCAGTGCCAGGGCGCCGGCCTTGGGCTTGAGCAGGTGGCGGTAGGGCGAGGACTGGGCGCGGTGCTTGGCCGGCGTGAAGCGCGTGCCCTCGGCGAAGTTCATCACGCTGGTGGGCACCAGCGCGAACTTCTCGCAGGCGCGGCGCGTGGTCTCGCGGTCCTGCTGGCGCAGCGCTGGGTTCCTGCGCAGGTCGGCCTTGCCGTGGCGCTTCATGAACGGAAAGTCGAGCGCCCACCACGCCAGACCGATCACCGGCACGTAGATCAGCTGCTGCTTCAGGAAGAACTTCAACAGCGGGATGCGCCGGTTGAGCACGCGCTGCAGCACGAAGATGTCGACCCACGACTGATGGTTGGCGTTGACCAGGTACCAGCCCCGGTAGGCCAGCGTGTCCACGCCCGCCACGTCCCACGCGGTGCGCTGGGTCAGCCGCATCCAGGCGCCGTTGCAGGCGATCCAGGCCGTGGCGATGGCGTTGAGCAGCGGATCGATGCGCCGCCGCACCGCCGCGAACGGCAGCGCCAGCTTCACCAGCGCGCACACGAAGAGCAACGCGCACCAGAACAGCGTGTTGATCACCAGCAGCAGGAACGCGACGACGCCGCGGACGACGGGAGGAAGGAAGCCGAGCATGGGAGGAGCGGGAAGGGTGAGGACAACCGCGCATTGTCCGGCCGCCGAAGCGGCCGAGAATCCCATGCCGCTCCAGGCCTTCCAACGACCCTGCATCGAGAGACACGCACCATGCCTTCCACGACCGCCGACCACGCCGTTTTCGATTCCGCTGCGTCGCCCTCCCTCGGGCTCGACGCGGCGATGACGCTGCCCCGCGACGTCCAGCGCGCGACGCTCGTGGGCCGCTGTTGGCAGCCGGGCGTCGGGCCGGTGCTGGTGGCGGTGCACGAGGGCGGACTGCACGACCTCTCGCGCCTGGCGCCCACCGCCAGCGCGCTGCTCGAGGGCCAGGACCCCGCCGCCGCCGTGCGCGCCGCGCTGGCGGCCGGCACGGCGCCGCGCATCGCCTCGCTCGACGACGTGCTGGCCACGGCCGCCGAGGCCGGCGGCGACGCGACGCCCCACCTGCTCGCCCCGTGCGACCTGCAGGCCGTGAAGGCCAGCGGCGTGACCTTCATCGAGAGCCTGCTCGAGCGCGTGATCGAGGAGCAGGCCCGGGGCGACGCCTCGCGCGCCGAGGCCACCCGCGCGGCCCTGGGCGACGTGCTGGGCGACAACCTGCACGGGATCGTGCCGGGCTCGCCCGAGGCGGCGCGCGTGAAGGAGGTGCTGATCGCCCAGGGGGCCTGGTCGCAGTACCTGGAGGTCGGCATCGGCCCGGACGCCGAGATCTTCACCAAGGCGCCCGTGCTGGCGGCCGTGGGCACCGGCGCGCAGGTCGGCATCCATTCGGGCTCGGTCTGGAACAACCCCGAGCCGGAAGTCGTGCTGGCCGTCGACAGCCAGGGCCGCACGAAGGGCGCCGCGCTGGGCAACGACGTCAACCTGCGCGACTTCGAGGGCCGCAGCGCCCTGCTGCTGGGCAAGGCCAAGGACAACAACGCCTCCTGCGCCATCGGGCCGTTCATCCGCCTGTTCGACGATCACTTCGGCATCGACGACGTGCGCCGCATCACGGTGGCCCTGCGCGTGGACGGCCCCGAAGGCTTCGTGATGGAGGGATCGAGCTCGCTCGCGCGGATCAGCCGCGATCCGCTCGATCTCGTGGGCCAGGCCATCGGCGCGCACCACGCCTACCCCGACGGCCTGATGCTGTTCCTGGGCACCATGTTCGCGCCGACGCAGGACCGCCACGGTCCCGGCCAGGGCTTCACCCACGTCGTGGGCGACCGCGTGCGCATCGCCGCGCCCGAGCTCGGTGCGCTGATCAATCGCGTGGTGCACGCCGATCAGGCACCGCGCTGGACCTTCGGCATCGGCGCGCTGATGAAGAACCTGGCCGGGCGCGGGCTGCTCTGAGGCGACGCGGCGCCGGCGGCCGTCCGCACCCCCCACGCCGCCCTCACCGCCCTCACCGCCCTCACCCCGCCGCGCGCAAGGCCCGCCGGTACTGCACCGCCTCGGCGACGTGCGCGACCTGCACCCCGGCCGCGCCGGCCAGGTCGGCCACGGTGCGCGCCACCTTCAGCACGCGGTGCGTGCCGCGCGCCGACCAGCCCAGCTTGGCGGCGGCGGCGTGCATGAACGTCAGGGCGGCGGGCTCGAGCGCGGCGTGGCGGTCGATGTCGGCGCCCTGCAGCGCCTGGTTGGTCCGGCCCTGGCGCGCCAGGGCGAGGTCGCGCGCGGCCACGACGCGCGCGCGGATGACGGCGGTGGATTCGCCCTCCAGGGCGGTGTCGAGCAGTTCCTGGGCGGGGATCGCCGGCACCTCGATGTGCAGGTCGATGCGGTCGAGCAGCGGGCCGCTGAGCTTCCCCTGGTAGCGCAGCACCTGATCGGGCGTGCAGCGGCAGGCGTGACGCGCCGCGCCCAGGTGGCCGCAGGGGCAGGGGTTCATCGCCGCGACGAGCTGGAAGCGGGCCGGGAACTCGGCGCGCCGGGCGGCGCGCGCGATGGTGATGGTGCCCGTCTCCAGGGGCTCGCGCAGGGCCTCGAGCGCGGCGCGGGAGAACTCCGGGAATTCGTCGAGGAACAGCACGCCGTGGTGCGCCAGCGAGATCTCGCCCGGGCGCGGCGGCGAGCCGCCGCCCACCAGCGCGACGGCGCTGGCGGTGTGGTGCGGCCCACAGGTCGGGCGGCGCATCCAGTGCGCCGGCGAGAAACGTCCGGCCAGGCTGGCGACGGCCGCGCTCTGCAGCGCCTCGTCCACCGTCATGGCCGGCAGCAGGCCGGCGAAGCGCTGCGCCAGCATCGACTTGCCCGATCCCGGCGGGCCGACCATCAGCAGGCTGTGGCCGCCGGCCGCCGCGATCTCCAGCACGCGCTTGGCCCCCGCGTGACCCTTGACATCGGCGAGGTCGGGATAGGCCACGGCCTCGGCTGCACCGGTGGCGGGGTGCAGGCGCGTCCAGCCGGTCCCGGGCCCGGCGCCGGTGGCGGGTTCGGACGGGGCGGCGCCCTCGGCCGGCGGCGGGCGGAACCGGTCGACCACGTCGAGCAGGTGGCGCGCACCATAGACCTCGGCGCCGGGCACCAGCGCGGCCTCGCGCGCACTGTCCGGGGGCAGCACCAGCCGGGTCGCGACGCCGTGCATGAGCAGCGCCAACGCCATCGCCAGGCCCCGCGCACGGGACGCAATTCGCCCGAGAGTGACAGCTCGCCCGCGAACTCGTGGCCGGCCAGCCGCGCCGCCTCGATCTGTCCGCTCGCCGCCAGGATGCCCAGGGCGATGGGCAGGTCGAAGCGGCCGGAGTCCTTGGGCAGGTCGGCCGGCGCGAGGTTGACCGTGATGCGCTTGTTGTTGGGAAACTCCAGCCCGGCGTTCTGGATGGCCGAGCGCACCCGCTCGCGCGCTTCCTTGACCTCCACATCGACCAGGCCGACCAGCGTGAAGCTCGGCAGGCCGTTGGCCAGATGCACCTCGACGGTGACCGATGGCGCCTCCAGGCCGAGCAGCGCCCGGCTCTGCACCAAAGACAGACTCATTTTCTTCTCCCTGCTTGCTTTTAATCACCAACATGGTGCGTCAATCTTCCAGTGCCAGCCGGGCCGCTCTTTTGGTGCGCCCGGGCCGAGGGACGGACGAAACGCGGTGACACGCGGTTCGACGCCTTTGGCACGCTCCCTGCTTTGAAGGACTTCCCAACCTATTAAATACTCGAGGAGTCACCCGATGATGCACCGCAAGACCGCCCAGGCCCTGGCCGTCGCCGCCCTGGCGTCGCTGCCCATGCTCGCCGCCGCCCAGTTCACGGGCAACGTCGCGTTGACGAGCAACTACAAGTTCCGTGGCCAGGACCAGGACACCAGCAAGAACCGCGCGTTCAAGCCGGCGATCCAGGGCGGTCTGGACTATGCGTTCGGCGAGACCGGCTGGTACGTGGGCAACTGGAACTCCAGCGTCAACTGGCTGCCGGGCAACAGCATCGAGAGCGACTTCTACGGCGGCTACAAGTTCGCCGCCGGCGGCATCGCCTGGGACGTGGGCGCGCTGACCTACGTCTACCCCGGCAACAGCACCGGCAACACGACCGAACTGTACGGCGCGGGCACCCTGGGCCCCGTGACCCTGAAGTACGCGGCCACCGTGTCCAAGGACTACTTCGGCTACGCCAACTACCGCAACGACTCCGGCCTCAAGGGCACGGGCACCGGCTACCTGAGCCTGATCGTGGCCCAGGAGATCGCCCCTTCGCTGACCCTCAAGGGCGCCGTGAACTACACGCGCTTCTCCAGCGACATCCGTGGCAGCGGCGTGCCCAGCTACGTCGACTACGCCGTGGGCGTGTCCTACGACTTCGGCAACGGCCTGGCGCTGTACGGCGGCGTGCAGGGCGCCACCAAGAAGAACTACTTCGGCGACATCAACAAGGCACGCGCCATCGTCACGGTGAGCAAGGCACTCTGAGCCTCCAGGAGGGCGCGGGCCTTGCTGCCGCGCCTTCGCCATTCCATTCCAGGAGAAATTTCAAATGAAGCTGGTCACGGCCATCATCAAACCCTTCAAGCTCGACGAGGTGCGCGAGGCCCTGTCGACCATCGGCGTCCAGGGCATCACGGTCACCGAGGTCAAGGGCTTCGGACGCCAGAAGGGCCACACCGAGCTCTACCGCGGCGCCGAGTACGTCGTCGACTTCCTGCCGAAGGTGAAGATCGAGGCGGCCGTCTCCGACGACCTGGTCGAGCGCGTCATCGAGGCGGTCGAGAGCGCCGCGCGCACCGGCAAGATCGGCGACGGCAAGGTCTTCGTCTACGACCTGGAGCAGGTCGTTCGCATCCGCACCGGCGAGACCGGTCGCGAAGCCCTCTGAGCGCGATGACCCGACACGGCACGAAAGAACGATACAAATGAAAAAACTGCTTGTCTCACTGGCGTTCGGACTGAGCGTCCTGACCGCCGGCATCACCGGTTTCGCGCAGCCCGCCCCGGCCACCGCACCGGCGGCCACGGCCGCCGAGGCGCCCGCGTCGGCTTCCGTCGCCGCCTCCGCCGCGCCCGCCACCGCTGCCGCCGCCTCGGCGCCGGCCGCCGCGCCCGCGCCCAAGATCGATTCCGGCGACACCGCCTGGATGCTGACCTCCACGCTGCTGGTGATCCTGATGGTCCTGCCGGGTCTGGCGCTGTTCTACGGCGGCCTCGGACGCTCCAAGAACATGCTGTCGGTGCTGATGCAGGTCTTCGTGATCTTCTCGCTCATCAGCATCCTGTGGGCCATCTACGGCTACAGCCTGGCGTTCACCGGCGAGGGCAACTTCTTCGGCGGGCTCGACAAGATGTTCCTGAAGGGCGTCACCACCGAGACCTTCGGCGCGCTCACGACCATCCCCGAGTACGTGTTCGTCTCGTT
The DNA here is from genome assembly GCA_024372625.1 of Comamonadaceae bacterium OTU4NAUVB1. Taxonomy (NCBI): domain Bacteria; kingdom Pseudomonadati; phylum Pseudomonadota; class Betaproteobacteria; order Burkholderiales; family Comamonadaceae; species Comamonadaceae bacterium OTU4NAUVB1. The sequence goes on along the minus strand of CP099605.1, from coordinate 3,214,467 downwards.
CCAGAGCACCTTCGCGGCCATCACCGTGGCGCTGATCGTGGGCGCCTTCGCCGAGCGGGCGAAGTTCTCCGCGATCATCCTGTTCTCGGTGCTGTGGTTCACCTTCAGCTACGTGCCGATGGCGCACATCGTCTGGGGCGGCGGCCTGCTGGGCAAGGACGGCGCGCTCGACTTCGCCGGTGGCACGGTGGTGCACATCAACGCCGGCGTCGCCGGCCTGGTGGGTGCCTACATGGTGGGCAAGCGCCTGGGCTTCGGCAAGGAGGCGTTCACGCCGCACTCGCTGACGCTCACGATGGTCGGTGCCTCGCTGCTGTGGGTCGGCTGGTTCGGCTTCAACGCCGGTTCGGCCGGCGCGGCCAATGCCTCGGCCGGCCTCGCGTTCATCAACACGGTGCTCGCCACCGCTGCCGCCACCCTGTCGTGGAGCCTGGGCGAGAGCCTGCACCGCGGCAAGGCGTCGATGCTCGGCGCCGCCTCCGGCGCGGTCGGCGGCCTGGTCGCGGTGACGCCCGCGGCGGGCTTCGTCGGCCCGATGGGCTCGATCGTGCTGGGCCTGCTGGCGGGCATCGTCTGCCTGTGGGGTGTCAGCGGCCTCAAGCGCATGCTCAAGGTCGACGACGCGTTCGACGTCTTCGGCGTGCACGGCGTGGGCGGCATCCTGGGCGCCATCCTGACGGGCGTGTTCGCCTCGCAGAGCCTGGGCGGCACCGGCGGCCTGACCCCCGACACCTTCACGATGGGCGGCCAGGTCTGGATCCAGGTCAAGAGCGTGCTGTTCACGATGGTGTGGTCGGGCGTCGTCTCGTTCATCGCCTTCAAGATCGCCGACCTGACCATCGGCCTGCGCGTGACCGAAGAGGAAGAGCGCGAAGGCCTCGATATCTCGTCGCACGGCGAGACGGCCTACAACCGCTGAGCCCGCGTCCGGTGCCGCCCCGATCGGGCGGCCCGGACCCGTCGCACCGCATTCACCTTTCCCCTCATCCGGACGGACCGAGTTCTTCAGCGAGTGTCTCCTTGGATGGATGTTCAGCCCGCCGGCGCCCAGCGCCCGCGGGCTGTTTTTTTGGCACGGGCGCGCCGGAGCGCGACACAATCGTCTTCATGACCTGGACCTCCCTCGAAGACAGCTTCTGTCAGCTCGGCGAATCCCCGTTCTGGCACCCCCTCGAGCACGCCCTCTACTGGCTCGACATTCCCGGGCGCACCGTGCTGCGCGCCACCTTGCACGAGGGCGACGGTCCGCCGCGCGCCCGCGCGGTGGAGCGCTGGACCCTGCCGAGCGAGCCCGGCTGCATGGCCCCCGCGCGCAGCGGCGGCCTGGTGATCGCCCTGCGCGAAGGCATCCATCGCGCGCGCGCCTGGGGCGGCGCGCTGGAACTCCTCGAACCGGCCATTCACGACCCCCGCACGATGCGCTTCAACGACGGCAAGTGCGATGCGCTCGGCCGCTTCTGGGCCGGCACGATCAACGAGGCCAAGGACGGCGCCACCGCCGCGCTGCACTGCCTCGACCTGCGCCCCGGCCGGCCGTCGGATGCGCCGCGCTTCGCCACGATGGCCGGACAGGTCACCACCGCCAACGGCCTGGCCTTCTCGCCCGATGCCCGCACCGTCTACTGGGCCGACACCCCGGCGCACCGCGTGCGCGCCTGGGACTGGGACGCCGAGGCCAACACGCTCACGGGCGAGCGCACCTTCGCCCGCTTCGACACCCGGTCCGAGGGCGGGTCGTCCGCTCCGCCGGCGCGCTACGACGGCCGGCCCGACGGCGCCACCGTCGACCGCCAGGGCCACTACTGGGTGGCGATGTTCGAGGGCGCCCAGCTGTTGCGCTTCTCGCCGGCGGGCGAACGGGTCGAGGCCCTGGCCGTGCCGGCGCGATGCCCGACCATGCCCTGCCTCGGCGGTGCCGACCTGCGCACGCTCTTCGTCACGACCGCCTCCAAAGGCCGTCCGGCCGAGGAGCTGGCGCGCCTGCCCGAGTCGGGCCGCGTGCTCGCAACCCGCGTCGCGACGCCGGGGCTGCCGGTGCGGTTCTTCGAGGACTGACGGGCGTCCTCGGCGAGCCTCCGGCGCGACCGCTCCGCCGGCCCTCCGGCGGTACCATCGACCGCATGGATTCCCCGTTCCAACCTCTCGTCGAGCGCATCCGCGCCGCCGCCGCCGCCGCCACCCCGCTGCGCATCCGCGGCGGCGGCACCAAGGACTTCCACGACGTCCCCGCCCGCGACGGGACCCAGGTGCTCGACACCCGTGCCCTCGCGGGCATCACCGCCTACGAGCCCAGCGAACTGGTCGTCACCGCCCGGGCCGGCACGCCGCTGGCCGAGCTGGAGGCGGCGCTGGCGGCCGAGGGGCAGTGCCTGCCGTTCGAGCCGCCGCATTTCGACGCGACGGGCGAGGCGGGCACGGTCGGCGGCATGGTCGCCGCCGGCTGGTCGGGTCCGGCGCGCGCCAGCGTCGGCGCGGTGCGCGACTACGTGCTCGGCGTCAAGCTGATCGACGGGCGCGGCGAGGTGCTGAGCTTCGGTGGCCAGGTGATGAAGAACGTCGCGGGCTACGACGTCTCGCGCGTGCTGGCCGGCTCCTTCGGCACGCTCGGCGTGATCGCCGAGGTCAGCCTGAAGGTGCTCCCCATCGCCCCGGCCGAGGCCACGCTGCGCTTCGAGTGCGGCCAGGCCGAGGCGCTCGACCTGCTCAACGGCTGGGGCGGGCGGCCGTTGCCGCTCAACGCCAGCTGCTGGGTCGAGGACGCGGGCCGTGGCGTGCTCTACCTGCGCCTGCGCGGTGCCGTGGCGGCGGTGGAGGCCGCCTGCTCGCACCTGGGCGGCGAACCGTGTCCCGATGCCCCGGCCGACTGGACGCTGTGCCGCGACCAGGGCCTGCCGTGGTTCGCCGAGCGCGGCGAGGCACGCGACCTCTGGCGGCTGTCGGTGCCGCAGACCGCGCCGGTGATCGCGCCGCCGGCCGGTGCCCGCGAGGACGCCGGTCCGCTGGTCGAGTGGCACGGCGGCCAGCGCTGGTACCGCGCCCCAGCCGGCCAGGACGACCACTGGCGCGCGGCGGCGCGATCCGTGGGCGGGCACGCGACGCGCTTCCGGGACGCCGTGGCCAGCCGGACGAACGGCGTGGCGGCCCAGCGTGGCGAGCCGCCGTCTCCGGCCCTGGCGCGCATCCAGGCGGCGCTGCAGCGGGAATTCGATCCGGCCGGCCTGTTCGAGCGTTCCGCCGCGCCGGCCAGCCTCTAGCGGTCGCGGGCTTCCCGACCGCACGGCCGCTCCTTCGTCCCGCCTACGTCCAGCGCTCCGCCTCTCCATGCGCCGCCTGCTCCACCTCTCCGGTCGGCACCGGACGGCGTCGATCGACAACCTGCTGGGGCTGCTGCTGGCGTTCAACGCCGGCGCGGTGAATGCCGGTGGTCTGCTGGTGGTGCACATGTACACCTCGCACATGTCGGGTTTCGCCTCGCAGGTGGCCGACGGCCTGGTGCTGGGCCATGCGACGCTGATCCTGGGCGCGGTCGGCGCGCTGCTGGCCTTCATGGGTGGCGCGGCCAGCACGGCGGTGATCGTCCACTGGGCGCAGCGTCACCACCTGCGCAGCGCCTATGCCATGCCGCTGCTGCTGGAGGCCGGGCTGCTGCTGGTGTTCGGCCTGCTCGGTGCCCTCACGCTGACCTGGCCGACGCCGTTCTCGGTGCCGCTGACGGTGCTGCTGCTGTCCTACATCATGGGCCTGCAGAACGCGCTGAGCTCGAGCATGTCGCACGGCCGCCTGCGCACCACCCACATGACCGGCCACGTCACCGACCTGGGGCTGGAGCTCGGTCGGCTGCTCTATCGCAACCCGCGTGGCCTGGCGGCCGACGAGCGCGTGCGCGCCAGCCGTCCGGCCCTGCGTTTCCACGGCGGCCTGCTGGCCATGTTCATCGCGGGCGGCATCGTCGGCGCGGCGGGCTTCAAGTACGTCGGCTTCGTCTGGGTGATGCCGCTGGCCGCGCTGCTGCTGGCGCTGTCGCTGCCGCCGCTGCGCCGCGACCTGCGGCGCTCGGCCTACCTGCGTCATCGGCTGGCGTCGTTCCGGCGACGCGTCGTTCGTTCCCGTCCACCCCCCTCGCCCGTGCGCTCGCCGGACGCGGACGGGCCGTCCTTCGACCCGCCGGCCTCCGCCCCGCCCGCGCCCGCCGCGCCACCGCCCTCATTCCCCTCGGCCTGACGGGAACGCCCGCGGCTGCGATCCTCTGCCTTCCCCATCGAACAGAACACGAGACGCTCCACGATGCAAACCGAACTCGCCCCCGAATTCCAGGGCACGCCCGACGGCCGCGAAGCCGAGGCCATCCTGCGCAAGTGCGTGCACTGCGGCTTCTGCACCGCCACCTGCCCGACCTACCAGCTGCTGGGCGACGAGCTCGACGGCCCGCGCGGTCGCATCTACCTCATGAAGCAGGTGCTCGAAGGCAAGCAGCCCACGCGCGCCACCCAGCTGCACCTCGACCGCTGCCTGACCTGCCGCAACTGCGAGACCACCTGTCCGAGCGGCGTGCAGTACGGCAACCTGGTCGACATCGGCCGCCGGATCGTCGACGAGAAGGTGCCGCGCCCGGCCGCCGAGCGGGCGACGCGCTGGCTGCTCAAGGAAGGCCTGACCTCGCCGCTGTTCGCCCCGGCCATGAAGCTCGGGCAATCGGTGCGCGGGCTGCTGCCGGAGAAGCTCAAGGCGAAGGTGCCGGCGCGCCAGGACGCCGGGCGCTGGCCGACGGCCACGCACGCGCGCAAGGTGCTGATGCTCGCGGGCTGCGTGCAGCCGTCGATGATGCCCAACATCAACGGCGCCACCGCGCGCGTGCTCGACGCCGCCGGCATCCAGGCCGTGATCGCGCCCGAGGCCGGCTGCTGCGGCGCGGTGAAGTTCCACCTCAACGACCACGAAGGCGGCCGGGCCCACATGCGCGCCAACATCGACGCCTGGTGGCCGTACGTGGACCGTGGCGAGGTCGAGGCGATCGTCATGAACGCTTCGGGCTGCGGCGTCACGGTGCGCGACTACGGCCACATCCTCAAGGACGACGCGGCCTACGCGGCCAAGGCCAAGCGCATCGGCGAACTCACGCGCGACCTGAGCGAGCTGCTGCCCGAGCTCGTGCCGGCGCTCAAGGCGCGCGTGCGCGCGCCCGAGGGCGTCGTCGCCTACCACCCGCCCTGCACGCTGCAGCACGGCCAGAAGCTGCGCGGCGGCGTCGAGGTGAACCTGCGCGCGCTGGGTTTCGACGTGCAGGTCGCCCGGAGCGAGGCGCACCTGTGCTGCGGCTCGGCCGGCACGTACTCGGTGCTGCAGCCCGAGCTCGCCTACCCGCTGCGCGACCGCAAGCTCGGGCACCTGAACCAGCTCCAGCCGGCCACCATCGCCTCGGCCAACATCGGCTGCATCACGCACCTGCAGAGCGGCAGCGCGGTGCCGGTGCGCCACTGGGTGGAGGTGCTGGACGCGGCGCTGGCGCCGGCATGAGCCGGCACGCGCCCGGGCACCCCGGCGCCTAGGCGCCCGGGGGCGGCACCGCCAGCGCCGCCTGGATGTCGGCGGTCAGCGAGGCCGGCTTGTCCAGCGGCGCGTAGCGCCGGATCACCCGGCCGTCGCGCCCGACCAGGAACTTCGTGAAGTTCCACTTGATGGCCTCGGTGCCCAGCACGCCCGGCTTCTCGTGCGTCAGCCAGCGGTAGAGCGGGCTCGCGCGCTCGCCGTTGACATCGATCTTGCGCATCATCCGGAAGCTCACGCCGTGGTGGGTCCGGCAGAAGGCACCGATCTCGGCGTCGCTGCCCGGGTCCTGGGCCCCGAACTGGTTCGACGGGAAACCCAGCACCACCAGCCCCTGCCCGGCATGAGCGCGGTGCAGCGCCTCCAGGCCGTCGAACTGGGGCGTGAAGCCGCAGCGGCTGGCCGTGTTGACAATCAGCAGCACCCGGCCGCGGAACGCATCGAACGCCACCCGCCCGCCGTCGATGTCGTCGGCCTCGAAGTCGTAGATCGTCTCCATGCGCCGGCTCAGTGGTGCTTGTCGCTGCGCGCGATGGCCAGCAGGTGCTCGACCTCCTCCGGGTAGCGCCTGAGGTTGTTCTGATGCCAGCGACGGATCAGCCACATGAAGCCCGCGACCACGATGCCGAAGGCGGTGATGGCCGTGTAGGCCGACAGTCCCAGGCCCGTGCAGGCGGTGTAGAACGCGCCCAGCACCAGGATGCAGGCCTGCTCGTTGAAGTTCTGCACCGCGATCGACCGGCCCGCGCCCATCAGGTTGTGGCCGCGGTGCTGCAGCAGGGCGTTCATCGGCACCACCAGGAAACCGCCGAACCCACCCAGCAGGATCAGGAACGGCACCGCCACCCAGATGTTGCCGATGAAGTTCATGCCGATCACCAGGAGTCCCATGCCGATGCCCAGCGGGATCACGCGGGTGGCCATGTCCAGGCGCATGCGCATCGACGCGACGATGGCGCCCACGGCAGTGCCGATGGCCACCACGCCGGTCAGCGACGAAGCCTGCGCCGTGTTGTAGCCCAGCGCGAGCGAGGCCCAGGCCAGCACGATGTACTTGAGGTTGCCGCCCGCGCCCCAGAAGAGCGTGGTGGTCGCCAGCGAGATCTGGCCGAGCTTGTCGCGCCACAGGCGCATGTTGCACTGCCAGAAGTCCGGCAGCAGGGCGGCGACGTTGCGCGCCATGCCGTGCTGCGGGTTGGCGCGCACCGGGCGCATCTCGACGCCGGTGTGCGGGATGCGCGTGTTGAACCAGGCCGCCAGCGCGTAGATGAAGATCAGCATCGAGATCGCCGCCTCGGGCGGCGTGTCGATGGCGGTGTCGAGGACCGGAAAGTCCAGCGCCAGCAGGTGGCTCGACACCATGTGCCCCACGAGCTGGCCGCCCAGCACGATGCCCAGGATGATCGAGGCGATGGTGAGGCCCTCGATCCAGCCGTTGGCCTTGACCAGCTGCGACGAGGGCAGCAGCTCGGTGAGGATGCCGTACTTGGCCGGCGAGTACGCCGCGGCCCCGAGCCCGACCACCGCGTAGGCCAGCAGGGGGTGCGAGCCGAACAGCATCATCAGGCAGCCCGCCACCTTGATGGCGTTGCTGGCGAACATGACCTTGCCCTTGGGAAAGGCGTCGGCGAAGGCTCCCACCAGCGGCGCCAGCGCGACATAGAAGAGCGTGAAGATGGGCACCAGCGCGGCGCGTTGCCACTCGGGCGCGCCCGAGGTTCGCATCAGTTCGACGGCAGCCACGAAGAGCGCGTTGTCGGCCAGCGACGAGAAGAACTGGGCCGACATGATGGTGTAGAAACCGCGCTTCATCGATGGGCTGGCTGGCCAGTGGACTGGCGTGTGGGGCGGGGAAAAAAGGCGTCTTAAGTAAAAAGAACGCACGTTCGTGAGCGCGGTTATAGCATGGGGTGAAATGCCAAAATCTGGCGCAAAACCCCAGGTTTCCTGCGCCTTGCGTGCAGGAATTCACGGGTCTCGCCATCTCCGTGAAAAGGTCGTCCGCCCGTGCCCCGTCCCATCCTCGCCACCGTTCATCGCGATGCCTTGCGCCACAACCTCGCGTGCGTGCGCCGTTTCGCGCTCGACGCGCGCGTGTGGGCGGTGGTCAAGGCCGACGCTTACGGCCACGGCATCGAGCGCGCGTTCGACGGCCTGCGGGCCGCCGACGGCTTCGCGCTGCTCGACCTGGGCGAGGCCGAGCGCGTGCGCGCTCTGGGCTGGCGCGGGCCGGTGCTGCTGCTCGAGGGCGTCTTCGAACCGCGCGACCTCGAACTCTGCTCGCGCCTGGGCCTGTGGCACACGGTGCACTCCGACGCGCAGATCGACATGCTGGCCGCGCACAAGACGCAGGTGCCGCACCGGGTGTTCCTGAAGATGAATTCCGGCATGAACCGCCTGGGCTTCGCGCCCGAGCGCTACCGCGCCGCCTGGACACGCCTGAACGCCCTGCCCCAGGTCGACGAGATCTCGCTGATGACGCACTTCAGCGACGCCGACGGCGAGCGTGGCATCGATGCGGCGCTGTCCACCTTCGAGCGGGTCACGCAGGACCTGCCGGGCGAACGCTCGCTGGCCAACAGCGCCGCCGTGCTGCGCCATGCCGAGCGCACGCGCGCCGACTGGGTGCGCCCGGGCATCGTGCTCTACGGCAGCGCGCCCGACCATCCCGAGCACGACGCCGCCCACTGGCGGCTGCGCCCCGGCATGACGCTCGCGACGAGGCTCATCGGCGTGCAGTCGCTCGCGCCCGGCGCGACGGTCGGCTACGGGTCGAACTTCGTCGCCGACGCGGCGATGACCCTCGGCGTCGCCGCGATCGGCTACGCGGACGGCTACCCGCGTCACGCGCCCACCGGGACGCCGGTGCTGGTCGACGGCGTGCGCACGCGGGTGGTCGGGCGCGTGAGCATGGACATGGTGACGATCGACCTCGAACCCGTGCTGCGCGCGCGCGGCGGCGCCGGCGCGGCGCGGGCGCCGGGCATCGGCAGCGAGGTCACGCTGTGGGGCCGTGCCGCCGACGGCACCGTGCTGTGCATCGACGAGGTGGCGCGGGCGGCCGGCACGGTCGGTTACGAACTGATGTGCGCGGTGGCGCCGCGCGTGCCGGTGGCCGTGGACGACTGAGCGCGCGCGCCGGCGGCGCGGCCGGGACGTCGCCCGGCGTCGGCCCGCGGGCCCGGTCAGTACAGCCCGCGCTGCCGGGCCTGCAGCCGGGCGAGCCCGAACAGCGCGTCGGTGAACGGCGTCGCGACGTCCGTGAGCCGGCCGAGTTCGCGCACCGCGCCCACCAGCGCGTCGAGTTCGACCGCGCGGCCGGCCTCCACGTCCTGCAGCATCGAGGTCTTGAAGGCACCGAGCCGGCGCGTCACGGCGTGGCGGTCCTCCGGGCTGTCGGCGATCGGCAGACCGATGCGCGCGCCGATCTCGCGCGCCTCCCGCATCACCGCGGAGATGAAGCCGCGCACCAGCGCGTCGTCCATGATGAGGTCGGTGGTGGCGCCGGTGAGGGCGCTGACCGGGTTGACGGTCATGTTGCCCCAGAGCTTGAACCAGACGTCCTTCTGGATCTGCGGGGAGACGCGTGCCTCGATGCCGCCGCGCGCCAGCAGCGCCGCGAGGTCGCGCACGCGCGGCGTCGCCTCGCCCGAAGGTTCGCCCAGCAGCAGGCCGTTGCCGAAGTGGTGTCGCACCACGCCCGGCGCGTCGAGCGAGCAGCTCGCGTGCACCACGCCGCCGACCACGTGGCGCGCGGGGATCGCCGCCGCGATGGCGCCGTCGGGGTCGACCGCCGCCAGCCGCGTGCCGGCCAGCGCGCCGCCGAAGCCGCCGTCGAGGAACCACCAGGGCACGCCGTTCATGGCCGTCAACACCACGGTGTCGGTGCCCAGCAGCGGCGCGATGCGCTCGGCCACGCCCGCGAGCGCCGGGGCCTTCACCGCGACCACGACCAGGTCCTGCACGCCGAGCGCGGCCGGATCGTCCACCGCCTCGACGGCGAAACGCTCGCGCGTCCCGTCCTCGTCCGTGCCGCCGGGCGCGCCGCGCACCAGCGAGAGCCCTTCGTGGCGCAGCGCCCCGAGCGTCGCCCCGCGCGCGACCACGCTCGGCGTCACGCCCGCGCGCGCCAGCGCCGCGCCGATCCAGCCGCCGATGGCGCCGGCGCCGTAGATGCAGGCCTTCATGCGCGCGCCCCGGTCACGCCTCGGCGGTGAAGCCGACCTTCTTCACGATCGGGCCCCACTTGGCCGTGTCCTTCTTCAGCAGCGCCATGAGCTCCTCGGGCGAGGACGACATCGCCTCCAGGCCGAAGGTGCCCAGGCCGTCGATCACGTCCTTCGAGGCCAGCGCGGCGCGCATCGACGCGTTCAGGCGCGCGACCAGTTCGGGCGATGCCTTGGCCGGCAGGAAGAAGGCGAACCACTCGCTGTGCGCCATGTCGGGGATGCCCTGCTCGCCGAAGGTCGGCACGTCCGGCGCGAAGCGGCTGCGCTTCTCGCCCGAGACGCCCAGGATGCGCACCTTGCCGCTGGCCAGGTGCTGGGTGATGTCGCCCACGGGCCCGGAGACGGCCGAGACGTTGCCCCCCAGCAGGTCGAGCATGGCCGGCTGCGTGCCGCGGTAGGCCGCGTGCTTGAGTTCGACGCCGGCGCCCTTGCCCAGCAGCGCGCCGATGAAGTGCGGCGTCGAGCCCGCGGCCGGCGAGCCGAAGTTGGCGCCCGTCGGGTTCGCCTTGGCCCAGGCCAGGAAGTCCGGCACGGTCTTCACGCTCGCGGGCACCGACGGTCCGACCGCGAAGCCGAAGTCGAACGAGCAGCCCAGCGAGACCGGCGTCAGGTCGGTGGCGAAGTCGTAGGGCAGCTTCTTGTAGATGTGCGGATAGATCGTGAGCATCGAGGTCGGCGTCTGCAGGATCGCCGTGCCGTCGGCCGGGCGGCCCTTGACGTAGCCGATGGCGATCTGGCCGCCGGCGCCGGTGCGGTTCTCCACCACGACCGTCTTGGCGAAGTCGGGCGCCAGCTTGAGGGCGATGCGCCGGCAGATGTTGTCGGAGGTGCCGCCGGCGGCGAAGCCGGTGATGATGGAGGCGGTCTCGATGTGCGCGTTCGGCGTCTGGGCGAACGCCGTCCGGCCGATGCCGGCGAGCAGGGCGGCGGCGCCACCGGCCCCGGTGGTCTGCAGCAGTTGGCGGCGGGTGAAGGTCATGGGGGGGTGTCTCCGTCGGGATGGTTGGAATCGGTGGATGGCACGGATTTTCCGGCAAGCCGCGTGGGGCCGCCCCCACGTTTACGCCACGTCTGCCTTGCTGCGGCGGCATACCCCGGCGCGACCCGGCGCCGGTCTTCGTGCCTCCCTACACTCCCCCGATGGCCAAGGAAAAAACCAACTACGTCTGCAGCACCTGCGGCGGCACGAGCGCGAAATGGCTGGGCAAGTGCCCGCATTGCGGCGCCTGGAACACCCTCGTCGAGCAGGTGGCCCAGGCCGCCGGGGGCGGGCCGGCCAACAACCGCTTCAGCGCGCCGTTCGCGGCGCTGGCCGGCACCAGCGAGATCGCGGTGCTCTCGGAGATCCAGGCCAGCGACGTCGACCGCACGCCCACGGGCATCGACGAACTCGACCGCGTGCTCGGCGGCGGCATCGTGCCCGGGGGCGTGACGCTCATCGGCGGCGACCCGGGCATCGGCAAGTCCACGCTGCTGCTGCAGGCGGTCGACGCGCTGCAGCGCGCCGGACAGAACGCCCTCTACGTCACCGGCGAGGAGAGCGGCGCGCAGGTCGCATTGCGCTCGCGGCGGCTCGGGCTGGAGCACTCGCAGGTCCAGGTGCTGCCGGAGATCCAGCTGGAGAAGATCATCGCCACGCTGGACGCCAACCGCCCGGCCATCGCGGTGATCGACTCGATCCAGACCGTCTACTCCGACCAGCTCACCTCCGCGCCCGGCTCGGTGGCGCAGGTGCGCGAGTGCGCGGCGCACCTCACGCGCTTCGCGAAGGCCAGCGGCACGGCGATCGTGCTGGTGGGCCACGTGACCAAGGAGGGCGCCCTGGCCGGCCCGCGCGTGCTGGAGCACATGGTCGACACGGTGCTGTACTTCGAGGGCGACACGCACTCGAGCTTCCGCCTCGTGCGCGCCATCAAGAACCGCTTCGGCGCGGTCAACGAGATCGGCGTCTTCGCCATGACCGAACGCGGCCTGAAGGGCGTGGCCAACCCGAGCGCGATCTTCCTGAGCCAGCACGCCGAGCCGGTGCCCGGCAGCGTCGTGCTGGTCACGCTGGAGGGCACGCGGCCGATGCTGGTGGAGGTCCAGGCGCTGGTCGACAGCGGCGGGCCGAGCCCTCGGCGCCTGTCGGTGGGCCTGGACCGCGACCGCCTGGCGATGCTGCTGGCCGTGCTGCACCGCCACGCCGGCATCGCGTGCATGGACCAGGACGTGTTCGTCAACGCGGTGGGCGGCGTGCGCATCACCGAGCCGGCGGCCGATCTGGCGGTGATGCTGTCGATCACGTCGAGCCTGCGCGGCAAGCCGCTGCCCAAGGGCTTCATCGCCTTCGGCGAGGTCGGCCTGGCCGGCGAGGTGCGGCCCGCGCCGCGCGGCCAGGAGCGGCTGAAGGAGGCCGCCAAGCTCGGCTTCAGCGTCGCCGTGGTGCCCAAGGCGAACGCGCCGAAGAAGCCGGTCGAGGGGCTGGAGATCCATGCCGTCGAGCGCGTGGAGGAGGCGATGGAGGTGGTGCGGCGGCTGCAGTCCTGAGCCTCGGCATGTGGTCATCCCTCATCGGCGCGCGCCATGGCGCACCGACAATGCGCGCCATGAATCTTCAGAAAGTCTTCGTTCCGGTCGTGGGTCTGGTCGTGCTCGGCTTCGCCTGGCGCCAGTACGGCTGGCCCGGCGTGGCGGTGGTCGCCGGCGGCATCGTGATGTTCCTGCTGCTGCATTTCACGCGCACGATGACCGTGCTCAAGCGCGCCTCGAGCCGGCCGATCGGCTACGTCGCCAGCGCCGTGATGCTCAACGCCAAGCTCAAGCCGGGCATGACCCTGCTGCACGTGGTGGCGATGACGCGCTCGCTCGGCGAACTGCGCTCGCCCCCGGACACGCAGCCCGAGACCTACCGCTGGAAGGACGGCGGCGAGTCGCATGTCGACGGCGTGTTCGCAGGCGGCAAGCTGCGCGAGTGGACGCTGGTGCGGCCCGGGACGACCGACTGACACGCGCCCACCGGCCGGTCGCTGCACCGGCCCGGACGGCTCAGAACGGCGCGTCTTCCGCTTCGGTCGCCGCGTCCGTCGGTGCCGCCGGGCCGGTCGCCGCGGCCTTGGCCGGAGCGCCGATCGTGTCGTTCGCATCCTTCGCCACCGACGGCAGGTCGGCCGCCGACAGGCCCAGCGCCGCCTCGCCGCCGAGCGCCTCCAGCAGCTCCGGCACCAGCTGGCCGAGCTCGCCGGTGGCGATGGCCGCGTCGGCGTCGAAGTTGTCCTCCTTCTTGCCGTCCGCCGCGCGGTCGGTGCTCTCCAGGAAGGCGATCTTGCGGATCTGCATGCCCTCGGTCAGCTCGAAGGACACGCGGTCGTCCCAGGTCATGGCCAGGCGCGTGGGCCGCTTGCCGGCGGCGATGTGCTGGCGCACCTCCTCGATGTCCAGGGCGTGCTTGGCATAGCGCACGACCGACTTCGACTCGTCCGTGGCGCGCAGCTCGCACTCGCGGTCGATGGTGAAACCCGCCGGCGGCTCCTGCGTCGAGAGCCAGTTCGCCATCGCGGCGGCCGGTTCGACCAGCGTGTTGATCTGCGTCACCGCGAAGCCCTCGAACGCCTTGACCAGGCTGGTCACGACCTCGTCGGCGCGCGCCGCGTTGGCGACGTTGACGACCAGCCGGCGCTCGGCGGGGTCGATCCAGACCGCGATGCGCGCGTGGCGCGTGAAGGCCATCGGCAGCAGCTCGTGGGTGATGTCCTCCTTGAGCTCCTTCTTCTCCTTCTTGCCGGGCTTGCGGCCGGTGGTGGCCTCGATCTGCGCGCAGCGCTCGTCGACCTTGCGGCGCACCACCGAGCCCGGCAGGGTCTTGGACTCGACCATGAACTCCAGGATCCACTGGCCGCCCACCGACTCGATCAGCAGGCCGTGCTCGTCGCCGCGCGGGCCGACCCAGCCGGCGGACTTCTCCTGCGACGGCGTGCAGGGCACGAAGCGCTGGGCCGCGAGCGCCTCCTCGGCTTCCGAGAGCGACTGCGACCAGGGCGCCTCGATGCGATAGACGATGACGTTCTTGAATACGGACACGGGATGCAACCTTTATCTGGCGATGAACGAAACGGGTCATTGTCGTCGCGCCCGTGCGGCCCGTCGCCAGCGCGTCGGCGCACGCCCGCCGTAAAATCGCGGGCTTTGCGACGCCCCGTCGCCCTCCCCCCAAAGGACAAGAAATGAGCGTGCTCCCCCCCTCGCTGGACGACCGCGACGGCAAGATCTGGATGGATGGCCAACTCGTGGAGTGGCGCGACGCCAAGATCCATGTCCTCAGCCACACGCTGCACTACGGCTGCGGCGCCTTCGAGGGCGTGCGGGCCTACAAGACGGTCGACGGCACCGCCATCTTCCGCCTGGAGGAGCACACCGAGCGCCTGTTCAACAGCGCCAAGATCCTGCGCATGAAGCTGCCCTTCACGCGCGAGGAACTGATGGAGGCGCAGAAGCAGGTCGTGCGCGAGAACCACCTGGAGAGCTGCTACCTGCGCCCACTGGTGTGGATCGGCTCCGAGAAGCTGGGCGTCAGCCCGCGCGGCAACACCATCCACGCGATGGTCGCGGCCTGGGCCTGGGGCGCCTACCTCGGCGAGGAAGGCCTGAAGCGCGGCATCCGCGTGAAGACCTCCAGCTACACGCGCCACCACGTCAACATCACGATGACGCAGGCCAAGGCCGTGAGCAACTACAGCAACTCGATCCTGGCCAACATGGAAGCGCTGGACGACGGCTACGACGAGGCGCTGCTGCTCGACGCCAGCGGGTTCGTCTCCGAGGGCGCGGGCGAGAACGTCTTCATCGTCAAGGGCGACACCATCTACACGCCCGACCTGTCGGCCGGCGCCCTCAACGGCATCACGCGCAACACCATCCTGCACATCGCCAAGGACCTCGGCATCGAGGTGGTGCAGAAACGAATCACGCGCGACGAGGTCTACATCGCCGACGAAGCCTTCTTCACCGGCACCGCCGCCGAGGTCACGCCGATCCGCGAACTCGACCGCGTGGAGATCGGCAACCGCGGCGACGGCGGCTCGCGCGGACCGGTGACCGAGAAGGTGCAGAGCGCCTTCTTCGACATCGTCAACGGCAGGAATCCCAAGTACGCCCACTGGCTCGCGAAGGTCTGAACATCATGAGCAACCTCCCCCCTATCTCGGCGGCCAGCGCCAGCAACGCCAAGCCCGTCGCCGTCGTCGAGGTGCGCGCCAGCGACCTCAACCACCAGGGTCTCGTCTTCTGCCCGAGCCCCCTGGCCGACATGAAGCTCTGGAACACGCATCCCAAGGTCTACCTCGACATCGCCCGCACGGGCGAGGCACGCTGCTCCTACTGCGGCACCGTCTATCGCCTGAAGGCCGGCGAGTCCTTCGGCCACGGTCATTGAAGTCGGCGCACCAATCGCGCGCACCCTTCGCCGTCCTCTTCTGCGAGATCCGGTGCGCGTGATGCATTTCGTCACCGGAGGCTTCTCCGGTGCCAACCAAGTGGCGGTCGACCTCTGCCGCGCCGCCCGTCGCGCTCAGGCCATGGACACGGTGCTGGTCCTGCGGCGCAAGCCGAGCACCGATCCGGACCGGGTGGCCGCGCTGCGCGACGAAGGGCTCGACGTGCGCGTCGTCCCGGGCTGGTCGCACGCGGCCACCATCTGGACGCTGCGCAGCCTGGCCCGCGCTTGGCGGCCGGACATCCTCGTCGCGCATGGCTTCAGCGAGCATCTGTGGGGACGCTACGCGGGCCTGCTGGCCGGCGTGCCGCACCTGGTGCATGTCGAGCACAACTCGCGCGAGCGCTACACCCGCTGGCGGCTCGCTCAGGCGCTGTGGCTCGCCCGCCGCTCGGCAGCGACGGTCGGGGTCTCACTGGGAGTGCGGGACCACCTGCTGGAGCTCGGCTTTCCGGCGGAGCGCTGCATCGCCATTCCCAACGGCGTCGACCTGGCGCGCATTCACGCCGTACCGGCACTGCCGTGGCAGGCACGTGAGAACGCCATCCTCATGGCCTCCCGCTTCGGCCGCCAGAAAGACCACGCGACCCTGGTGCGCGCGCTGGCGCTGCTGGGGTCCGGAGGCCTCGCGCCGCCCCTGGCGTTGGCCGGCGGCGGCAAGCAGCGCCAGCGCAAGGCGATGCAGGGGTTGGTCCACCAGCTCGGTCTGGATGCGCAGGTGCGCTTCCTGGGCCAGGTGGCCGACATGCCCGCGCTGCTGGCGCAGCATCGCATCTTCGTGCTCGCCACCCATTACGAGGGCATGCCGCTCGCGTTGCTAGAGGCCATGGCTGCCGGCTGCGCCTGTATCGGCAGCGACGTGGTGGGCGTGCGCGAGGTGATCGCCCATGGCCGCACCGGCCTGCTGGTGCCCGAGGGCGACGTCCAGGCGTTGGCCGAGGCGCTCGAAACCCTGCTCACGCAACCCGGCCATGCCGAGGCCCTGGGTCGCGCGGCCCGCAAGCAGGCGGAACTCGAATTCGACGTCTCGCGAATGCACGCGCGCTACGAGACCCTGCTGCGCGGCGTGCATGCCGGGCTGCCGCCAGCGACGTCGTAGCCGCGTCCCGCCGCCGCGCCTGCAACCGGCACGTGGCGAACCGGTGCATGGGCAGGCGATACCATTGCCGTTTTCTGCTCGCCTCGGGCCAATCGATGAGTCATTTCCTTTCCCCGACGAAGCACATTCCGGGCCTTCGATCCGTGAGCACGGGGGCCGCCTTCCTGCTGCCGGGCGTGGCGTTGGTCCTGCAGTCCGGCTACTCCTACGGTGCGGCGCTGCTTTTTATCGCGGCGATCGCCTCGGTGCACAAGTGGATCAGGTCCCCCCACGACCGTGTCACCTGGCTGATGTTCGCGTCCATGCTCGCGATGGCCGTGCTCTGGATGTCGATCGCCGACCCCTCGGAGCGCGCCGGCCAATGGGACCGGCCCGCCAAGTTCGTGGCGGGCGCGATCTGCCTCCTGTTCGCCACCGTCCATCCGCCGCGCCCCAGATTGTTCTACTGGGGACTGGTCGCGGGCTGCCTGGGCGCTGGCGCCGTGGCCCTGTGGCAGGTGCACGTCGAGGGCGCGCCGCGGGCCTCGGGTTTCCCGACCAAGCACACCAACGCCATCCAGTGGGGCAACCTCGCGCTGCTCATGGCGGTGATGCTGCTGGTGCAGGCCCTCTGCATGCGCAAGCGCCTCGACGGGCGGGGCAAGCTGCTGGCGGGGGTCGCGGTGCTGGCGGGCCTGCACGGCTCCGTCCTGTCGCAGTCCCGGGGCGGCTGGCTAGCACTGCTGCTGGCCATTCCGGTTGGGCTGCTGCTGCTCTACCGGATCGACCGGCGGGCGGTCCTCAAGGCCATGGCCGGCCTGGCCGCGCTGATCGCGCTGGTCGGTGTGATGAACTACCAGGTGGTGGCCCAGCGCTTTCACATCATGGAGCAGGAAGTGCAGACCTACGACACCGCGCGCGACGCGAGCAGTTCAGTCGGGCAGCGCATGGAGCACTGGCGCTTCGCCGTCGACATGATCAAGGAGAAGCCGCTGCTGGGCTGGGGATTCGCGCCGTACATGGAACAGAAGGCCGAACGCGCCGCCGCGGGCAAATACCACCCGGCCATCGTCGAGTACAAGTTCGTCCACAACGAGGTGCTGGACGTGCTCGTCAAGCGCGGCGTGATCGGGCTGCTCGCGCTCCTGTCCTTCTATGCGATTCCGGTCTTCATGTTCTGGCCGACACGCGGGCGCCTGGCCCGGCATGCCGACACCGCCAAGCGCGACCAGATCCTGGCCCTGCGCCTGAGCGGCCTGGCCATCCCGGTGCTCTACATCGGCTTCGGCCTGACGCAGGTCTTCTTCGCGCACAACAGCGGCATCATGTTCTACCTGTTCGCGGTGATCGTGAACTGGTCGGCGCTCGTCGGCGTCGAGCGTGACGACGGGCGTGGGTGGCCGGCCGAACGGCCCGTGCCCCCATGACGGCACCGGAGGCCCGCGCCGTCGCGAGGACGCCGTGGGTCAGCATCCTGATTCCGGTGTACGACGTGGCCTGCTACCTGGAGGAATGCATTGATTCCGTGATGCGACAAGCTGGCGAGGGCGTCGAGGTCATCGCCCTGGACGATCGTTCCACCGACGCATCGCATGCCCTGCTGCTCGGGCTCGCGGCACGCTTCGATGGGCGCCTGCGCGTGCTGCGGCATGAACGCAACCGCGGGTTGAGCGCCGCGCGCAACACCCTGATCGATGCCGCGTCGGGCGACTACCTCTGGTTCCTCGACGCCGACGACAAGCTGCTGCCCGGGGCGCTCGCCGAACTGTGCGACATCGTCGAGCGCCATGCCCCGGACCTCGTCCTGTGCGACTTCCGCGTGTGGCGCGAGCGCACCCGACTCAAGCACCGCCTGCGTGGAGAGCTGCATTGCCGGACCTTCGACGGCCCGGCGAGGCAACCCTCGCGCGATTGCTGCGCGGCACTGGCTGGCATGCTCATGACCGGCCAGTTGCATGCGTGGTCGAAGATCGGCCGGCGCACGCTCTGGGCCGACGATCTGCGTTTTCCGCCGGGGCGCTTTTTCGAGGACATGGCCACCATGCCCCTGCTGGCGCTTCGCGCGGACAGTTTCTACTACCAGCCCCGCCCGTGGGTGGCTTACCGCCAGCGTGGTGACAGCATCCTGGGCACCATGACCCTGCGGAAGTGCCTGGACCAGTCGCGTGCCCTGGACGGCCTGGCCCGGGCGCTCGCGTCTGGCGATGGCGTCTGCCGTGACGATGCACGTGTTCGCCTGGCCATGGCCCACCAGAGCGCGCGCAATCTGATCGGCGCCATGCGCTTCCTCCGCTCGCACGACGCTGCCGCCAGCGTCGCCGAGCGCGTCCGCCAGGATTTCCGCGAATTCTCGCCCCTGTCGCCGCGCCAGCTCGAGCGCGTCTACCTCCAGCGCGGCTGGTGGCTGCGCTGCCTTCGGTTCCATCGAGGCTTCGCCCCATGGCGGGCCTGAGCAACCCACGCCTGCGGCGCCTGCGGCATTACGGCGAACTCTGGCTGGCGGGCTGGCTGCGTCGTTATTACGCGCTGCGGCGGCGATCCCTGGAGATCGCGCCGGAGCCCGCGTTCGCGTCGCACGTGTTCGGCGATGATGCCCGCCCCAACGGGCGCGACATCCCCGCGCTCGTCTGGACCTATTGGACGGGTGCCGAGCCGCCCCTTGTGGTGCGGCGCTGCGTCGCGCGGTGGCGGCTGTTGAACCCGGGCTTCGATATCCGGGTGCTCGACGACCGGAGCGCGGCGGTTCATGGCATCGAATGGCCGCCGGCCCTCGCCGCGCAGTCGCCCACGCGGCGCGCGGACTGGCTGCGGCTCGAAGTGCTGCGGCGTCATGGCGGCATCTGGCTGGATGCCAGCATCATCCTCACGCAGCCGCTGGACTGGGTACTGGCGTTGCAACGGGCTTCACGAAGCGACTTCATTGGCTACCGGCTGGCGCTCTACACCGCCGATCCGGCCTGGCCGGTGGTCGAGAACTGGTTCATGGCAGCGCCCCCGAACAGCCCCTTCATCAACGACCTGCAGCACGAATTCACCACCGAGGTGATCCCCCGCAGCGGCGAAGGCTACGTGGGCCACCTGCAGGCGCTGGGGCTGTACGACGCGCTGGTGCAGCGCATCGACATGCCGTCGTATCTGAGCATGCACCTGGCCCTCCAGCGCATCCTGCGCGCCGGAGGACGCTATCGCCTGCACTTGGCCGAGGCCGAGGCGGGGCCGTACTTCTATCACGTGCTCGGACGGTGGCGCCGCACGCCGCTGAAGCTGCGGCTGATGTTCTCCCGCATCCGCGGCGCGTTGCCGCCGCTGGTCAAGCTGCGCAGTCCCGACCGCAAGCGGCTCGACGACTACCTGTCGCGAGGATGCTTCCTGCCCGACAGCATCGTGGGCCGCTACCTGGGGGAGTGACCAAAACCGCCCCAGTCTTCGCGCGCCTCGCCAACCCTCTCGCAGGGGCAACACCGGTGGCCCGGCAGAGCCGGTTCCAAGATGTTTCTGGCAGGGGACTTTGTCGGTTTGGGTGGGTGTGGATGGCGCCGCGTGGCGGCCTCAGATCGGACGCGGCAGCGCGATCACGAAGCTCGCGCCGCCGCCGGGGCGGTCCTCGCAGGCGACCGTGCCGCCGTGGCGCTCGACGATCGACTTGACCAGCGCCAGCCCCAGGCCGACCCCGCCCTCGCGCTCGCTGGCGCCGGGCAGGCGGTAGAAGGGCTCGAAGATGCGCTCGCGCAGGGCGGCCGGCACGCCGGGGCCGCGATCGTCGACGTGGATGCGCGCGAAGCCCCCGGCGGCGTCGAGCCGCACGGAGATGTCGCCCGCGCCGTAGCGCCGCGCGTTCTCCAGCAGATTGCGGATGGCGCGGCGCAGCAGGCGCGGCACGCCGTCCACCGTGAGCGCGGCGTTGTCGGTGCCCTCGGTCACCTCCAGTTCGGCGTCCATGCGGGCGCACTCCTCGGCGGCCAGTCCGGTCAGGTCCACCCCCTCGACCGTGCCCATGTCGGCCTCGTGGGCGTCGAGCCGGCTCGACAGCAGGATCTCGTCGATGAGCTGGTCGAGTTCGCCGATGTTGCGCGCGATCTCCTCGCGCGCGCCGGGATGGGGCCGCCCGCCGCCCATCAGTTCCAGTCCCATGCGGATGCGCGTGAGCGGCGAGCGCAGTTCGTGGGAGGCGTTGGCCAGCAGCGACTTGTGCGAGCGCACCAGGGTCTCGATGCGCGCGGCGGCGGCGTTGAAGCGGCGCGCGAGGTCGGCGACCTCGTCCTGGCCGTCCTCGGGCACGCGCGCGGCGAGGTCGCCCTCGCCCCAGCGCTGCACGCCGCGCTGCAGGGTCTCCAGGCGCTGCGTGAGGCGCCGCACGATCGGGAACAGCCCGATCGCCACGGCCAGGCCGACCAGCCCCATGAGCCAGAGGAAGCCGGTCTGCGGGCGCACCCACGGCGGCGGCCCGCCGCCACGGTCGGGGCGCGGGCCGAACTGCATCTGGAAGACCTGCCCGTCCTTGAGCGTGATGGTGAATTCCAGCGGCTCGCCCGGCCGGCTGGTGCGCAGCGACGCGCCGGTGCCGATCACGCGGTCCTGCGCGTCGCGCAGGACCACCTCGCGCGGCAGCGGCGCGGCGCGCTGCTCGTCGGCGATCTGCCAGGCCCAGCCCGCCGCCAGCGCGACCACCGCCACGCCGGCGAGCACCGCCAGCCAGATGCGCACGTACAGGTGCCGCGTGAAGAGCCCGACCACGGGCTCAATCCTGCTGCCTGGCGAAGACATAGCCCACGCCGCGCACGGTCAGGATGCGCTTGGGGTTCTTGGCATCGGCCTCGATGGCCGCGCGGATGCGGCCCATGTGGACGTCGATCGAACGGTCGAAGGCCTCCAGCTCGCGCCCGCGCACGGCCTCCATGATCTGGTCGCGCGTGAGAACGCGGCCGGCGCGCTCGGCCATCGCCACCAGCAGGTCGAACTGGTAGGAGGTGAGTTCGGCCGGCGTGCCCGCGACCGTCACGGTGCGGCTGTTGCGGTCGATCTCCAGCGAGCCGAAGCGCATCAGCAGGTTCTCGGCGGCGGCCGCGTCGGTGGCGTTGCCGCCATGCAGGCCGCCCTCGCCGCGCCGGCGCAGCACGGCGCGGATGCGCGCGAGCAGCTCGCGCGGCTCGAACGGCTTGGGCAGGTAGTCGTCGGCGCCGATCTCCAGGCCGATGATCCGGTCCATCGGATCGCCCTTGGCCGTCAGCATCAGGATCGCCACGCGCGACAGCGCCCCCGGCAGGGCGCGGATGCGGCGGCACACCTCCAGGCCGTCGATGTCGGGCAGCATGAGGTCGAGGATGACCAGGTCGGGCGAACGCTGCTGCAGCTGTTCGATGCCGCTCGCGCCGTCGGCCGCGTGCGCGAAGGCGAAGCCCGACTGCGTCAGGTACTCGCTCACCATCTGCGCGAGGCGGGCGTCGTCTTCGATCATCAGGAGTTGGGGGGTGCTCATGCGGGCCATGATGGGTCGCGGCCGGCAAGCCGGCTTGAATGCTCCGTAAAGATGGGGTAAACGGCGTGGCCGGGCGCCCGGGGCACCCCGGCACTCCGCGGACGGCTCAGGCCGGCTCGGCGATGGCGTCCATGCCGAAGAGCATGGGCCGCGATCCGGCGGCGCCGGCCCGCGCCGGGCGCGCGTCCGTCGGCGCCAGCAACGCGTCGAGCGCCTCGGCGGCGAGGCCGGGATGGGTCTCGCGCGCCCGCGCCAGGAGTTCGACGGCGAGGGCCCGCAACTGCGCGAGCGCCGCGCGCATGCGTTCGACGAAGGCCTCGTCGTCCAGGGTGTCGTTGAGGCTGCGGTTGAGTTCGGCGAACCACGGCAGCTTCGACTGGTCGAGCATCACGGCCGGGTTGCGCTTCTCGCTCACGACCGACCAGTCGCGCAGGAAATCCTGCACGGCGACGTTGAGGTGCTGGCACTGGAGCATCTCGTCCTTCACGCGGCCCAGCAGGGCGAGGTCGGTCAGGCGGTCGTGGAAGAACAGCCGCGAGAGCACGGCCCAGTAGTAGGTGTAGTCCCAGATGACCTTCACCGGCAGCACCTCGGGGTCGCCGAAGAGGCCGTACTGGTCCTGGTAGAGGGCCAGGGTGCTCTCGTAGAACGAGTGGTAGATCTGGTCGTAGAGCTGGGCGCGCGCGGCCACCGAATGGCCGGCGCGGTCGTGCGCGATCAGGTCGCAGATGTAGGTGTTGCCGATGGCGATGAAATCGCTGCCCGGCGAGTAGAAGGGATCCAGGAACAGGCCCGCCTCGCCCGTGAGCGCCCAGCGGTCGCCCGAGAACACCTGCTTGCAGCCATAGGAGAACTTGCGGAAGAAGGCGAAGTCCTGGAGGTTCTCGCGCTGGCCGTCGAGTTCGTCGAACAGGCGCGGCTGGTAGGTCGCGAGCCAGTCCATCGCCTTGTCGAACGTGTCCATGTGTTCCAGCGGGTGGTATTTCGGGTCGGCCACGATGCCCACCGAATGCGAACCCGAGGCCAGCGGGATCAGCCACACCCAGTAGCCCGCCCCGACCAGGTGGTTGGTCGAGAGCCAGCGCGCCTGCGGCTCGCAGCGCGCGCGCCATTGCGCGTCGTCGCTCCATTCGTCCAGCGTGATGCGCGCGCCGATGCGGAACCACACGGCGTTGACGTCGTGCGCGTTGGGCTCGGCCAGCCCCAGCTTGCGCTTGATGATGCCGGCGCGCCCGCAGGCGTCGACCACCCAGCGCGCCTCGATGGCGTGCGTGGCGCCGTCCTGCGTCCAGCTCAGGCGGTGCGGCGTGTGGGCGTCCCCGGCCAGGTCGAGCTGGCGGACCATCGCATGGTCGATGAACTTCACGCCGCGCCGCGCGGCTTCCTCGGCGAGGTAGTTCTCGAAGATGCCGCGGTCGATCTGGTAGCTGGGCACCGACATGTAGCGGCTCGCGCCGACCTCGGTCACGCGGTCGATGTCGCGCCGGCCTTCGCTGAAGAAGAAGCGGAAGCCGAACTTGCGCAACTGCTCGCCCTGCAGGTGCGGCTTGAGCCCCAGCACGGTGTCGAAGTAGTGCGCCCCGATCTCGACCGACGACTCGCCCACCTTGTGCGTCGCGTGCGGCACCGGGTGCGCGCGGCGCTCCAGCACCAGCACGTCGATGTCGCCGAACTGCCGCTTGAGCTGCAGGGCCAGCGTCAGGCCGGCGAGGCCGCCACCCATGACGACCACGTCGTGCGTGACGGTGTCTTCGGGGCGGGCGGGCGAGAGGGAAACGTTCGGCATGGGGTCGTCTCAGAGTCCGTGGAGTTGCAGCCGCAGCGAAAGGCGGGGCGCCAGCGGCAGCGATACCGTCGCCGGGAAGGCGCCGGTGTCCGCCAGCGCCTCGAACAGCGGTAGCGCATCGGCCATGGCGTTGCCCGCCAGCGTCCGCGCGGCGGCCGAACGCGGCGCGGCGGCCGGCGCCTCGCCGGACACGAGCGACCAGTCGAAGGCGGCCACCGTGCGCTCGGTGCGCTCGGGCGCGACCACCAGCGCCACGGCCAGCAGGCCGCGGCTGGTCGTCACCGAGGCCAGCGCGCCGACCGCCGGCATGTCGTAGCCCACCAGCAGCACCGCCTGCGCATCGGCGGCGCACTGCGCGGCGGTCTCCAGCAGCGCGGCGGCGAAGGTGGACTCGTAGGCCGCGAGCGAGTTGCTCGCCGCCATGCAGCCCGTGCCGATGGTCCAGTAGCCCACGGCGGCGTTGTGCACCGAGTTGTGGAACTTGATCGGCGAGAGCAGCGTCGGGTCGTTGGCCAGCGTCCCGCACATGTAGTCGTTGATGCCCAGGTCGCCGTGCGCCGAGGCGAACACGCACGGCAGGTCGCGCGCCTCGCGCCCGGAGGCGGCGATGGCCTGCGCCGCCACCTCCAGCGACAGCGCCACGGTGTCGGGCGCGCGGCGGCGCTCCGCCGGCGCCAGCACCTGCGGCGACGGCCGCTTGGCCGGCGGATCGACCGGCTCGCCCCGGCCGGTGAAGGCCGCGCGGGCGATGTCCCAGCCCGGCAGGGTCGGCGCCCACAGGGCCGGGCCCTCGATGTAGAGCGTGGGCGTGCGGTTCGGGGTCGCGCTCATGCCGGGATGTCCTTGCCGAAGATGAGGGAGCAGTTGTTGCCGCCGAAGCCGAACGAGTTCGACAGCGCCAGACGCACGTCGGCGCGCGCGGGTTCGAGCCGGATCTGCGGGCCGCACTCGGCGTCCAGCGCGGTGGTGTTGATGGTGCCGGGCAGGAGACCGGTCTCCAGCGCCAGCAGGCTGACCACCGCCTCGACGATGCCCGCCGCGCCCAGCGTGTGGCCGGTGAAGCCCTTGGTGGAGCTGGCGTGGGTAGTGGCGGGAAAGCGGCGCTTGACCAGCGCGCCCTCGACCTCGTCGTTCTTGGTGCTGGCCGTGCCGTGCATGTTGATGTAGCCGATGTCCGCCGGTGCCACGCCCGCGCGCGCCAGGGCGTCGTCGAGCGCGCGCTCGGCGCCCAGCCCCTGCGGGTGCGGGGTCGACATGTGGTGCGCGTCGCTCGCCTCGCCATAGCCCAGCAGCAGCAGCCGGGCGTCGGTGCCGCCGACCTCTCCTTCGTCCGCGCGTTCGAGCAGCGCGAAGCCGGCCGCCTCGCCCAGGCTGATGCCGTCGCGTTCGGCGTCGAACGGGCGGCAGGGGCGCGTGGACACCAGTTCGAGCGAGTTGAAGCCGTAGAGCACGCTGCCGCACAGCGTGTCGACGCCGCCCACCACCGCCGCGTCGATCAGCCCGAGCCGGATCAGCCGCTCGGCCGAGGCGAAGGCCTTGGCGCTCGACGAGCAGGCGGTGGAGATGGTCTCGTTGGGGCCCTCCAGGCCCAGCGCCTCCTGCACGAACAGCGACAGCGAGTGCGGCGTGTGCACGCGGGGGCGGCGCTGGTCGGCGGGGAAGGCGCCCTCGGCGTCGAGCCGGGTGTAGGCGGCCTCGGTCTCGCCGATGCTCGAGGTGGACGTGCCCAGGATCACGGCGACGCGCGCGGGACCGTGCTTCTCGCGCGCCGCGGCCACGGCGTCGCGGAAGCCGTCGGCCTCCAGGCCCAGCCAGGCCAGCCGGTTGTTGCGGCAGTCCCAGGCGGCGAGCGCCTCGGGCAGGCGCAGCGCCTCCAGGCCGTCGACCCGGCCGATCCAGGTCGGCAGCGGCGGCGGTGGGGCGTGCCCGGACGTCTCGTCGACGAAATCGTTGGCGCGCAGGCCGCTGCGCGACTGTTCGAGCGCCGCGAGCAGCGACGCCTTGCCGATGCCGACGGCCGACGTGGCGGTGTAGGCGCTGATCCGTAGGGGGGTGATTCGGTTGGGCACGGTGTGTGAGGACGGGTGGCGGACGTGGAAAGTTCCGCAGCCTACAGCAGGGGCAATGGACCTGGCGCGCTGGCGGGCGCCCTCAGGACCCGCGCCCGCCGCGCCCGCCGCGCCCGGAGCGCGCGGCCAGCGCCACCAGCACCAGCACCGGCAGTCCCAGCGCGGCGGTGCCGACGAAGAACGGCACGTAGCCGTAGGCGTCGACGAAGCGGCCCGAATAGCCGGCGATGAACTTGGGCAGCAGCAGCATCAGCGAGCTGAACAGGGCGTACTGGGTGGCCGAGTAGGTGACGTTGGTCAGGCTGGAGAGGTAGGCGATGAAGGCCGCCGAGGCGATGCCGCCGGCGAGGTTGTCGGCCGACACCACCATCACCAGCATCGTCACGTCGTGTCCGCGCGTGGCCAGCAGCGCGAACAGCAGGTTGCTCGCCGCGCTGAGCACCGCGCCCAGCATCAGCACGCGCATCACGCCCAGGCGCATCGACAGCACCCCGCCCACGAAGGCGCCCACCAGCGTCATGATCACGCCGAAGACCTTGCTCACCGAGGCCACCTGCTCCTTGGTGAAGCCCATGTCGACGTAGAACGGGTTGGCCATGATGCCCATCACCACGTCGCTGATGCGGTAGACGGCGATCAGCGCGAGGATCATCGCGGCCTGCCAGCCGTAGCGCCCGAAGAAGTCGGCGAAGGGCGCGACCAGCACGTCGTGCAGCCAGGCGGCGGCGTTGCGCGCGCGCGGCAGCGCGCGGCGCGCCGGCTCGGCCGACACGAGCACCGTCAGCACGCCGACGGCCATCGACGCCGCCATGGCGAGGTAGGCGGCGCGCCAGCCGGCGTTCTGGTAGCCGGTGGCACCGGCGAGTTCGGCCCAGGCGGCGATCCACAGCACCCCGGCGCCGGCCCAGATCATGGCCAGGCGGTAGCCGGTCTGGTAGGCGGCGGCCAGCGCGGCCTGCTTGCGCGTCTCGGCCGACTCGATGCGGAAGGCGTCCAGCGCGATGTCCTGCGTCGCCGAGCCGAAGGCCACCAGCACCGCGAAACCCACGATCGGCCCCAGCCCGGCGCCCGCGCCCGGATCGGTCAGCGCCATGCCGATCAGGCCCGCCACCACCATGCCCTGCGACAGCAGCAGCCAG
The DNA here is from genome assembly GCA_024372625.1 of Comamonadaceae bacterium OTU4NAUVB1. Lineage (NCBI taxonomy): Bacteria > Pseudomonadati > Pseudomonadota > Betaproteobacteria > Burkholderiales > Comamonadaceae > Comamonadaceae bacterium OTU4NAUVB1. The sequence goes on along the minus strand of CP099605.1, from coordinate 3,187,676 downwards.
CCGCGGCGCTGGCCCAGCAGCGTGGTCAAGGGTGGCACCGGCAGCCGGTCCACCAGCGGCGCCCAGACCCACTTGAAGCCATACGCCAGGCCGACCCAGCTCAGGTAGCCGATGGTGGTGCGGTCGATGCCGGCCTCGCGCAGGCGGAAGCTCAGCGTCCCCAGCACCAGCAGCAGCGGCAGGCCGGCGGAGAACCCCAGCGCCAGCATGCGCAGCGTGGCCGGCTCCAGGTAGACGCGCAGCGCCTCGCGCCAGGAAACCGGCGCGGCGGGCGCGGGGGAGGCGACGGGGTCGGCGGCGGCGACCGGGGAGGGGGAGGACATGGGCGGGCGTGACTGGAAAAAGGACGGGACCGGGGTGGCCGGGCGGCGCGGCGGGGGATGAAGGCTCCCGATCGGCGGCGCGCGGCGGCCGCGACGGCGTCCATTCCCGCACGAGGACGGTGGATGCGCCGGATCGCGCCGCCCTCGGACGGCTGCTTATTATTCCCGCATGTGTTCCAACTGCATGCCCGCGTCCGGGCCCTGGCGAGACCGCCGTTCCTTTCTGCTGCTGGCCGCCGGCGGGGCGGCGTCCGTGCTGGCCGCCGCGCCCGCGCTGGCGCAGGTCAGCGTGGGCAGGTCCTCGGTGGCGCGCAACATCGTGCCGGCCGACGACATCGAGCAGGCCGGCGCCCAGCAATACACCCAGCTGACGGCCGAGGCCCGGGGCAAGGGCGCGCTGCTGCCGGACGACCAGCCGCAGGTGCAGCGCCTGCGCGGCATCGCGGCGCGTCTGATCCCGTTCGCGGCCCAGTGGAACTCGCGCGCCGCGCAGTGGAAGTGGGAGGTCAACCTGATCGAGAGCCCGCAGATCAACGCCTTCTGCCTGCCCGGCGGCAAGATCGCCTTCTACACCGGCATCCTCGCGCAGCTCAAGCTCACCGACGACGAGGTCGCGATGGTGATGGGCCACGAGATGGCCCACGCCCTGCGCGAGCACGCCCGCGCGCGCGTGGCCAAGAACGCCGGCACCGGCGCGGCGCTGTCGCTCGGCGCCCAGATCCTCGGCCTGGGCGAGGTCGGCAACCTCGCCGCGCGCGCCGGCACCGAACTCATCACGCTCAAGTTCAGCCGCAGCGACGAGACCGACGCCGATCTGGTCGGCCTCGAACTCGCCGCGCGCGCCGGCTACGACCCGCGCGCGTCGGTGTCGCTCTGGCGCAAGATGGCCACCGCCTCCAAGAACCAGGGCGGCATCGGCTTCCTGTCGACCCACCCGAGCGGCAGCGATCGCATCCGCATCCTGGAGGCCAACGTGCCCAAGGTCGACGGGCTGTACCGCGCCGCCGCCGGACGAGGCTGAACCGCGCGCTCGACCCTCGCGACATTCCGCCATCGGGAAGGGTGCCGACGTCGCGCGCGGCCCCGAGTGCCACGCATCGCTTCCATTCACCCCCTGCATCGCCATGATTTCCAACGACCTCCTCAAGCACCCCACGATCCGTCTCCACGGCAAGGTGGACGACGACATGCTCGACCAATTCCTGGCGCAGATGGCCACGGCCGTCGACGGCACCGGTCCCATGCTGCTGGAACTGACGACCACCGGCGGCGACGCGGAGATCGGTCGCCGCATCGCGACGGACGTCATGATCGCGCGTGATCGCCTCGGCCTCGACCTCGCCTTCCTGGGCAAGTCCGTCGTCTATTCGGCCGGCGTCTCCATCATGTCGGGCTTTCCGGCCGGGAAGCGCTTCCTGACCCAGGACTGCATGCTCCTCATCCACGAGCGCCGGCTCAACAAGACCCTGGAACTCAAGGGCGCCATGCGCGGCATGGAAGCGCTCGTGAAGGACACGCTGGCGGAGATCGAGAGCGCCCTGCGGATGGAGCGCACCGCCTTCGGATTCCTCGTCGCGGGCTCGGACGTCGGCCTGGACGAACTGATGGAACGGATCAGCCGGTCCGACTGGTATGTCTCCGACGCGGAAGCACTGAAGAGGAAGCTGATCGCCGGCATTCTCTGAGGCCGCACCCGTACCACGCGAAGCGGCGCCAGATCGCGCCGGCGCAGGCGCTGGCACGGGTGATCGAGGCGCCGGGGCATCGCGGCGCGGAGCGCCCGCCGCTCACCGGGACCCGCCGAGGCGCAGCGCCTTCGCGACCAGCGAAAAGGCCGGCGACGGCTGGCACTTGCTCGGGTAGTACAGGTGGTAGCCGGCGAACCGGGGGCACCAGTCGTGCAGCACGCGCACGAGTCGCCCCGATTCGATGTGCGGCATCGGTTCGTCCTCCGGCAGCAGCGCGATGCCCAGCCCCGCCAGGGCCGCCTCCACCTGCGGCGCCGTGGTGTTGAAGGTCAGCGGCCCGTCCACGCGCACGTTGACCTTGCGCCCGCGCTTCTCGAAGTCCCAGACGTAGAGCCCGCCCGAGGTCGGCATGCGCTGGTTGATGCACCGGTGCGCGGTCAGCTCGGCCGGTGTCCGGGGCACCGGGTGGACGGCGAAATAGCCGGGCGACGCCACCACCGCCATCCGCAGCGGCGCACCGATGGGCACGGCGATCATGTCGTTGTCGATCGTGTCGCCCAGGCGCACGCCCGCATCGAAGCGGTCGGCCACGATGTCGCGGAAGCCGTAGTTCACGTCGAACTCCAGCTTGATGTCCGGGTACTCGCGCAGCAGCGGCGCGAGCCGGGGCAGCAGCACCGTGTGCAGCACGTTGTCGCCGCAGGTGATGCGGACCGTGCCGGCGGGCTTGTCGCGCAGGTCGGTCAGCGCCTCGAGCTCGGCCTCGATCTCGTCGAAGCGGTGGCCGATGGCCTTCATCAGCCGTTCGCCGGCCGAGGTGGGCGCGACGCTGCGCGTGGTGCGCGTGAGCAGGCGGATCTCCAGCCGCTCCTCGAGTCCGCGGATGGCCTGGCTGAGCGCCGACTGGGTCACCCCGAGCGTGCCGGCCGCCCGGGTGAAGCTGCATTCGCGCGCCACCGTCACGAAGGCCAGCAGGTCGTTGAGGTTGCGTCTGGGCATGGTCTTTTCCTTCCGGCATCACTGATCAGCCAGGCTAATGAATGTATTAAGCGTTCATTACCTAGTCAATTCGCCGGCCGCTCGGCAGACTTCCCGGGCACTGAAGGGGAACCCCGATGAACACCACCGACCACTGCGCATGGACGAGCATCCGATGACGGCGCGGGCCATGGGCGCACCCGCCGGCGTCGACGCGTTCGACGACCCGGCCGACGCGCGGCCGGCGCACTGGGGCGGCGTCTTCGCCATGACGCTGTGCGTCTTCGCGCTGATCGCCTCGGAGTTCATGCCGGTCAGCCTGCTCACGCCGCTGGCGTCCGACCTCCGGGTCACCGAAGGCATGGCGGGGCAGGGCCTGGCCATCTCCGGCGTCTTCGCGGTGCTCGCGAGCCTGTCGATCCCGGCGATCGCGCGCAGGGTCGAGCGCAAGGCGCTGCTGCTGGCGCTGACGGCCACGATGTGCCTCTCCGGCGCCATCGTCGCGATGGCGCCCGACTACCCGACGTACATGGCCGGGCGTGCGCTGATCGGTGTCGTCGTCGGCGGCTTCTGGTCCCTGTCGGCGGCCACGGCCATGCAGCTCGTGCCGCCTTCGCAAGTGCCGCGGGCGCTGGCGATCTTCAACGGCGGCAATGCGCTGGCGACGGTCGTGGCGCCGCCGCTGGGCAGCCACCTGGCCTCGATCGTCGGTTGGCGCGGCGCCTTCTTGTGCCTGGTGCCCATCGCGGTGATCGCCTTAGCCTGGCAGTGGCTCAGCCTGCCGGCGATGAAGGCGCAGCCGCGCGCGAAAGGCTCGGGCAACGTCCTCGCGCTGTTGCGGGACCGCCGGGTGCTGACGGGCATGCTGGCGGTGGGCGTCTTCTTCATGGGGCAGTTCGCCCTGTTCACCTACCTGCGGCCCTTCCTGGAGACGGTGACGCGCGTGGACGTGTCGACCCTGTCGCTGGTGCTGCTGACGCTGGGGGTCGCGGGCGTGGCGGGCACCCTGGTCATCGGCCGGTTCCTGAGGATCGGCTTCTACCCCACGCTGACGATCATTCCGGTGCTGATGGCCGCGATCGCGGTGGCGCTGATCGCCGTCGGCACCTCGGTGGCCGCCACCACCGCGCTGCTGGGCGTCTGGGGCCTGGTGGCCACCGCCGCGCCGGTGGGCTGGTGGCTGTGGATCGCGCGCACGCTCCCGCACGACGCGGAGGCCGGTGGCGGGCTCATGGTCGCCGTGGTCCAGCTCGCCATCGCCATCGGCTCGACGGTGGGCGGGCTGCTGTACGACGGCGGCGGCCACCGGAGCACCTTCGCCGTCAGCGCCGGCCTGCTGCTGGTCGGCGCGTTCCTGGTGGTCCTGACGGCGCGCGCGGACCGCGCGGCCACCCCATGACCCCCGGCCGCGCACCCGCCGCGATGCAGGCCCTCGCGCGCCGGCCATGGCGCCTGCGCCTCGCGGCCCTGTGCGCCGGCCTGCTCGCGTTCGGGGTCGGCCATGCCGAGTCGCGCCTGTGGATGACCGTCGGCGAGCGACGCCTGGCCGTCACGCCGGCCGACACGGACGCCGCCCGCGCCTTCGCCGCGCGCCTGCCGCTGACGCTCGACATGACCGATCTCAACGGCAACGAGAAGAAGTTCGACCTGCCCGACGGGCTGCCCGCGCGTCCGAGCCGGCCGGGAACGATCCGCCATGGCGACCTCATGCTGTACGGGACGAACACGGTGGTCCTGTTCTACCTGGGCTTCGACTCCGCCTACGCGTACACGCGCCTCGGCCGGGTGGACGATCCGGACGGCCTGGCGCGGGCGCTCGGCCCGGGCGCCGTGCGGGTCCGGTTCTCGCGGGACTGAACGCGGTCGGACATCGAGGGAAGTGCGCAAGAAGATCACGACCACCGTGGACGACAGAATCGTTCCGACGTGGACGATCGGCCACGACATCGATGCGCAGAAGGCGAGCGTGGATCTGGCCGGTCGAGGGTCGCGCTTTCTGGTTTTCGCAAGTGGCGCGAGGGCTGGCGGGCCGGGCAGTGACAATGAGCAAACCCTATTTTTTGCTCCGAAATGCTCTCATCCAAGACCCCCTACGACCCGACGTCCGGCGCGACCAAGCACGTCGTCAAGGAAGCGCAAGTCGAATACGGTTTCATCGGCAAGCTGCAGAGCCTCAAGTACGAATACAGGGACGACATCCGCGACCGCGCCGCGCTGGAACGCAACTTCCGCGAGAAGTTCGAGGCCCTGAACCGCGTCACGCTGACCGATGGGGAATTCAAGCGGCTGCTGGACGACATCGTCACCCCCGACGTCTTCACCGCCTCCCGCACCTTGAGGAACATCAATGCCTTCGCCCGTGACGACGGCACGCCGCTGAACTACACGCTGGTCAACATCAAGGACTGGTGCAAGAACACGTTCGAGGTGGTCAACCAGCTGCGCATCAACACCGACAACAGCCATCACCGGTACGACGTGCTCATCCTGATCAACGGCGTGCCCTGCGTGCAGGTCGAGTTGAAGACGCTGGACATCAACCCGCGCCGGGCGATGGAGCAGATCGTCGATTACAAGAACGACCCCGGCAACGGCTACACCAAGACGCTCCTGTGCTTCCTGCAGTTGTTCATCGTCAGCAACCGCACCAACACGTACTACTTCGCCAACAACAACACGCGCCACTTCGCGTTCAACGCCGACGAGCGGTTCCTGCCCATCTACCAGTTCGCGGACGAGGCCAACCACAAGATCACCCACCTCGACAGCTTCGCCGAGACCTTCCTCGTCAAATGCACCCTGGGCCAGACGATCAGCCGCTACATGGTGCTGATGGCCGCCGAGCAGAAGCTGCTGATGATGCGGCCCTACCAGGTGTACGCCGTCAAGCACATCGTCGAGTGCATCCACCAGAACAGCGGCAACGGCTTCGTCTGGCACACCACCGGCAGCGGCAAGACGCTCACGTCCTTCAAGGCGTCCACGCTGCTCAAGGACAACCCCGACATCGAGAAATGCCTGTTCGTGGTGGACCGCAAGGACCTCGACCGCCAGACCCGCGAGGAATTCAACCGCTTCCAGGAAAACTGCGTGGAGGAGAACACCAACACCGCCACGCTGGTGCGCCGCCTGCTGTCGGACGACCATGCCGACAAGGTGATCGTCACCACCATCCAGAAGCTGGGCCTGGCGCTGGACGAGCGCAGCTCGCGCAACCAGCAGCAGAAGCGGGACGGCCAGGCCACCTTCAAGCAGCAGCTGGCGCCCCTGCAGGACAAGCGCATCGTCTTCATCTTCGACGAATGCCACCGCTCGCAGTTCGGCGCCAACCACGACGCCATCAAGGCGTTCTTCCCCAAGGCGCAGCTCTTCGGCTTCACCGGCACGCCCATCTTCGAGGCGAACGCCACCGCCAAGCAGTTCGAGGGCGAAGAGGGCCAGTTCCGGACCACCGAAGACCTGTTCCAGCAGCGACTGCACGCCTACACCATCACCCACGCCATCGAAGACGCCAACGTGCTGCGCTTCCATGTGGACTATTTCAAGCCCGAGGGCCAAAACTCCCAGTCCTCCCTGCCCAGGCCCGGCGAGGCCCTGGCCAAGAAGGCCGTGATCGACGCCATCCTGGCCAAGCACGACACCGCCACCGCCGGCCGCCGCTTCAATGCGGTGCTGGCCACCGCCAGCATCAACGACGCCATCGAATACCACCGCCTCTTCGGCGAACTGCAGGCGGCCCGGCAGGCGGCCGACCCGGCCTTCGTGCCGCTGAACATCGCCTGCGTGTTCTCGCCGCCCGCCGAGGGCGATGCCGACGTCAGGCAGATCCAGGAAGACCTGCCGCAGGAAAAGGCCGACAACCAGCAGGACCCCGAGGGCAAGAAGACGGCCCTCAAATCCATCCTCGCCAGCTACAACGGGCGCTACGGCACCAACCACACCATCGGCGAGTTCGACCTGTACTACCAGGACGTGCAGAAGCGCATCAAGGACCAGCAGTGGCCCAACGCCGACCACCCGGCGGCGCAGAAGATCGACATCACCATCGTGGTGGACATGCTGCTCACTGGCTTCGACAGCAAGTACCTCAACACCTTGTACGTGGACAAGAACCTCAAGCACCACGGCCTGATCCAGGCGTTCTCGCGCACGAACCGCGTGCTCAACGGCACCAAGCCCTACGGCAACATCCTCGACTTCCGTCAGCAGCAAAGCAGCGTGGATGCGGCCATCGCCCTGTTCTCCGGCGAGAAGTCGGGCGAGGAAGCCCGCAGGATCTGGCTGGTGGACAAGGCCCCCGTGGTCATCGAGAAGCTGGATGCCGCGGTGCGGAAGCTGGCCGACTTCATGCAGTCCCAGGGGTTGGACTGCACGCCCGAGTCGGTGCCCCAGCTCAAGGGCGACGCCGCCCGCGTGGCCTTCATCCAGAACTTCAAGGAAGTGCAGCGCCTGAAGACCCAGCTGGACCAGTACACCGACCTGACCGATGACAACGCCACCGCCATCGAGGAGATCTTGCCGACCGAGAACCTGCAGGGCTTTCGCGGCGTTTACCTGGAAACGGCCCAGCGCCTCAAGCAGCAGCAGGCGCGGCAGGACAAGGATGGTGTGGCAGGCGATGACCAAGGCAAGGACTCGGCAGCGGTGAACCAGCTCGACTTCGAGTTCGTGCTGTTCGCCAGTGCGGTCATCGACTACGACTACATCATGGGGCTGATGTCGCGCTACACGCAGCAGGGGCCGGGCAAGCAGAAGATGAGTCGTGAGGAACTCATTGGCCTGATCCAGAGCGATGCCAAGTTCATGGATGAGCGGGACGACATTGCCGCGTACATCGGTACGTTGAAAACGGGCGAGGGCTTGAGCGAGCAGGCTATTCGCGAGGGCTATGCGCGGTTCAAGAAGGAGAAAGATGGTGTGGAGCTGGCTGAGATGGCTGCTCGACACGGGTTGGCACCTGCGGCGCTGCAGTCTTTTGTAGAGGGCATCTTGCAGCGGATGATTTTTGATGGAGAGGCGCTGAGTGATCTGATGGCGCCGCTGGGGCTGGGCTGGAAGGCTCGCGCTTTAGCTGAGACTAAGTTGATGAAAGAGCTAATGCTGTTACTGAATAAGCGCGCGCAAGGGCGGGAAATCTCGGGCTTGAGTGCATATGAGTAATAAGAGCGAGGCGGCACTGGTTCCAAGACTAAGGTTTCCGGAGTTTGGGGACGCGGCGTTACAAAGCGTGTTGCTGGGCGACGTGACAGAAGAATGTCGGAGCCGCAACGGCAACAAGCACTCGGTCACGTCAGTAATGGGAGTGACCAAGGCCGACGGTATCGTTCCGATGGAAGCGCGGCTTATCTCGCCAGATATTGCGCGCTACAAACTCGTCGAAAGAGATTGGTTCGCCTATAACCCAATGCGACTCAACATTGGTTCTATCGCTCGATGGAAGGGTGATAGCGAAATACTAGTCAGTCCCGACTATGTCGTCTTCAAATGCATCAAAAATGGTGGATTGGGTATAGCTCCCGACTATCTGGATCACTTTCGGCAGATCAAAGCCTGGGAACAATTCGTGACGGAAGGCGGTGATGGCAGCGTGCGTGTCCGCATTCATTACAAAGACATCGCCCGCATTGGACTTACGCTTCCGTCTTTTCCAGAACAACAAAAAATAGCCGACTGCCTGAGTTCCTTGGACGAGCTGATCGCCGCGCAAGCCCGCAAATTGGACGTGCTCAAGACCCATAAAAAAGGGCTGATGCAGCAGCTTTTCCCCCGCGAAGGCGAAATCCAACCGCGCCTGCGTTTTCCTGAATTTCAAAATTCGAGTAAATGGATGCTTGATGCGCTGGAAAACTTGTGCAGCGCGAAAATATCCTATGGAATAGTGCAAGCCGGTCCTCACGTTCCTGGCGGGATGCCTTATATAAAGAGCTCGGATTTGAATTCGGATATTTGTCTTGAAACGCTTTCTTGCACATCGGAATTGATTGCAGAAAAATACCGCAGATCAGAGGTATTGCCAGGGGATATTGTGTTTTCTCTCAGGGGAAATATTGGAATATGCAGAATTGTTCCCGATGAAATATCTTGTGCAAACCTTACTCAAGGTACCGCGAGGTTAAGAGCCAAAGGGTCGGCTAAGTTTTTGCTCCAACTTATTCAAAGCCAGCGTATTAGCGACAGAATATTGGCTGCCAGTAAAGGAAGCACATTTCAAGAAATTTCTCTGGGAATCCTGCGGACGATACCAATAGTTTTTCCTGAACTTGATGAGCAGCGCCGCATTGCTGACTGTTTGACTGGGCTTGATCATTTCATTAGTGTTCAGACGCAAGAGCTCGAAACCCTCAAGACCCACAAGAAGGGGTTGATGCAGCAGCTTTTCCCCTCTTCAGAAGCGGTGGAGGCATGAGCGCCATTGGGTCGTTTTCAATTCTCTTCACGCTGTGCAGAGAATTACCTTCATTCACCCGGCTCGGCAAAACAGTGAGCAAGAGCCTATGACTGAACAAAGCAAGAAGCCATTGAGCAAGGGCATCAGCGGCGGTCGCGCTATGTCAGAAGGCTTGGCGCCGTTGCTAGGCAGCTTGCGCCAGCTCATCGATGATTCGCGTCAGCAGGTAATGCGGGCGGTGGATGCCGTCCAAGTGCAGACCTACTGGCACATCGGCCGGCATATCGTGGAGTTCGAGCAGGGTGGGGCGCAGCGCGCGGCGTATGGGCAGCGTTTGCTGTCGGAGTTGGGCCAAGCGCTGACAACAGAATTCGGCCGGGGTTTCGATGCTTCCAACCTTCGATACATGCGGCTGTTCTACCAAGCGTTTCCAATTTGTGACGCACTGCGCCACGAATTGAGCTGGACGCACTACCGCCTGCTGCTGCGGGTGGACAGTGCCCAGGCGCGCCAGTGGTACGTGCAAGAGGCAGCAGCGCATAACTGGAGCACGCGGGCGCTGGAGCGCCAGATCGGCAGCCTGTACTACGACCGCCTGCTGCTGAGCCAGGACAAGGCAGCGGTTTCCGCCGAGGCGCAGGCCCAGCTGGATGCGCTGGCGCCGTCGCCCCGCGCGTTCGTGCGCGACCCGGTGATGCTGGAGTTCCTGGGCTTGCCCGGTGCGGGCCGCCTGCTGGAGGCCACGCTGGAAACCGCGCTGATGGACAAGCTGCAGCAGTTCCTGATGGAGCTGGGAAAAGGCTTCGCCTTCGTGGCGCGTCAGCAGCGCATCAGCACCGAAACGCAGGATTTCTACATCGACCTGGTGTTCTACAACTACCTGCTCAAGTGCTTCGTGCTGATCGACCTGAAGACCGGGCCTCTCACGCACCAGGACGTGGGGCAGATGGACATGTACGTGCGCATGTACGACGACCTGCGCCGGGGCGAGGGCGACAACCCGACCGTGGGCATCCTGCTGTGCGGCAGCAAGGACCAGTCGGTGGTGCGCTATTCGGTGCTGAACGGCAGCGAACAGCTTTTCGCCAGCAAGTACCGGCTGGTCCTGCCCAGCGAAGAAGAGTTGCGGCTGGAGTTGCAGCGCGACCGGGAAGCCATAGAAGCTCATAAGCGGCTTCGTGATGAAGACGACGAGAAAATCAAGAAGACATGACCGAACACAACCAAAAACAACTGGGCAAGACCCTCTGGGCCATCGCCGACCAATTGCGCGGCGCCATGGACGCGGACGATTTCCGCGACTACATGCTGTCGTTCCTGTTCCTGCGCTATCTGTCGGACAACTACGAAGCCGCGGCCAAAAGAGAACTGGGTCCGGACTACCCCACGCAGGTCGACCAATCGGTGTCGACGCCCTTGCAACGCTGGTACGAGAACAACCCGGACGATGTGCCGGAGTTCGAGAAACAGATGCGCCGCAAGGTGCATTACGTGATCGAGCCCCAGCATTTGTGGAGCAGCATCGCGCGGATGGCCCGCACGCAGGACGGTGAACTGCTGCGCACGCTGCAACAGGGCTTCAACTACATCGAAACCGAATCGTTTCAGAGCACCTTCGGCGGTCTGTTCTCCGAGATCGACCTCGGCTCGTCCAAGCTGGGACGGACGTACGTCGAGCGCAATGCCAAGCTCTGCACCGTCATCCAGAAGATCGCCGAAGGACTGGCTGAGTTCTCGACCAGCGTGGATGCATTGGGCGATGCCTACGAATACCTCATTGGCCAGTTCGCCGCCGGCTCGGGAAAGAAGGCGGGCGAGTTCTACACGCCGCAGCAGATCTCCGACATCCTGTCCACCATCGTCACGCTCGACAGCCAGGAACCCGCCACCGGCAGGAAGGAGCGCCTGGAAAGCGTGATGGACTTCGCCTGCGGGTCGGGCTCGCTGCTGCTGAACGTGCGCAAGCGCATGGGGCCGCACGGCATCGGCAAGATCCACGGCCAGGAAAAGAACATCACCACCTTCAACCTGGCGCGCATGAACATGCTGCTGCACGGGGTGAAGGACACCGAATTCGAGATCTACCACGGCGACACGCTGACCAACGACTGGGACATGCTGCGCGAGTCGAACCCGGCCAAGAAGCCGTCGTTCGACGCCATCGTGGCCAATCCGCCGTTCAGCTACCGCTGGGAGCCCACCGACGCGCTGGCGGAAGACGTGCGTTTCAAGAACCACGGTTTGGCGCCCAAGTCGGCGGCGGACTTCGCCTTCCTGCTGCACGGCTTCCATTTCCTGAAGGAAGAGGGCGTGATGGCGATCATCCTGCCGCACGGCGTGCTGTTCCGGGGCGGCGCGGAAGAACGCATCCGCACCAAGCTGCTGAAGGACGGCCACATCGACACGGTGATCGGCCTGCCGTCGAACCTGTTCTATTCGACCGGCATTCCGGTGTGCATCCTGGTGTTGAAGAAGTGCAAGAAGCCGGACGACGTGCTTTTCATCAATGCCGCCGAACATTTTGTCAAAGGCAAGCGCCAGAACCAGCTGACCGACGAGCACATCGCCAAGATCATCAAGACGTATCAGTTCCGTGAGCAGGAGACCCGCTATTCGCGTCGCGTGGAGATGACGGAGATCGAGAAGAACGATTTCAACCTGAACATCTCGCGCTACATCAGCACGTCGGTGGGCGAGGCGGAGATCGATCTGGCGGCGACGCACGCCGAACTGGTCCGGATCGAAAAGGACATCGCGGCGGCCAAGGAAAAGCACAACGCGTTCCTGAAGGAACTGGGTCTGGATCTTCTGCCTTGAAGCGTGCAACCCAGGCGGTATGAAGCGTCATGGAATTGCCGGCGATGACGATCGATCAGAGCACGAAGTCGTAATCCACCGTGATCGGCGCGTGGTCCGAGAACTTCACCGTCTTGTAGATGTGCTCGCTGCGCGCCAGTTCGGCGATGGCCGGCGTCGCCAGGTGGTAGTCCAGCCGCCACCCCACGTTCTTCGCGTACGCCTGCCCCCGGTTGCTCCACCAGGTGTAGGCGTCCCCGGTGGCCTCGGGCTTGAGCAGCCGGTAGACGTCCACCAGGCCCGCGCCCTCGGCGCCGGCGTCGAGCAGGTTCGTCATCCAGGCGCGCTCCTCGGGCAGGAAGCCGCTGTTCTTGCGGTTGCCCTTCCAGTTCATCAGGTCGATCTCCTGGTGGGCGATGTTGATGTCGCCGCACAGCACGAACTCGCGCTCGCGCTTCAGGGCCCGCAGGTGCGGGAAGAAGCCCTTGAGGAAGCGGAACTTGGCCGCCTGGCGCTCCTCGCCCGACGAGCCGCTCGGGAAGTAGCAGCTGATGATCGACAGCTTGCGCGCGGGCGTGTCGAAGCGCAGTTCGATGTAGCGGCCCTCGGCGTCGAACTCGGCGTCGCCCCAGCCGATGACGACGGCGCTGGGCGCGTGCTTCGTGTAGATGGCGGTGCCCGAGTAGCCCTTCTTCTCGGCGAAGTGGAAATGCCCCTGCAGGCCGGCCATGCGCTCGAAGCGGCCCTCGATGTCGCTGGCCTGGACGCGCGTCTCCTGCATGCAAATACAATCCGGCGCCGCTTCGGCGACCCAGTCCGCGACGCCCTTGGTGGCGGCCGAGCGAAGACCGTTGAGGTTGAGGCTGGTCAGTTTGAACACGAGGAATTCCAATGGCTGAAGTGACGGGGGGCAGGGGAGACCGGGGCGACCAGGGCGGTCGCGGCGGCGGGGACGGCGATGCGAGCGGGTCGGCCGCCGGCGACCGGCGCCAGGCGCGCGCCCAGGATTTCGTGCGCTTCGCGATCGACGCCGGGGTGCTGCGCTTCGGCAGCTTCCAGACCAAGGCCGGCCGCACGAGCCCCTACTTCTTCAACGCCGGCCTGTTCGACGACGGCGCGCGCATGCTGCGGCTGGCGGAATTCTATGCAGACCTCCTGATCGACGAGGCCGTCGCGTTCGACATGATCTTCGGCCCGGCCTACAAGGGCATTCCGCTGGGCGCGACCGTCGCGGCGGAACTCGCGCGGCGCGGTCGCAACGTGCCCTTCGCCTACAACCGCAAGGAAGCCAAGGACCACGGCGAGGGCGGCACGCTGGTGGGCGCCCCCCTGCGCGGCCGGGTGCTGATCGTCGACGACGTCATGTCCGCCGGCACGGCCGTGCGCGAGTCGATCGCGGCCATCCGCGCCGCCGGCGCGCAGCCCCACGCGGTGGCGATCGCCCTCGACCGGCAGGAGAAGGCGACAGAGAACGGTGCCGACGTGCCCTACAGCGCCGTTCAATACGTCCGGGATGCGCTGGGTCTGGGTGTAACGGCGATCGCCAATCTTGACGATTTGTTGCAATATCTCGGCCGGAGCGGGGACGCCGAACTGGCGGTCCACCGCGAAGGCGTGCTGGCCTACCGCGCGAGGTACGGCGCCGCCGCCTGACGTCCATCACCGAGAAAGAGCCTGGATGCCCCTGCGAAGAAGTCCACCGTCCATCGTCGTCGCCCTCGCGCTGCTGGCCGCGTCGTGGTCCTGCGGCGCGTGGTCGCAAGCCAGGCCGCAGACGGCCAACGAGGCCGGCATCTTCACCTGCACCGACGCGCGCGGGCGCACCCTCACCGCCGACCGGCCCATCGCCGACTGCGCCGACCGCGAGCAGCGCGAACTCGGCCCGAGCGGCGTGGTGCGCCGCACCCTGGAGCCCACCTACACGTCGCGCGAGCAGTCCGAGCGCGACGAGCGCGCCCGCCTGGCGTCGCAGAAGGCCGCGCGGCTGATGGAGGAGCGCCGCCGCGACCGCGCGTTGCTCGCGCGCTATCCGAATCCCGCCTCGCACGAGCGCGAGCGCGGCGTGGCCGTGGCGCAGGTCGACGCGGTGATCGAGATGACGCGCAAGCGCATGGCCGAGATCACCGCCGAGCGCAAGCCGCTGGACGACGAGCTGGAGTTCTATCGCCGCGACGTCAGCCGCGCCCCGATGGCGGTGCGTCGCCGGCTGGAGGACAACACCGCCAGCATGAAGACGCAGGTCGACCTGCTGGCGGGGCAGCAGGAGGAGAAGCGGCGCGTCAACGCGCGCTTCGACGAGGAGCGCGAGCGGCTGCGGCTGTTCTGGCCCGCGGCCGAGGCCGCGTCGCCGCCGGCGCGCTGACGGCGCGCTGACCTCCGCCGGCCGGCCGTCGCGGCCGGGCCCGGCGCCTCAACCGTCCAGCCGCGCCTTCAGCAGCGCATTGACCTGCGCCGGATTGGCCTTGCCCTGGCTGGCCTTCATGACCTGGCCGACCAGCGCGTTGAAGGCCTTGTCCTTGCCGGCGCGGTACTCGGCGATGTTCTTCTCGTTCTTCGCGAGCACCTCGTCGACGATCGATTCGAGGGCGCTGCTGTCGTTCATCTGCCGCAGGCCGAGGCGGTCGATCATGGCGTCGATCGATTCGATGTTGGCAGTGGCCACCAGAACGTCGTCGCTGTCTGCGACATGGGCTGAGGCGGTGGTCACCGAGCCCGCCTTCCAGAGCGCGTCGAGCAGCTGGCGCGCGGCATTGTTGGAAATGGTGCCGTCGGCGATGCGACCGATGAGCCCGGCCAGCTGGTCGGCGCTCACCGGCGTCCGTTCGATGCCGATCTCCTGCGCGTTGAGCCGTTTGGAGATCTCGCCCTGGATCCAGTTGCTCGCCAGCTTGGGCGTCGCGCCGGCGTCCACCACGGCATCGAAATAGCGCGCCAGCGCGACGCTCTGCGTGAGCTGCGCCGCGTCGTACGCGGACAGGCCGTGGGATTGCACGTAGCGCTCGGCCATCGCCCGGGGGAGTTCCGGCATCTCGCCGCGCACGCGCTCGATCCATTCCGGCGCGATCACCAGCGGCGGCAGGTCCGGGTCGGGGAAGTAGCGGTAGTCGGCCGCGTCCTCCTTGGTGCGCATGGCGCGCGTCTCGCCCGTGTCGGGGTCGAACAGCACGGTGGCCTGCTGGACGGCGCGGCCGTCCTCCAGTTCCTCGATCTGCCAGCGGATCTCGTAGTCGATCGCCTGCTGCATGAACTTGAAGCTGTTGAGGTTCTTGATCTCGCGGCGCGTGCCCAGCCGCTCGCCGGGCTTGCGCACCGACACGTTGGCGTCGCAGCGGAAGCTGCCTTCCTGCATGTTGCCGTCGCAGATGCCGATCCAGGTCACGAGCTTGTGCAGTTCGCGCGCATAGGCCACGGCCTCGGCGGTGGAGCGCATGTCGGGCTCGGTCACGATCTCCAGCAGCGGCGTGCCGGCGCGGTTCAGGTCGATGCCCGACTGGCCGACGAAGTCCTCGTGCAGCGACTTGCCCGCGTCCTCCTCCAGGTGCGCGCGCACCAGGCGCACGGTCCGGGGCTCGTCGCCGACGAAGAAGCTCACCGCGCCGCCCTGCACCACGGGAATTTCGAACTGGCTGATCTGGTAGCCCTTGGGCAGGTCGGGATAGAAGTAGTTCTTGCGCGCGAAGACGCTGCGCGGCGCGATGGTCGAGCCCAGCGCGAGGCCGAGCCGGATCGCGCGTTCGACCGCCCCCCGGTTCATCACCGGCAGCGTGCCCGGCAGCGCCATGTCGACGGCGCAGGCCTGCGTGTTGGGTTCGGCGCCGAAGGCGGTGGACGCGCGGCTGAAGATCTTGCTGGCGGTGGAGAGCTGGGCGTGTGTCTCGAAGCCGATGACGACTTCGTAGCCGCGCACCAGGGGGCCGGTCGGCCGGCCCTGCTGCTGCGCTTCGAAGGTGTTCAGGGAGGAATCGGTCATGTCGGTCGGAGGGTCGTCAGACGCCCTTCGGGGCGCGGGTGTGCCAGTCGGTCGCCTGCTGGAAGCGGTGGGCCGCGTTGAGCAGCCGCGATTCGCCGAAGTAGTCGCCGATGAGCTGCAGGCCCACGGGCATGCCGTGCTCGGCGAAGCCCGCCGGCACGCTCATGCCGGGCAGGCCGGCGAGCGAGGCGGGCAGGGTGAAGATGTCGGCCAGGTAGTCGGCCACGGGGTCGTCGCCGTGCTCGCCGAGTTTCCAGGCCACCGTCGGCGCGACCGGGCCGGCGATCACGTCGCACTGCGCGAAGGCCTGCTGGAAGTCGTCGGCGATCAGGCGGCGTACCTTCTGCGCCTGCAGGTAGTAGGCGTCGTAGTAGCCGTGGGAGAGCACGTAGGTGCCGATCATGATGCGGCGCTTGACCTCGTCGCCGAAGCCTTCCTCGCGCGTGCGGGCGTACATGTCGGCCAGGTCCTTGTACTGCGCCGCGCGGTGGCCGAACTTGACGCCGTCGAAGCGGCTCAGGTTGCTCGACGCCTCGGCCGCGGCCAGGATGTAGTAGACGGGGATCGACAGCTCGGTGCGCGGCAGCGTGACGGCCACGCGCTTCGCGCCCAGGCGCTCGTACGCGGCCAGCGCGGCGTCGACGGCCGCGCGCACGCCGGGGGCGACGCCCTCGCCCAGGAACTCCGCCGGCACGCCGATGCGCAGGCCGTCGAGCGAGTCGCCGAGCGCGCGCGAGAAGTCCTCGGCCGGCCGGTCGAGCGAGGTCGAGTCGCGGTCCGGGTCGGGTCCGCACATGGCCGACAGCAAGAGCGCGCAGTCCTCGGCCGAGCGCGCCATCGGGCCGGCCTGGTCGAGGCTGGAGGCGAAGGCGACCATGCCGTAGCGCGAGGCCCGGCCGTAGGTCGGCTTGATGCCGGTGATGCCGCAGAACGACGCCGGCTGGCGGATCGAGCCGCCGGTGTCGGTGCCGGTGGCCGCCGGCGCGAGGCGCGCGGCGACGGCGGCGGCGCTGCCCCCCGAGGAGCCGCCGGGGATGCGGTCGCGGTCCCAGGGGTTCCTCACCGGCACGGCGCGGTCGTGGCCGGCGGCGGGCACCGCGACGTTCTCGTTGGCCGAGCCCATGGCGAACTCGTCGCAGCTGAGCTTGCCCAGCGTGACGGTCCCGGCCTCGGCCAGGCGGCGCACCACGGTGGCGTCGAACGGCGAGCGGTAGCCCGCGAGCATCCTCGAGCCGGCGGTGGTGGGGAAGCCGGTGGTGGCGAAGATGTCCTTGTGCGCGATCGGCACGCCGGCGAGCGCCGGTGCGTCGCCGGCGGCGATGCGCGCGTCGGCGGCGCGCGCCTGGGCGAGCGTGGCTTCGTCGTCGACGGCCACGAAGGCGCCCAGGGCCTCGTCGGCGTGGATGCGCGCGAGGAAGTGGCCGGCCGCCTCGACCGCCGAGACCTCGCGCGCGGCCAGCGCCCTCGCCAGCCCGGCCACGCTCATCGCATGCAGTTCGGGTTTGGTCTGAATGTCGCTCATTCGATCACCTTCGGCACGAGGAACAGGCCGCGCTCGACGGCCGGCGCGCTGCGCTGGTTGGCGTCGCGCGCATCGGGCTCGCTGGCGACGTCGTCGCGCAGCCGCAGCGCGATGTCGCCGATCGCGGCCACCGGGTGCGCCAGGGGCTCGACGCCGGTGGTGTCGACGGCGCGCATGGTCTCGACCAGGTCGAAGAAGCCGTTGAGCTGGCCGAGCATGCGGGTGCTTTCGTCGGGGGCCAGCCGCAGTCGCGCGAGCGCGGCGATGCGGGCGATGTCGGAGGATTGGAGCGGCATGGGAGAGGACGGGAAAGGGCGGGAGAAGGGCCGGAGAAGGGGGGTCCAGGACAGGTCGACACACGCCTCCGGAGCCGCCCGCCGGGCACCCTGCGGGAGGGCGCCGGCGAGGCATGGAAGCCGCGTCCTTCGGGGGTCGCGGCAAGGGGTCGCCGGGGGGATTCGGGTATTATCCCGCCTTTGCCGCACCCCCCGCGAACGCGCCGGTTTTTGCCGCAAGAGCGATCCATCCACCCCGTCAGACGACCCAGATAGAGGGCGGCGCCATGCCCGAAGCGCGTGCCGTGCCCCAGAGGAATCCCACATGTTCGGAGCTTTCCGTCGGTACTTTTCGACCGACCTCGCGATCGATCTCGGCACCGCCAACACCCTGATATTCGCCCGCAACAAGGGCATCGTCCTGGACGAGCCGTCCGTCGTCGCGATCCGTCACGAAGGCGGCCCGCACGGCAAGAAGGTGATCCAGGCGGTCGGGCGGGAGGCCAAGGCGATGCTCGGCAAGGTGCCCGGCAACATCGAGGCCATCCGTCCCATGAAGGACGGTGTGATCGCGGACTTCGTCATCACCGAACAGATGATCAAGCAGTTCATCCGGATGGTGCATCCGCGCTCGCTGCTCGCGCCCAGCCCGCGCATCATCATCTGCGTGCCCTGCGGCTCGACCCAGGTCGAGCGCCGCGCCATCAAGGACGCGGCCGAGGCCGCCGGCGCCACGGCGGTCTACCTGATCGAGGAGCCGATGGCGGCGGCGATCGGCGCGGGCCTGCCGGTGAGCGAGGCGAGCGGCTCGATGGTGGTGGACATCGGCGGCGGCACGACCGAGGTGGGCGTGATCTCGCTGGGCGGCATGGTCTACAAGGGCAGCGTGCGCGTGGGCGGCGACCGCTTCGACGAGGCCATCATCAACTACATCCGCCGCAACTACGGCATGCTGATCGGCGAGCCGACGGCCGAGGTCATCAAGAAGACCATCGGCTCGGCCTTCCCGGGCTCCGAGATCAAGGAGATGGAGGTCAAGGGCCGCAACCTCAGCGAGGGCGTGCCGCGCAGCTTCACCATCAGCAGCAACGAGGTGCTGGAGGCGCTGACCGACCCGCTCAACAACATCGTCTCGGCCGTCAAGAACGCGCTGGAGCAGACGCCGCCCGAACTCGGCGCCGACATCGCCGACCGCGGCATGATGCTGACCGGCGGCGGCGCGCTGCTGCGCGACCTGGACCGCCTGCTGGCCGAGGAAACCGGCCTGCCGGTGCTGGTGGCCGAGGAGCCGCTGACCTGCGTGGTGCGCGGCTGCGGCATGGCGCTCGAGCGCATGGACCGGCTGGGCAGCATCTTCACGAGCGAATGACCGCCCGCCCTGCGGCCGCGACACACCTTCCCCATCCCTGACGGGTCGTTGGGTCCATGCCGCTGGGCACGCTCGATCGTTCCACGCCGCCGCTGTTCAGCCAGGGGCCCTCGGCGCTGAGCAGGCTGATCTTCTTCAGCGCGCTGGCGCTGTTCCTGATGGTGGCGGACGCGCGTTTCGGGGTCGTGCGGCCGATCCGCCTGGCGATCGGCACGGTGCTCTATCCGGTGCAGTGGCTCGCGCTCAAGCCGGTGCAGGCGGTGGCCGAGGGCGGGCGCTACCTGGAGGAGCTGCAGCTCGCGCAGCGCAAGGAGGCCGAGGCCCGCCGCGCGCTGGCCCTGCAGTCCGAGCGCGCCGGCCAGGCCGACGTCCTGGCCAGCGAGAACGCGCGCCTGCGCGCCCTGCTGGAACTGCGCCAGACCACCTCCACCCCCGGCCGCGCGGCCGAGGTGCTCTACGACTCGGCCGACCCGTACACCCGCAAGGTCATCATCGACCAGGGCGTCGCGCAGGGGGTGGTCGCGGGCTCGCCGGTGATCGATCCGAACGGCGTGGTCGGCCAGGTCACGCTGGTACAGCCGCTCACCAGCGAAGTCACCCTGCTGGTCGATCGCGATCAGGCGATCCCGGTGCAGAACATGCGCACCGGCGCGCGCAGCGTGGCCTTCGGCGACGCCAGCGCGCACGGCGGCGGGCTGGAACTGCGCTTCATGGCCGCGAACTCCGACGTGCAGGAGGGCGACATGCTCGCCACCAGCGGGGTCGACGGCGTCTACCCGCCCGGTCTGCCAGTGGCGCGCATCGAGCGCATCGAGCGCCGCGCCGATTCCGGTTTCGCCCGCATCTACTGCCAGCCGCTGGGCGACGTGAACGCGGCGCGCTACGTGCTGGTGCTGACGCCGGTGGGCGGCCAGGGCCCGGCCCCGGCGACGCCATCGTCGGCGGGGGCGTCCGCCGCCGGTGCCGGCGCTCCTGCGGCCGCCGCCGCCACCGCCAAGGCATCCGCCGCGGCATCGGGAACCGCCACGGGCGTCCCGGCCACGCCGCCGGCCACCGGCCGGGCGGCCGTGCGCGGCGCGGTCCCGGCGCCGACATCGACACCCGCACCGGCGCCCGCATCGGCGCCGTCCCGCGCCGCCGGTCCGACGGCGGCCGCGACGGCGTCGTCGGGCGTCCGGCCCGCCGCCGCCGCGCCGCCCGTCGCCCGACCGGCCGCGCCGCCCACCCGGCCCGTCGCCCCGTCGTCCGCGACCCCGCGCCCGGCCGCGACGGCGTCGCCGGCCGCCCGGCCGGCCACCGCCGCGCCCGCCGCACCGCGCACGGGCGCCGCGCGGCCCGCCAACCCCGCCGACAGGCGCACCGCCCCATGATCATGCGTCCCGGCCAGCAGCAGCTCCTGCTGCCCGTCAGCCCCTTCTTCATGTGGTCGAGCCTGGTGGTGGCGCTGCTGCTGGCCATGCTGCCGCTCGGGCGCGCCGCGTGGGTGCCCGACGTGCTGGCCCTGGTGATCGTGTTCTGGAGCGTGCACCAGCCCGCGCGCGTGGGCATGGGCGCGGCCTTCTTCTTCGGCCTGTGCATGGACGTGCACCAGTCGGCCATGCTGGGCCAGCATGCGCTCTCCTACACCACGCTGAGCTTCCTGGCGATCATGATGCACCGCCGCCTGACCTGGTATCCGGTGCTGTCGCAGGCGCCGCAGGTGCTGCCCTTGTTCCTGCTGTCTCACGTCATCGAGCTGGCCATCCGCATGATCGGTGGGGGCATCTTCCCCGGCTGGACAATGCTGGTGGCGCCGCTGCTGGAAGCCGCGCTGTGGCCGCTGGCCAGCGCGCTGCTGCTGGCGCCCCAGCGCCGCACGCCCGACCCGGACGCGAACCGTCCCCTCTGAGACCGAGCCCAGGAAGCCCCGAGGATGTCGACCGAACTGCGCAACGTCGCCGCCGACCTGACCCGCTTCAAGCGGCGCGTGGTCGTGATCGGTCTGGTGGTGCTGGGCGCCTTCGGCCTGCTGTGCTCGCGCCTGGTCTACCTGCAGGTGGTGCGCCACGCCGACCTGGCCGAGCAGGCCGAGAGCAACCGCACCGCCATCGTGCCGGTGGTGCCCAACCGCGGGCTGATCCTCGACCGCAACGGCGTCGTGCTGGCCACCAACTACTCGGCCTACACGCTGGAGATCACGCCGTCGAAGGCCGGCGACGTGGAGGCGGCGATCGACGCGCTGGCGGGCGTGGTCGACGTCACGCCGCGCGACCGGCGCCGCTTCAAACGCCTGCGCGAGGACTCGCGCAGCTTCGACTCGGTGCCCATCCGCACGCGCCTGAGCGACGAGGAGGTCGCCCGCTTCGCGGCCCAGCGCTACCGCTTCCCGGGCATCGAGATCAAGGCGCGGCTGTTCCGCAACTATCCCCTGGGCGAGACGGCCAGCCACGTGCTGGGCTACATCGGACGCATCAGCCAGCGCGAGAAGGCGGCGATGGAGGAGTGGGAGGACGAGGAGATCGCCAACTACAAGGGCACCGACCACATCGGCAAGCTCGGTGTCGAGCAGAGCTACGAGCGCACGCTGCACGGCCAGACCGGCGTCGAGCAGATGGAGACCTCCGCCGGCGGGCGCGCGGTGCGCCGCCTCGCCAGCCATCCGGCCACGCCCGGGGACACGGTGATGCTGTCGATCGACATCAAGCTGCAGAAGCTGATCGAGGACATGTTCGGCAACCGGCGCGGCGCCTTGGTGGCGCTCGATCCGCGCACGGGCGAGGTGCTGGCCTTCGTCAGCAAGCCGACCTTCGACCCCAACCTGTTCGTCGAGGGCATCGACTCGGAGAGCTGGAAGGAGCTCAACGAGTCGCCGGACAAGCCGCTGTTGAACCGGGCCCTGCGCGGCACCTACCCGCCGGGCTCGACCTACAAGCCGTTCATGGCGCTCGGCGCGCTGGAGACGCGCACGCGCGGGCCCAACGTGGTGGTCAACGACCCCGGCTTCTTCAACTTCGGCGGCCACCGCTTCGGCAGCCCCGAGGGCAACATCGGCGGCGTCGACATGCGCCGCTCGATCCAGCTGTCGAGCAACATCTACTACTACTCGCTGGCCAACGAGATGGGCGTCGACCGCATCCACGACTTCATGAAGCCGCTGGGCTTCGGCCAGATCACCGGCATCGACCTCGGCGGCGAGGTGCGCGGCGTGCTGCCGAGCACCGAATGGAAGCGCAACGCCTACCGCCGGCCCGAGCAGAAGAAGTGGTATGCGGGCGAGACCATCTCGCTGGGCATCGGCCAGGGCTACAACACTTTCACGATGCTGCAGCTCGCGCAGGCGACCGCGATCGTGGCCGACGTCGGCATGCGCCACCGCCCGCACGTCGCGCTGTCGATCCGCGACACGGTCAGCGGCCAGGTCAAGTCGGTGGTGCAGCCGCCGGCCGAGAGCCTGGGCTACTCGCCCGCCAACGTGGCGGTGGTGCGCGAGGGCCTGATGAGCGTGGTGTCCGCCGGCACCGCGCGCGGCGTGTTCGCCGGCGCGGGCTACGTCGCCGCCGGCAAGACCGGCACCGCGCAGGCCGTGACGCAGGCGCAGAACACGCGCTACAACGCCCGCGCGCTCGAGGAGCACCAGCGCGACCACGCCCTGTTCATGGGCTTCGCGCCGGCCAACGCGCCCAAGATCGCGCTGGCCGTGATCGTCGAGAACGCCGGCTGGGGCGCCGGCGCCGCCGCGCCCATCGCACGCCGCGTCATGGACTACTGGCTGCTCGGCCAATACCCGAGCGAGGCCGACATGGCGGCCATCCGGGTCGGCAAGGCGACCGCGCCCATCGGCAAGCCGCGCGCGGCCGGCGAGGTCGCCGGGCCGGCCCCGGTGTCGGCGGCGGCGACCGGTCCGGCCACGCCCGCCACGGCGCCCTGAACCGGGGCCCGGCGCCTAGCGCAGGAACGCGTCGTACCCGGTCTTCAGGATCAGCGCGCCGACCACGAGGATGAACACGCCGCGCACGAAGCCCGCGCCGTGGCGCAGCGCGACGCGCGCGCCGATCAGGCTGCCCGCGACGTTCGCCACCGCCATCGCCAGGCCGAAATGCCACCACACGTGCCCCTTGGCCGCGAACAGCAGCAGCGCGCCCAGGTTGGTCATGGTGTTGAGCAGCTTGGCCGAGGCCGAGGCGTTGAGGAAGTCGTAGCCCAGCCAGCGCACGAACAGGAAGACGAAGAAGCTGCCGGTCCCCGGGCCGAAGAAGCCGTCGTAGAAGCCCAGCGCCAGCCCGACGGCGCCGGTCGCCGCGAGTTCGGCGCGGCCGGTGAAGCGCGGCGCGTGGTGGCGTCCCATGTCCTTGCGGACGAGCGTGTAGGCCAGCAGGGCGATCAGGATGAAGGGCAGCAGGCGGCGCAGGAAGTCGCCCGACACCTGCGTCACCGCCCAGGCCCCGGCGAGCGAGCCGCCGAAGGCCAGCGCCGCGGCCACGCCCAGGGCGCGCCAGCGCATCTCGACCTTGCGGCTGAACTGCACGGTGGCCGCCGCCGTGCCCCAGACCGAGGCGCTCTTGTTGGTGCCCAGCAGCGTGGCCGGCGCCGCGCCCGGAAACATGCCGAAGAGCACGGGCACCAGAATGAGGCCACCGCCGCCCACGATGGAGTCGATGAAGCCGGCGAAAGCCGATGCGAGGGGGAGGAGCAGCCATTCCATGGGGCTGGATTGTCACGTGCCAAAAAAAAGCGCCGACGAAGCGGCGCTTTGTGAAAAACCGGGCATCTCTTGATGGACGCCTGTGAATGGATCTTCTTCGAATGGACTGGTCGAGTGTCTCCTCGGAACCCTCGCGCGACGGGGGAGGCCCGATTGCGAGTGGCAGGACTTTAAAGGCATGCACCGTGGCAGTGCATCAGGAATTACCCGCTGGCGAAAGCTTTGGTTTTAGTGGATGTCTGTACATCGAAAGGGGCCTGCGTCGCGGCGTCGGCCCGTATCCAGGCGGCGGCCTGCTCGGCCATCATCAGCGTCGGGCTGTTGGTGTTGCCGCTGGTGATGGTGGGCATCGCACCGGCGTCGACCACGCGCAGGCCGGCGATCCGGCCGCCCCGGCCGTCGCGCACGCGCAGGCGCGAATCCAGCACCGCCATCGGATCGCCATCGGCGCCCATCTTCGTGGTGCCCACCGGGTGGAAGATGGTGGTGGCGATGTCGCCCGCGAGCCGGGCCAGGTCCGTGTCGCTCTGGTACTGCACGCCGGGTTTCCATTCCTCGGGGCGGTACTTGGCCAGCGCGGGCTGGGCGGCGATGCGGCGCGTGACCCGCAGCGAGTCGGCGGCGACCTGCCGGTCCTCGTCGGTGCTGAGGTAGTTGGGCGCGATGGCCGGCGCGTCGGCGAAGCGCGGGCTGCGGATGCGCACGGTGCCGCGGCTGGTCGGGTTGAGGTTGCACACGCTCGCGGTGAAGGCCGGGAAGCGGTGCAGCGGCTCGCCGAAGGCGTCGAGCGAGAGCGGCTGCACGTGGTACTGCAGGTTGGACCACGGGCGATCGGGCGAACTGCGCGTGAAGGCGCCCAGCTGCGAGGGCGCCATGCTCATCGGGCCGCTGCGCTTGAGCAGGTATTCGAGGCCGATCTTCGCCTTGCCGTAGAGCGTGGAGGCCAGGACGTTGAGGGTGGGTGCGTCGGAGATCTTGTAGACGGCGCGGATCTGCAGGTGGTCCTGCAGGTTGGCGCCGACGCCGGGGAGATCGGCCACGACGTCGATGCCGTGGTCGCGCAGCAGCGCGGCGGGACCGATGCCCGAGAGCTGCAGGATCTGCGGCGAGCCGATGCTGCCCGCGCACAGCACCACCTCGCGCGCGGCGCGCACCGTGACCGTCTCGCGGCCGTTCCAGACCTCCGCGCCGGCGCAGCGCAGGCGACCGTCGGGCAGGGTCTCGACGACCAGCCGGGCGACCTGGGCGCCGGTCCACATCGTGAAGTTGGCGCGCTTGGCGCAGGTCGGCCGCAGGAAGGCCTTGGCGGTGTTCCAGCGCCAGCCGTCCTTCTGGTTGACCTGGAAGTAGCCCACGCCCTCGTTGTCGCCGCGGTTGAAGTCGCTCGAATGCGGAATGCCCGCTTCCTGCGCGGCGAGCGCGAACGCGTCCAGGATGTCCCAGCGCAGGCGCTGCTTCTCCACCCGCCATTCGCCGCCCGTGGCGTGGAAGGTGGCGAAGTCGGGGTCGGGGCCGCGCGCTCCCGCCGCCGCGACGGCGGCCGGATCGCCGAGGTAGTGGTCCTCGTGCCGCTTGAAGGCCTGCAGGACCTGGTCCCAGCGCCAGGCGTCGTCGCCGGTGAGCCTGGCCCAGCCGTCGTAGTCGCGCGCCTGGCCGCGCATGTAGATCATCCCGTTGATGCTGGAACAGCCGCCCAGCGTCTTGCCACGCGGATAACGCAGCACGCGACCGTTCAGCCCGGCGTCGGCCTCGGTGCTGTAGAGCCAGTCGGTGCGCGGGTTGCCGATGCAGTAGAGGTAGCCCACCGGGATGTGGATCCAGTGGTAGTCGTCGCGCCGCCCCGCCTCCAGGAGCAGCACGCGGTGGCGGCCGTCCTGGGTCAGGCGGTTGGCCATCAGCGCGCCGGCGGTGCCGCCGCCGATGACGAGGTAGTCGAAGGTCGTGGTGTCGTTCAACGCGTTGTCTCCGCTCGGATGGCGCGTCCCGCCGTTCTTCGACGGTCGGCGGCCTTGTGGTTGCGGCGAGGGTAGCACCGGGGTGGCCGGGCGATGTCGTGCAGGCGTCAGGCCGACGCCGCGAGGCCGGGGATCCGGCGCGGCCCGGCCGCCGGGTCGGGCGTTAGGATGAACGCTTTCGTTAACCGACCGATGCCACGCGCCATGCCACCCGCACCGCCGCTCGCCGACGCGCCCGACACCGGCGCCTCCGGTCCGTCCGACGCGCCCGGTGCGCCGCCGGCCGCCGTGCCGACGGTCGGATCGCGCGACGTCGACGGCGTCGCCTGGGCGATGGCCAGCGGCCGCTGGACGGCGGCGGCGCTGTCCTCGCGCGCGACCTGGACCGCGCTGTCGGGCGCCTTGCAGCGCGTGCCCGCCCGGGACGGCCGGGGCTGGGACCTGCGCGGCATCGAACGGCTCGACCACATCGGCGCGCAGCTGCTGTGGAACCACTGGGGACAGGCCTGGCCGCCGCGCCTGGCCATGGACGCGCCGCACAAGGCCGTGCTCGACCAGTGCGCGCAGTTCACCTGCAGCCTGCCGCCCGAGGTGCCGCCGACGACGGCCGAGCGCCTGAAGTCGTTCGCGCACACCGGCACGCGGCTGGCGATCGTCGTGCGCGACTTCGTGCGGCTGATCGGCCAGTTCGCGCTCGACATCGGCACGCTGGTCCGCGCGCCCCATCGCGGACCCTGGCGCGACATCTCCGGCCAGCTCTACCAGTTCGGTGCCACGGCGCTGCCGATCACGGCGCTGGTGGGGCTGCTGATCGGCGTCGTGCTGGCCTACCTGACCTCGCAGCAGCTGCGCCAGTACGGCGCCGAGACCTTCATCGTCAACATCCTCGGCCTGGCGCTGGTGCGCGAGCTGGGGCCGGTGCTCGCCGCCGTGCTGGTGGCCGGGCGCTCGGGCTCGGCCATCACGGCGCAGATCGGCGTCATGCGCGTGACCGAGGAACTCGACGCCATGCGCGTGATGGGCATCCCGCACGGCTTCCGCCTGGTGATGCCACGCGTGCTGGCCCTGGCCGTCGCGATGCCGCTGATCAGCCTGTGGACCTCGATGGCGGCGCTGTTCGGCGGCATGATCGTGGCCGACCTGTCGCTGGGGATCTCGCCGGCGTTCTTCCTGCAGGCGCTGCCGCGCGCCGTGGCCATGACCAACCTGTGGCTGGCGCTGGCGAAGTCGGCGGTCTTCGGCATCATGATCGCGCTGGTGGCCTGCCACTTCGGCATGCGCGTGCAGCCCAACACCGAGAGCCTGGGGCGCCGCACCACGTCCTCGGTCGTGACCTCCATCACCGTCGTGATCCTGATCGACGCATTGTTCGCGGTGCTGTTCCGGGGCACGGGATTCCGATGACCGACACGCCGACGCCCGACGCGCCGCACCTGGTCGAGATCCGCCGGCTGTGGACGGTCTTCGAGTCCCCCGACGGCGACGAGCAGGTGGTGCACCAGGACCTGGACCTGGACATCCGCCGCGGCGAGGTGCTGTCGCTGGTGGGCGGTTCGGGCACCGGCAAGACGGTGCTGCTGCGCCAGATCCTGGGGCTGGAGCACCCGGCGCGCGGCGAGGTGCGCGTGCTCGGTCAGAAGCCCGGCCAGCACGGCGCGGGCGGGGCGGCGAAGGTCGGCATGCTGTTCCAGCGCGGCGCGCTGTTCTCGGCCTTCAGCGTGCTGGAGAACATCGCCTTCCCCCTGCGCGAACTGCGCCTGCTGCCCGACGCGCTCATCCGCGACGCCGCGCTGGTCAAGCTGCAGATGGTGGGCCTCGGCCCGGAGCACGCCGGCAAGCGGCCCTCGGACCTCTCGGGCGGCATGATCAAGCGCGTGGCGCTGGCGCGCGCGCTCATCATGGACCCGCCGCTGCTGCTGCTCGACGAGCCCACCGCCGGGCTCGACCCGGAGAGTTCCGACGGCTTCTGCGACCTGTTGCGCGGCCTGCACCGCGAGCTCGGCCTCACGGTGGTGATGGTCACGCACGACCTCGACACCCTGTTCGACCTGAGCACGCGCATCGCCGTGCTGGCCGACCGGCGCGTGATCGTCGCGGGCCGGCCGCGCGAGGTGATCGCGCATCCGCACCCGTTCATCCGCGAGTACTTCCTCGGCGGCCGCGGCCGGCGCGCGCTGGAAGCCCTGCACGAGGCGCCCCCCGGCGCCGCCCACAGCTAAGGAATCGACGTCATGGAAAACAAGGCCCACGCCCTCGCCGCCGGTGCCTTCGTGCTCGGGCTGCTCGCCGTGCTGGTCGCGCTGGTGGTCTGGCTCACGCGCGACGACACCGTGCGCGACACCTACGAGCTGTCCACGCGCGACGCCGTCAGCGGCCTGCAGCCGCAGGCGATGGTGCGCTTCCGCGGCATCGGCGTGGGCAAGGTGACGTCGATCGACTTCGACCCCAAGGTGCGCGGCAACGTGCGCGTGCGCCTGACGGTCGACCGCCGCGTGCCGCTCACGCGGTCGAGCTTCGCCACCCTGAGCTACCAGGGCGTCACGGGACTGGCCTTCATCGCGCTGGACGACAAGGGCGAATCGCAGGTCGCGCTGGTGCCCGACGAGGCCGACCCGCCGCGCCTGCCGCTGCGCCAGTCGATGATGGCGCAGCTCCAGGACCGTGGCCAGGCCATCCTCGACCAGGTCGAGCAGGTCACCCGGCGCGCCAACACGCTGATGGGCGACGACAACCAGAAGCGCATCGCCGACGCGCTGGAGAACGTCGCGCAGTCCACCGCCAGCGTCGCCCAGCTCACGAAGCAGCTCGACACGACGATGAAGACCGGCGTGCAGCCCGCGCTCGCCGCGCTGCCGCCGCTCATGGCGCGCGCCGGCGACACGATGGGCACGGTGCGCACGGCCGCCGGCGACATCTCGCGCGTGGCCAACAACCTCAACGCCACGGTCGGGCGCATCACCGCCGCCGACGGCCCGCTCGACCGGCTGGGTACCGGCACGCAGGGCCTGGCGCAGGCGGTCGACTCGTTCAACAACGCGACCCTGCCGCGCCTCAACCGCGTCGCCGAGGACACCTCGCGCGCCGTGCGCCGCCTGGGCCGCGCGGCCGACGGCATCAACGACAACCCGCAGTCGCTGCTGTTCGGCAATGGCGGCACGGCGGCGGGACCGGGCGAGCCGGGCTTCGCCGCGCCGGCGGCCGCGCGGCCCTGAGCCCTTTTTCCAAGCACCCAGCCCCACCGAGGCGACGACCACCATGACACGCTCCGCCCCGTCCCGCATCCCGTTCTCCGCCCCGGCCGCCGCCGCGCTGGGCCTGGCGGCGCTGCTGGCGCTGTCCGGTTGCGGCGCGCTGCCCGACCGGCCGGCGCGCGCCGTGCTCTACGACTTCGGCCCCGGCCCGGTCGGCCCGTCGCCGGATGCGGTGGCGCCCGGCCCGGCCCCGGCCGCCGCCCAGCCGGCCCTGGCGCTGGCGGAGATCGAATCCACCACGCGCCTGGAGAGCACCCAGGTGCTCTACCGCCTGGGCTATGCCGATGCCAACGAGCTGCGTCCCTATGCCCAGGCGCGCTGGAGCGTGACGCCGGTGCAGCTGGTGCAGCACCGCCTGCGCGACGCGCTGGCGGGCAACCGCACCGTGCTCACCACCGGCGAGAGCGCCACGCTCGCGCGCACCCAGGGCCAGCGCCCGAACACGCTGCGCGTGTCGCTGGAGGAGTTCACCCATTACTTCGAGGCGCCCTCGGCCAGTTCGGGCCTGGTGCGCCTGCGCGCCACGCTGGTCCAGAGCACGCCCGCCGGCGAGCGCGTGCTGGCGCAGCGCGCGTTCGCGGCGCGGCGTCCGGCGCCCAGCGCCGACGCCCCCGGCGGTGTCAGGGCCCTGGCCGCGGCGAGCGATGCGGCGATCGCCGAGCTGGTCGCGTGGGTCGACGCCACGCGCTGAGCCGCCCGCCCGGCGCCGGCGCCGGACGCCTCAGCCCGCCGTCGAGCGCCCCAGGATCGGGAACAGCTTGCCCAGTCCGTCGGCCATGACCTCGACGGCCAGGGCGGCGAGGATCAGACCCATCAGCCGCGTCATCACGTTGATGCCGGTCTTGCCCAGCACGCGCGCGATGGGCACCGCCAGCGAGAACGCCACGCCGGTGGCCAGCCCGATCACCACGCCGTAGCCCACCAGCGTCGCCAGCTGCCAGACGTGCTGCGTCTTCTCGGCGTAGATGACCACGGTGGACATCGTGGCCGGGCCGGTCAGCAGCGGAATGGTCAGGGGCACCACCGCGATCGAGGCGCCCAGCGAGGCCTTCACCTCGGTCGCGCGGATCTCCTCCTTGCTGGTCTTGGCCTCGGCCGGCTGGGCGTTGAGCATGTTGAGCGAGCTGATGAGCAGCAGCATGCCGCCGCCGACCTGGAAGCTCGCGATGGTGATGCCGAAGAAGCCCAGCAGCTGCAGCCCCAGCAGCGCGCTCACCGCGATCACCATGAAGGCGCTGAACGCCGACACCCACGCCGTGCGCCGTCGCTGGCGCTCGGTGTAGCCCTGCGTGTAGTGGATGAAGAACGGCACGATGGCCAGCGGATTGACGATCGCCAGCAGCGTGATCAGCGGCTTGATGAGGTCCATGGTGGCCATCGACGGCGCGTCCTCAGCGGCCTCCGGTCACGTCGAGGAGGGTGCCCGTGGTGTAGCTCGCCTCGTCCGAGAGCAGCCAGACGATCGCCGTGGCGATCTCCTCGGCGCGGCCGACGCGCTTCATCGGCACGGTGGGCGCCAGGTCGAAGGCGCGCCGGGGCAGGCCGCCCGAGGCGTGGATCTCGGTGTCGATGAGGCCGGGACGCACGGCGTTCACGCGGATGCCCTCGTCGGCCACCTCCTTGGCCAGGCCGACGGTGAAGGTGTCGATCGCGCCCTTGCTGGCGGCGTAGTCGACGTACTGCCCGGGAGCGCCCAGGCGCGCCGCGACGCTGGAGAGGTTGACGATCGAGCCGCCCGCGCCGCCGTGCGCGGTGCTCATGCGCCGCACCGCCTCGCGCGCGCAGACGAAGCTGCCCACGACGTTGATGCGCAGCATGCGTTCCAGGCGCGCCACGTCCATGGCGTCGACGCGCGACGTGCGATCGACCACGCCGGCGTTGTTGACCAGCCCGCCCAGCGGGCCGAGCTTGGCGTCGATCCGCTCGTACATGGCCATCACCTGCGCCTCGTCGCCGACGTCCGCCGCCACCGCGATGGCCGTGCCGCCCTCGGCGCGGATGGCGCGCACGACCTCGTCGGCGGCCAGGGAGTTGCTGGCGTAGTTCACCGCCACGGCCCAGCCCCGGCGCGCGGCGAGCCGCGCGGTGGCGGCGCCGATCCCGCGGCTCGCGCCGGTCACCAGAAGCACTTTCGGTCCTGAAGTCTCCAAAGCCCACCTCCTGCACAGAAACTGCGCGTCAGTTAAAAACCCCGTCCGGATTACATCACCCGAGGAGCGATCGCATGACACGCACCACCGTCGACTACTACTTCACGCCGCAGAGCCCCTGGACCTACCTGGGCCACGCGCGCTTCGCCGACATCGCGCGGCGCGCCGGCGCCGAGGTGCGCGTGCGGCCGGTCGACCTGGGCGCCGTGTTCCCGGTGTCGGGCGGGCTGCCGCTGGGCAAGCGCGCGCCGCAGCGCCAGGCCTACCGCCTGGTCGAGATGGCGCGCTTCTCGCGGCACCTGGACCTGCCGATCAACCCGCAGCCCAAGTTCTTCCCGGTCGCCGGCGACGACGCCTCCAGGCTCATCATCGCCGCCGACCTGCACGACGGCACCGAGGCCGCGATGGCGCTGTGCGGGGCGATCTTCGCCGCCGTGTGGGTGCAGGAGCGCAACATCGGCGACCCGGCGGTGCTCGAGGCCATCGCCGCGGAGTGCGGCCTCGACGCGCGCCGCACCGAGCAGGCGCACAGCCAGGCCGTGCAGGAGCGCTACGACGACTACACCCGCCAGGCCATCGAGGCCAAGGTGTTCGGCGCGCCGAGCTACGTGGTCGAGGGCGAGATCTTCTGGGGCCAGGACCGGCTCGACTTCGTCGAGCGGGCGCTCCGGGCGCGGGCCTGAACGCCGGCGCCCGGAGGCTCCTTCCATGCACCTCTTCCTTCTTTCCGACGCCCTTCCTTCCCCATCTTCCAGGAGACCCAAGACCATGAGCCAATCCATCGACCTCGACGCCAAGGACGGCCACCGATTCCCCGCCTACGTGGCCGAACCGGCCGGGCAGCCCCGGGGTGCGATCGTCGTGCTGCAGGAGATCTTCGGCGTCAATTCGCACATCCGCTCGGTGGCCGACGGCTACGCGGCCGCGGGCTACCTGGCGGTGGCGCCGGCCACGTTCCACCGCGTGAAGCCCGGCGTCGAGCTCGGCTACACCGGCGACGACATGCAGGCCGGCTCCGCCCTGAAGGCGGCCGTCGAGGCGCTGCCCGCGCCCGGCGTGCTGCAGGACGTGCAGGCGGCCGTCGACTACGCGGCGCGCGCGGGCAAGGTCGGCATCGTGGGTTTCTGCTGGGGCGGCCTGCTGACCTGGCGCGCCGCGGCGTCGGTGTCGGGCCTGGCGGCGGCCGTGCCCTACTACGGTGGCGGCATGACCACGCCCGAGGAATCGGCGCGCCAGCCGAAGGTGCCGGTGCTGGCGCACTTCGGCGAACGCGACCACTGGATTCCCGTCGACACGGTCGAGGCCTTCAAGGTGGCGCATCCGGAGGTCGAGGTGCACGTCTACGCCGCCGACCACGGCTTCAACTGCGACCAGCGCGGCTCGCACGATGCCGAGGCGGCGACGCTCGCCGGGGAGCGCACCCTGGCGTTCTTCCGTCGGCACGTCGGCTGATCGGGGGGGCCGCAGCGGCGGCGGATTGTTCGTGTTTCGTGAACACCGTGGTCGCGCTCCGGGGCGGTTGGCGACGTCGATCGCGCTCAGAATTCCATGCACAGGCTGGCATCCGAGGCAAGCCTGACAAACCCCAAAGAAGAGAGCCGAACATGAAGACCGCCCAGATCATCGCCACCGCCGCATTCGCCCTGCTCGCCACCGCCGGCGCACACGCGGACGTCTACGACTACGTGCCCAACGTTCCGACCACCAGCGTGGTGTCGCGTTCGGAGACCCAGGCCCAGGCCATCGCCGCCGCCCATGGCGCGGACGTCTACCGCCAGAGCGCCATGTCCGGCGTGGTGCCGACCCGCACGTCGGCCCAGGACCGCGTGGCCGTCCGTGCCGGTGCCGTGGCCGCGGCGCACGCGCCCTACCAGAACATGCAGACCTCGTCGTTCGTGAACAGCCGTGTGCCGGCCGGTCGCGGCAACGGTTTCTCCGTGTTCTGATCGAGACCCTCCCGGACCGGGTGCATCCCGTCCCGGGACACGGGATGTCCACGAAGCCGGACGGCGCGCCCTGCGCCGTCCGGCTTCGTGCTTTCAGCGGGGGCGCGCGGCGGCCGGCGCGTCGCCGAGGTGGGTCTGCAGGAAGTCCAGCAGCGCGCGCAGGGCGGCGCTGTTGTGCCGGCGCTGGAGGTAGGCCGCCGACAGCCAGATGTCGCGGCGCGCGTGGCCCTGCAACACGGCCACCAGTTCGCCGTGGTCGATCTGCGAGCGCACCAGCATCGACGGCACGTAGAGCACGCCGAAGCCCTGCATCGCCACCTGGATGAGCGGGGCGAGCTCGGTGGCGTCCATGCGGCTTCTCAGCGGCACGTCGACGGGCCGGCCGTCGACCTCGAAGCGCCAGTGCGGATTCGGCCCCAGGCGCGAGTAGGTGAGCGCGTCGTGCCGCGCCAGGTCGTCCGGCTGCGTCGGCACGCCGTGCTGCTTCCAGTACCGGGGCGAGGCGCACACCACCAGCGGCACCTGCCGGAGCTTGCGCACGATCAGGTTCTCGTCGGCGACCGGGCCGAAGCGCAGGGCCAGGTCCACCGCCTCCTCGGCCATGTCGACCGTGCGGTTGCTCAGGTGCAGGCTCAGGTGCACCTCCGGGTAGTGGCCCATGAAGCGGGCCAGCAGGCGCGGCAGGTCGCCCTGGCCCATGCCGTGCGGCGCCGAGATGCGCAGCCGCCCGGTCGGGCGGCTCGCGTGCGCCTGGAGTTCGTCGCGCGTCAGGCTCAGCATCTCCATGACCGGGCCGCTGCGCTCGAGCAGCAGCGCGCCGGCATCGGTCAGGCTGACCGAGCGCGTCGACCGGTTGAGCAGCCGCACGCCCAGGCGCGTCTCCAGCTCGGCCACGTACTTGCTCACGGTCGCCCGGGCCAGGCCCAGGCGTGTGGCGGCGCGCGAGAAGCTGCCCTGTTCGGCGACGTCGCGGAAGGTCTTCAGCAGTTCGAGCGTGTCCATGCGGCGTGGTGGCGCGTCGCCGCTCAGCGTGCCGTGCGCGCCAGGTAGCGCTTGCGCCAGAACAGCGCCACCAGCCCGAACGCGGTCACGCCCATCGACCCCATCGCGATCCAGAACCCATCGGCCTTGTGCACCAGCGGAATGAACTCGAAGTTCATCCCGAAGATGCCGGCGATCAGGTTGAGCGGCAGGAAGACGGCCGTCAGCACGGTGAGCACCCGCATGATGTCATTGGTGCGGTGGCTCTGGACGCTGAAGTGCATCTGCACGGCGGTCTCGGCGTTCTGCTCGAGCCGGCGCACGTGGTGGACGACGCGCTCGATGTGCTCGAGCACGTCGCGGCTGCGCACCAGCACCAGTTCGCGCTCGCGCGCGTCGCCGGGCGAGTCGGGCTGGGGCAGGGTCTCCAGGGCGTCGATCCAGTCCTGCAACGCGGCGCGCTGGTCCTCGCAGATCTCGTCGAGGTGGTGCAGCGACTGGCGCGCGTCCATCAGGGCGCTCCAGTTGGTGAAGCGGCTCTTGGGGTCGATGAGTTCGGCCTGCCAGTGGTCGAGCTGCCGGGTCAGCTGGCGCCGCAGGTCGAGGTAGCCGTCGACGATCTGGTTGGCCAGGCGCAGCATGAGGTCGGCCGGGCTGGTGGGAATGCGCGTGCTGACGGCCCGGGCGTCGAGCGCCGGCGTCACGGCGCCCTCGCGGACGCCGTTGCCGCTGCCGCGCACGGCGGCCAGCAGCTTCTGCGCGTAGGCGTCGCGCACCGCGCCGTCCTCCGGGTGCACCGACAGCAGCACGCGATCGAACACCGCGAAGCCGACCGGCCGGGTGTCCACGCGCCGCAGCACGGGCGGGCCGCCGCCACGCGCCGGCGGGGTGGCCGCGGCGGGCGCGTCGCCGGTCGCGTCGGTGCCCGTGCCCGCCAGCGCCCCGGCCGCCAGCCGGCGCAGCACCAGCACGTCGTAGAGCGAGGTGTAGTCGTAATGCGAGGGGAGCTGGTCGTTGAGCAGGTCGCTCACGTGCAGGTCGAGCAGCTGCGTGCCGCACAGGGCTTCGAGCACCGGCTGCACCCGGGCCAGCTCGGCGCGCAGTTCAGAGCGCGTGAGCGACAGCCACAGGTACCCGCCCTGGCAGGCGCCGGGCCGGGCGAGCGGTGCCAGCGTCGGATGCTCGTCGACCCGGGCGCCGTGGATTTCGAAGATCCGCACGGTGCGCGCCGCGTCGGCTCAGGCCTGCTGGCGACGCAGCAGGCGCGCCGCGTCGAGCGCGAAGTACGTCAGCACGCCGTCTGCGCCGGCGCGCTTGAAGGCCAGCAGGCTCTCCATCATCACGGCCTCGCGGTCGAGCCAGCCGTTCTGCGCCGCCGCCATCAGCATCGCGTACTCGCCGCTGACCTGATAGGCGAAGGTGGGCACGCGGAACTCGTCCTTCACGCGGCGCACGATGTCCAGGTAGGGCATCCCGGGCTTAACCATCACCATGTCGGCGCCTTCGGCGATGTCGATGGCGACCTCGCGCAGGGCCTCGTCGGTGTTGCCCGGGTCCATCTGGTAGACCTTCTTGTTGCTCTTGCCGAGGTTGCCGGCCGAGCCCACGGCATCGCGGAACGGGCCGTAGAAGGCGCTCGCGTACTTGGCGCTGTAGGCCATGATCCGCGTGTGGATGTCGCCGTTGGCCTCGAGCGCGTCGCGGATGGCGCCGATGCGCCCGTCCATCATGTCGCTCGGCGCCACGATGTCGACGCCGGCGGCGGCCTGGGCCAGCGCCTGCTGCGCCAGGACCTCGACGGTGGCGTCGTTGATCACGTAGCCGTCGTCGTCGAGCAGACCGTCCTGGCCGTGGCTGGTGTAGGGGTCGAGGGCGACGTCGGTGAGCACACCCAGCGCCGGAAAGCGCTGCTTGAGCGCGGCGACCACGCGCGGGATCAGGCCGTCGGGGTTGAAGGCCTCGTCGCCCGACGGGGTCTTGAGCGCCGGGTCGATGACCGGAAACAGCGCCATCACCGGGATGCCCAGCGCGACGCACTCCTCGGCCACCGGCAGCAGCGTGTCCAGGCTCAGCCGCGCCACGCCCGGCATCGAGGCGATGGCGTCGCGGCGGCGTTCGCCTTCCTGCACGAACACCGGATAGATCAGGTCGTGCGTGGTCAGCGCGTGCTCGCGCACGAGGTTGCGCGTGAAGGCGTCGCGGCGCAGGCGCCGGGGACGCCCGGCGGGAAAGGAGGCATGGAAGGTCATGCCGAAAATTGTGCCCCATGTGATCGCCGCCCCGGCGTTCGCGGGTCCCGGACGCGCTGCATCATCAATGCACTACGGAAGTTCCAACGGCCGCGAGCGTGGCGACATCCTGTACGGATGAACGCTTACAAACACGGTTGATCGAACCTGAAGTATTTGTTAAATTCCGCGCCGGGCGGCTTGCCGCTCCCCGCTTTTCCTCCCTGAGCGGGTGCCTTGATGTGTGACAGCAAAAGGGCTTCCCAGCCCGACGTGTCTGCGTCGGGCTTTTTTTTTGCCCATCGGCCGGGGCCGTCGACGGGTGCGGGGAAGCGTCACGTCGGCCCACTAAACTGCCGCGATGCTCTGGATCAAGTCGCTTCACATCGTTTTCATCGCCAGCTGGTTCGCCGGCCTGTTCTACCTGCCGCGCATCTTCGTCAATCTGGCGCAGGTGCCCGCCGGCTCCGTCGCCGAGCGCGCGCGTCTGCTGCTGATGGCGCGCCGGCTGCTGCGCTTCACGACCGTCCTCGCCGTGCCCGCCCTGGGACTCGGCCTGTGGCTGTGGGGCGTCTACGGCATCGGGCGCGGGCCGGGCAGCGGCTGGATGCATGCCAAGCTCGCGCTGGTGCTGCTGGTGGTGGGCTATCACCACAGCTGCGGCGTGCTGCTGCGGCGCTTCTCCAACGGCACCAGCCAGCGCAGCGAGCGCTGGTTCCGCTGGTACAACGAGGTGCCGGTGGTGCTGCTGCTGGCCATCGTCGTGCTGGTGGTCGTCAAGCCGTTCTGATGCCAAGGAAGTCCTGACCCTCACGGGGACGGCGCCGTGTCCGTCCCGGATCCTCCCGCGTGAAGCTGCCGCGCCTCGTCTCCGCCGCATTGCCACTGACGCTCGCCTACGCGGCGCTGATCGCCTATGCGAGTCTCTACCCGTTCGCGGACTGGCGTGACCAGGGCATCGCTCCCTGGGCCTACCTGGCGGCGCCGTGGCCCCGGTACTGGACCGGCTTCGACTTCGGCATCAACGTCGCGGGCTACGTGCCGATGGGGTTCCTCGCCGCGCTGACGGTGCTGCGCACGCGCCCGCACGCCGGCGTGTCGCAGGCGGTGCTGCGCGCCACCCTCGCCGGCGCCGCGGTGTCCTTCGCCATGGAGACGCTGCAGAGCTACCTGCCGGTGCGCATTCCCTCCAACGTCGACCTGGCGCTCAACGCCGCCGGCACCTTCGCCGGCGCGGCGCTGGCCGCCGGGCTGGAGCGCGCCGGCGCCGTCGCGCGCTGGAGCCGCGTGCGCTCGCACTGGTTCGTCCCGGACGCCAGCGGTGCGCTGGTGCTGCTGGCGCTGTGGCCGGTCGCGCTGCTGTTCCCGGCGGCGGTGACCTTCGGGCTGGGCCAGGTCTTCGAGCGGCTGGAGACGGCGATCGCGGAGTGGCTGCTCGACACGCCGTTCATCGACTGGCTGCCGGTGCGCCAGTTCGAGCTGGAGCCACTGGTGCCGGGCGTGGAACTGCTGTGCGTGATGCTGGGCGCGCTGGTGCCGTGCCTGCTCGCGTTCATGGTGACGCGCTCGGCGTCGCGCCGCGCGGTCGTGCTGGCACTGACGCTGTCGGCCGGGGTCGCCGCGAGCGCGCTGTCGGCGGCGCTGAGCTACGGGCCCGAGCACGCCTGGGCCTGGCTCAGTCCGCCGGTGCAGGTCGGCATCGCCGCCGCGGCGCTGGCGGGCGCGGCGCTGCTGGGTGCCCCGCGCCGACTCTGCGCGGCCCTGCTGCTGCTGGCCCTGGCGCTGCACCTGGGCCTGCTCAACCAGGCGCCCGAGAGCGCCTACTTCGCCGAAACGCTGGCCCGCTGGGAGCAGGGGCGCTTCATCCGCTTCCACGGCCTGGCCCAGTGGGTCGGCTGGCTCTGGCCCTTCGCGACGCTGGGCTACGTCCTCGCGGCGCTGTCCCGGCGTCCGCGCCAAACCTAGAATCGATCGATGCCTTCCACTCCCGCCTCTTCCCCCGTGGCCACCGCGCCGACGCCCGGCGCGCCCGGCTATTACGAGCGCCACATCTTCTTCTGCCTGAACGAGCGCAAGGGTGGCGAGGACTCGTGCGCCCTGCACGACGCGCAGAACGGTTTCGACCGCTGCAAGTCGCGCGTCAAGGAAGCGGGCCTGTCGGGCGCGGGCAAGGTGCGCGTCAACAAGGCCGGTTGCCTGGACCGCTGCGCGGGCGGCCCGGTCGCCGTGGTCTATCCGGAGGCGGTCTGGTACACCTTCGTCGACGGGGACGACATCGACGAGATCGTCGAGTCGCACCTGAAGCACGGCCGCGTCGTGGAGCGGCTCGTGCTGCCACCGGACGTGGGCCGGTGAAGCCGGCGGCAACGGCCAGGACCCCACGCTGCGACGGACGACGCCCATGAATTCCCAGACCGAGAAACTTCGCCTCGACGGCGCCGCCGGCGTCATCGAGGCGCTGCGCGACCGGCCGCCCGAGGGCACGCCCTCGCGCGGCGTCGCCGTCATCGCCCATCCGCATCCGCTGTTCGGCGGCACGATGGACAACAAGGTCGTGCAGACCCTGGCGCGCGCCTTCGTGTCCACCGGCTGGACGGCGGTGCGCTTCAACTTCCGGGGCGTCGGCGCCAGCGCAGGCACGCACGACGAGGGGCGCGGCGAGACCGAGGACTACCGTGGCGTCGTCGCGCAGGTCGCGCCGGACGGCGCGCTGGCCATCGCCGGCTTCTCCTTCGGCGCCTTCGTCGCGATCAACGCCCTGCAGACGCTGTGGGACGCGCGCGAGGTGCGCCAGATCGCGCTGGTGGGCGCCAGCGTCGCGCGCGTGGTCCCGCCGCCGCTGCCGGCCGACGCGCTGGAGCGCACGCTGGCCGTGCACGGCGAGGCCGACGACACGGTCGCGCTGTCGGCCCTCATGGACTGGGCGCGCCCGCAGTCACTTCCTGTCACAGTCGTCCCCGGGGGCGGTCATTTCTTTCACGGACAATTGCCGCTCCTCAAGAATCTCGTCGCCCGCCATCTCCGCGCGGGCTAGCTTTTCCGGTTTCTCCCCGCATCCCCATGAATCGTTTTTCCGACGCGCTGCGCGCGCTGATGCTGGCCGTCGCCGCGTCCCTCTGCATGCTGGCCGCCCATGCGCAGACCGTGCCCGTGCCGCCCGAGGTCGCCGCACGCAGCTACCTGCTGATGGACGTCACGGCCAACCAGCTGCTCGCGCAGAAGGACATCGACAGCCCGGTCGAGCCCGCTTCGCTGACCAAGCTGATGTCGGCCTATCTGGTGTTCGACGCCCTCAAGGCCAAGAAGCTGACGCTCGCGCAGACGCTGCCCGTGAGCCAGCGGGCCTGGAAGATGCCCGGCTCGCGCATGTTCATCGACCCGAAGATGCAGGTGCCGGTCGAGGACCTCATCAAGGGGCTGATCGTGCAGTCGGGCAACGACGCGACCGTGGCGCTGGCCGAGGGCGTGGCCGGCTCGGTCGAGCGCTTCGTGGAACTCATGAACGACCAGGCCAAGGTACTGGGCATGAAGAACACGGGCTACAAGAACCCCGAAGGCCTCACGGCCCCCGGCCACACGACCACGGCGCGCGACCTGAGCATCCTCGCGACCCGGCTGATGCGCGACTTCCCCGAATACGTCCACTACTACGCGATCAAGAAGTACCGCTATCCCGGCACGCCGTCGACCAACGACACCAACCGCAACCTGCTGCTGTTCCGCGACCCGACGGTCGACGGCCTGAAGACCGGCCACACCGATGCCGCGGGCTACTGCATGATCGTCACGGCCAAGCGCGACTTCCCCAACCTGGGCACGGGCGGCCGCCGCCTGCTGACCATCGTGCTGGGCACGTCGAGCGAGAACGCGCGCGCCAACGAATCGCAGAAGCTCCTGAACTGGGGCTACACCGCCTACGACGCCGTGCGCCTGTTCGAAGCCGGCCAGCCGGCGGCGACGCCGGCCGTGTGGAAGGGCAAGGCCGACACGCTCAAGCTCGGCCGGCCCGAAGCCATCGTCGTGGCCGTTCCGGCCGGCACCGCCGCCCGCATCAAGACCCAGATCGCCCGGCCGGATCCGCTGGTCGCGCCGTTCGCCAAGAACCAGAGCGTCGGCACGCTCAAGGTGATGCTGGGTGAGGAGCCGGTCACCGAGGTGCCCCTGGTCGCGCTCGACGCCGTCGAACAGGCCGGCATCCTGGGCCGCGCGTGGGACGCCATCCGCCTCTGGATCAAGTAGAGGAACGCGAAACAGGCGAGCCGCCCGCGCGCGGCTGCTATACTCGCGGGCTTTTCGGAAAAATTCCGAAGGGTTTCACGTTCTTGTCATTTCCCGGTTCCTCATGTCACGGTGAGGGTCGACGCCGGGATCGTTTTGGGATTCATTCATTCATGCCAACCATCAATCAACTGGTGCGTCAGGGTCGAACGGTCGAAAAGATCAACTCGAAGAGCCCTGCCATGCAGAACTCGCCGCAACGTCGCGGTGTCTGCACCCGCGTCTACACCACGACGCCCAAGAAGCCCAACTCGGCGCTCCGCAAGGTCGCCAAGGTCCGCCTGACCAACGGCTTCGAAGTCATCTCCTACATCGGCGGTGAAGGCCACAACCTGCAGGAACACAGCGTGGTGCTGGTCCGCGGCGGTCGTGTCAAGGACCTGCCCGGCGTGCGCTACCACATCGTGCGCGGTTCGCTCGACCTGCAAGGCGTGAAAGACCGCAAGCAGTCGCGTTCCAAGTACGGCGCGAAGCGCCCCAAGAAGGCTTAAGTCCTTCCGTTTCCATTCAGCGGTGTTCGGCGTGCCTTGGCGGGTGCATCGAACGAAGTGACCCGATCCTGGGTCGAGTAAGTGAGAGATCGATGTCGTCTCTCGCGGTGCCGAATCAGGCGCCAACTGAAGCAAAGAGGTTAGTAACATGCCACGTCGTCGCGAAGTCCCCAAACGTGAAATCCTGCCGGACCCGAAGTTCGGCAACATCGAGCTGTCCAAATTCATGAACGTGATCATGGAAGGCGGCAAGAAGGCTGTGGCCGAGCGCATCATCTATGGCGCGCTGGAGCAGATCGAGAAGAAGAACCCGGGCAAGGACCCGGTCGAAGCCTTCACCATGGCGATCAACAACGTCAAGCCGATGGTCGAAGTGAAGTCGCGCCGCGTCGGCGGCGCGAACTACCAGGTGCCCGTCGAGGTGCGTCCGGTCCGTCGTCTGGCGCTGTCGATGCGCTGGATCAAGGAAGCCGCCCGCAAGCGCGGCGAGAAGTCGATGGCCATGCGCCTGGCCAACGAACTCATGGAAGCCACGGAAGGCCGTGGCGGTGCCATGAAGAAGCGCGATGAAGTCCATCGCATGGCCGAGGCCAACAAGGCCTTCAGCCACTTCCGCTTCTAAAGAACCGTCTTAAAACAGACTGGCTGGAAGCCCGACCTGCCATGTGGCGGGCGGGCTTTCATCCGTTAATGGAGTAATTTTTCATGGCACGCAACACCCCCATCGAGCGCTACCGCAACATCGGCATCTCGGCGCACATCGACGCCGGCAAGACCACGACGACCGAGCGCATCCTGTTCTACACGGGCGTGAACCACAAGATCGGCGAAGTGCACGATGGCGCGGCCACCATGGACTGGATGGAGCAGGAGCAGGAGCGTGGCATCACGATCACCTCCGCCGCCACCACCTGTTTCTGGAAGGGCATGGCCGGCACGTTCCCCGAACACCGCATCAACATCATCGACACCCCCGGCCACGTCGACTTCACCATCGAAGTCGAGCGCTCGATGCGCGTTCTCGACGGCGCCGTCATGGTCTACGACGCCGTCGGCGGCGTGCAGCCCCAGTCGGAAACCGTCTGGCGCCAGGCCAACAAGTACAAGGTGCCCCGTCTCGCGTTCGTCAACAAGATGGACCGCACCGGCGCGAACTTCCTGCGCGTGCGCCAGATGATGATCGACCGCCTGAAGGCCAATCCGGTCGTGATCCAGATCCCGATCGGTGCCGAGGAGCGGTTCCAGGGCATCGTCGATCTCGTGAAGATGAAGGCCATCATCTGGGACGAGGACAAGGGCGTGACCTTCCAGTACGGCGAGATCCCGGCCGATCTGGTGGACGTCTGCAACGAATACCACGAGAAGCTCGTCGAGGCCGCCGCCGAGTCCAGCGAAGAGCTGATGAACAAGTACCTCGAAGGCGAGACGCTGACCGAGGCAGAGATCAAGACCGGCATCCGCCAGCGCACCATCGCCGGCGAGATCCAGCCGATGCTGTGCGGCTCGGCCTTCAAGAACAAGGGCGTGCAGGCCATGCTCGACGCGGTCATCGAATACATGCCCGCCCCGACCGACATTCCGCCCGTGGGCGGCACCGACGAGGACGAGGCGCCCGTGGTTCGCCAGGCCGACGACGGTGAGAAGTTCTCGGCCCTCGCGTTCAAGCTGATGACCGACCCGTTCGTCGGTCAGCTGACCTTCGTGCGCGTCTACTCCGGCGTGCTCAAGAAGGGCGACAGCGTCTACAACCCGGTGCGCGGCAAGAAGGAGCGCATCGGCCGGATCGTGCAGATGCACGCCAACAATCGCGAGGAAGTCAGCGAGATCCGCGCGGGCGACATCGCCGCCTGCGTGGGCCTGAAGGAAGTGACCACGGGCGAGACCCTGTGCGATCCGGCTGCGGTCGTCACGCTCGAGCGCATGGTGTTCCCGGAATCGGTGATCTCCCAGGCCGTCGAGCCCAAGACCAAGGTCGACCAGGAAAAGATGGGCATCGCGCTGCAGCGTTTGGCCCAGGAAGATCCGTCCTTCCGCGTGAAGACCGACGAGGAGTCCGGCCAGACCATCATCTCGGGCATGGGCGAGCTTCACCTGGAAATCATCGTCGATCGCATGAAGCGCGAGTTCGGCGTGGAAGCCAACGTTGGCAAGCCGCAGGTGGCCTATCGCGAAACCATCCGCAAGACGGTGGAAGACGCCGAAGGCAAGTTCGTGCGCCAGTCGGGCGGCAAGGGCCAGTACGGCCACGTCATCCTGAAGCTCGAACCGCAGGAAATGGGCAAGGGCTTCGAGTTCGTCGACGCCATCAAGGGCGGCGTGGTGCCGCGCGAGTACATCCCCGCGGTGGAGAAGGGCGTGATCGAGGCACTGGGCCAGGGCGTGCTCGCCGGCTACCCGGTGGTCGACGTCAAGGTCACGCTGCACTTCGGTTCGTACCACGACGTGGACTCGAACGAAATGGCGTTCAAGATGGCCGCGATCTTCGGTTTCAAGGAAGGCGCCCGCAAGGCCAGCCCCGTGATCCTGGAGCCGATGATGGCCGTGGAAGTCGAGACGCCCGAAGACTACGCCGGTAACGTGATGGGCGACCTGTCCAGCCGTCGCGGCATGGTGCAGGGCATGGACGACATGATCGGTGGCGGCAAGGCCATCAAGGCCGAAGTGCCGCTGTCGGAGATGTTCGGCTACTCCACCACGCTGCGTTCGATGTCGCAAGGCCGCGCCACGTACACGATGGAGTTCAAGCACTACGCCGAAGCGCCGCGCAACGTCGCCGAGGCGATCGTCGCCGCGCGCGCCAAGTAAGGCTCGTCCCAGGTCGCTCGCACCTGCGGGCGACCTCTCCTTT
Source organism: Comamonadaceae bacterium OTU4NAUVB1 (assembly GCA_024372625.1). Taxonomy (NCBI): domain Bacteria; kingdom Pseudomonadati; phylum Pseudomonadota; class Betaproteobacteria; order Burkholderiales; family Comamonadaceae; species Comamonadaceae bacterium OTU4NAUVB1. Next base: position 3,143,558 of record CP099605.1, on the reverse strand, counting down.
TGTCTGCGATCCGGTGCCACCTTGTTCCCGTGCGAGGTGAATCAGCAACCGGATGCAGACGTAAAACCAATACACGGGAACTGCTCTTTCCAAGGATTTGAAAAATGGCAAAAGGTAAATTCACCCGCACCAAGCCCCACGTGAACGTGGGCACGATCGGCCACGTGGACCATGGCAAGACGACGCTGACGGCGGCGATCGCGACGGTGCTGTCGGCGAAGTTCGGCGGTGAGGCCAAGGCCTACGACCAGATCGACGCGGCGCCCGAGGAGAAGGCGCGCGGCATCACGATCAACACCGCGCACGTCGAGTACGAGACGGCCAACCGTCACTACGCGCACGTGGACTGCCCGGGCCACGCCGACTACGTGAAGAACATGATCACCGGCGCCGCCCAGATGGACGGTGCGATCCTGGTGTGCTCGGCGGCCGACGGCCCGATGCCCCAGACGCGCGAGCACATCCTGCTGGCGCGCCAGGTGGGCGTGGGCTACATCATCGTGTTCCTGAACAAGTGCGACATGGTCGACGATGCCGAGCTGCTCGAGCTCGTCGAGATGGAAGTGCGCGAGCTGCTGGACAAGTACGACTTCCCCGGCGACGACACCCCGATCATCCACGGCTCGGCCAAGCTCGCCCTGGAAGGCGACAAGGGCAAGCTGGGCGAGGAGGCCATCATGAAGCTGGCCGAGGCGCTGGACACCTACATCCCGACGCCCGAGCGCGCCGTGGACGGCACGTTCCTGATGCCGGTGGAGGACGTGTTCTCGATCTCGGGTCGTGGCACGGTGGTCACCGGCGCGGTGGAGCGCGGCGTGATCAAGGTGGGCGAGGAAATCGAGATCGTGGGCATCCGCCCGACGGTCAAGACCATCTGCACGGGCGTGGAGATGTTCCGCAAGCTGCTCGACCAGGGTCAGGCCGGCGACAACGTGGGCGTGCTGCTGCGCGGCACGAAGCGCGAAGAAGTCGAGCGCGGCCAGGTGCTGTGCAAGCCCGGCTCGATCAAGCCGCACACGCACTTCACCGCCGAGGTGTACGTGCTGAGCAAGGACGAGGGTGGCCGTCACACGCCGTTCTTCAACAACTACCGCCCGCAGTTCTACTTCCGCACGACGGACGTGACCGGCGCGATCGAGCTGCCCCAGGACAAGGAGATGGTCATGCCCGGCGACAACGTCAGCATCACCGTCAAGCTCATCAACCCCATCGCCATGGAAGAAGGCCTGCGCTTCGCCATCCGCGAGGGTGGCCGCACCGTGGGTTCGGGCGTCGTCGCCAAGATCCTCGCCTGACCGCATCGCGAAGGACACACATCATGGCAACCAAGCAAAAGATCCGCATCCGTCTCAAGGCCTTCGATTACAAGCTGATCGATCAATCCGCCGCCGAGATCGTCGACACCGCCAAGCGCACCGGCGCCATCGTCAAGGGCCCCGTGCCTTTGCCGACGCGCATGAAGCGTTTCGACATCCTGCGTTCGCCGCACGTCAACAAGACGTCGCGCGACCAGCTCGAGATCCGCACGCACCAGCGTCTGATGGACATCGTCGACCCGACCGACAAGACCGTCGACGCGCTGATGAAGCTCGATCTGCCGGCTGGCGTCGACGTCGAGATCAAGCTGCAGTAAGCGCGCCGGGCGTCCGGAGCCCCTCAGCGCCCGCCGGCTTCCAAGCCGGCGGGCTTTTTGTTGCCTTGCGCCGCTGCATGCTTGCAGCATATAATCATCGGCTCCGCCCGATTTGCGCCTCCACGGCGCTTTTCTGGCTGGGTCTTAAATCAACCTTTCCTCGCACACCAAACGCTGTCGCCAATTGAAGTGGCAGCGGCGAGGCAAGTCTTCCATTTTTTGGAGAAAACAAATGAGTCTGAGCAACTCCCTCGGGTTGCTGGGCCGCAAGGTGGGGATGATGCGTCTCTTCACCGATGACGGGGACGCAGTTCCTGTCACGGTGGTGGATGTGTCCAACAACCGCGTGACCCAGATCAAATCGCAAGAAACCGACGGCTACGACGCACTTCAGGTGACGTTCGGCTCGCGCAAGGCATCGCGCGTGACCAAGCCGCAGGCTGGCCATCTCGCCAAGGCGGGCGTGGAAGCCGGTGAAATCATCCAGGAATTCCGCGTGACCGCCGACACGGCCGGTCAGCACAAGGCCGGTGGCGTGATCGCCGCAGGCAGCGTGTTCGCGGTCGGTCAGAAGGTGGACGTGCAAGGCACCTCCATCGGCAAGGGATTCGCGGGCACCATCAAGCGCCACAACATGAGCTCGCAGCGCGCGTCGCACGGCAACAGCCGTTCGCACAACGTGCCGGGTTCGATCGGCATGGCGCAGGATCCGGGTCGTGTGTTCCCTGGCAAGCGGATGACGGGCCACCTCGGCGACGTCACCGTGACCACGCAGAACCTCGACGTCTTCCGCATCGACGAAGCACGTCAACTGCTGTTGATCAAGGGCGCGATTCCGGGTTCGAAGGGTGGCTTCGTCACCGTTCGCCCCGCTGTCAAGGCCAAGCCGCAAGCGGCTGAAGGAGCGAAGTAATGGAACTCGAACTCCTGAACGACCAAGGCCAGGCCGCGTCCAAGTACGACGCTCCCGAAACCGTGTTCGGTCGTGACTACAACGAAGATCTGGTCCACCAGATCGTCGTCGCCTTCCAGGCGAATGCGCGCCAGGGCACTCGCGCCCAGAAGGACCGCGAACAGGTCCATCACTCGACCAAGAAGCCTTTCAAGCAAAAGGGAACGGGCCGTGCCCGCGCCGGCATGACCTCCTCGCCCCTGTGGCGTGGCGGCGGCCGGATCTTCCCGAACATGCCCGACGAGAATTTCGCGCAGAAGATCAACAAGAAGATGTACCGCGCCGGCATGGCCGCCATCTTCTCGCAGCTCGCTCGCGAAGGCCGTCTGGCCGTGGTCGATTCCTTCAAGGTGGACTCGCCCAAGACCAAGCCGCTCGCGGCAAAGTTCAAGGCGCTCAATCTCGAGTCCGTGCTCGTGATCGCCGAGGAAGTCGACGAGAACCTGTACCTCGCCTCGCGCAACCTGGTGAACGTTCTGGTGGTCGAGCCGCGCTACGCCGATCCGGTGTCGTTGGTGCACTACAAGAAGGTGATCGTCACCAAGGGTGCCGTCGACAAGCTCAAGGAGATGTTCGCATGAGCCGCATGAATCCTACGCCGGCCTTCCGTTCACAGTTCGCCGAAGGGCGTCTGATGGCCGTGCTGGTCGCGCCGATCGTGTCCGAAAAGGCCACGATGGTCGGCGAGAAGTCCAATGCCGTCACCTTCAAGGTGCTGCAGGACGCCACCAAGCCCGAGATCAAGGCCGCCGTCGAACTGATGTTCAAGGTCGAAGTCCAGGGTGTCTCGGTGCTCAACACCAAGGGCAAGGCCAAGCGTTTCGGCAAGTCCATGGGTCGTCGCGACAACGTTCGCAAGGCCTATGTCACGCTGAAGCCGGGCCAGGAGCTCAACCTCGTCGGGGAAGGCGCTTAATCATGGCTGTCATCAAGCTGAAACCCACTTCGCCGGGCCAACGCGGCACGGTGAAGGTGTCGCGCGACCACCTGTTCAAGGGTGCTCCGCACGCGGCGCTGCTGGAACCCCAGTTCCAGAAGGCAGGCCGCAACAACAATGGCCACATCACGACCCGTCACCGGGGCGGTGGTCACAAGCACCACTACCGCGTGGTCGATTTCGTGCGCAACAAGGACGGCATCCCGGCCAAGGTCGAGCGCATCGAGTACGACCCGAACCGCACCGCGCACATCGCGCTGGTGTGCTACGCCGATGGCGAGCGCCGCTACATCATCGCCCCGCGCGGTCTGGAAGCCGGTGCGACGCTGCTGAGCGGTTCGGAAGCCCCGATCCGCGCCGGCAACACGCTGCCCATCCGCAACATCCCCGTGGGTTCGACCATCCATTGCATCGAACTGCAGCCCGGCAAGGGCGCGCAGATCGCTCGTTCGGCCGGTACCTCGGCGACGCTGCTGGCACGCGAAGGCGTCTATGCCCAGGTGCGCATGCGCTCGGGTGAAGTGCGCCGCATCCACGTCGAATGCCGCGCCACGATCGGTGAAGTGGCCAACGAAGAGCACAGCCTGCGCCAGTTGGGCAAGGCCGGTGTGAAGCGTCACATGGGCATCCGTCCGACCGTTCGCGGTGTGGTGATGAACCCGGTCGACCACCCGCACGGTGGTGGCGAGGGCAAGACCGGCGAAGGCCGTCATCCGGTCGACCCGTGGGGCAACCTCACCAAGGGCTATCGCACCCGTAACAACAAGCGCACGCAGGTCTTCATCGTGTCGCGTCGCAAGAAATAAGGGGATAGCACATGACTCGCTCTCTCAAGAAGGGTCCTTTCGTCGATCACCACCTGGTGGCCAAGGCCGACAAGGCCGTGACGAACAAGGACAAGAAGCCGATCAAGACCTGGTCGCGTCGCTCGATGGTCCTGCCCGAGTTCATCGGACTGACCATTGCCGTGCACAACGGCAAGCAGCACGTGCCCGTGTACATCACCGACCAGATGGTCGGTCACAAGCTCGGCGAATTTGCGCTCACGCGCACGTTCAAGGGGCACCCCGCGGACAAGAAAGTCCAGAAGAAGTAAGGAACGACCATGTCTGAAACACGTGCAGTCCTCCGCGGTGTCCGCCTCTCGGTCGACAAGGGCCGTCTGGTGGCCGATCTGATCCGCGGCAAGAAGGTCGATCAAGCGCTCAACGTCCTGCAGTTCACGCAGAAGAAGGCCGCTGTGATCATCAAGAAGGTGCTCGAGTCGGCCATCGCCAATGCCGAGCACAACGACGGTGCCGACATCGACGAACTGAAGGTCAAGACCATCTACGTCGAGCAAGGTGCCACGCTCAAGCGCTTCACTGCTCGCGCCAAGGGTCGCGGCAACCGCATCAGCAAGCCCACGTGCCATGTGTACGTGACGGTTGGCAACTAAAAGGCCGGAAGACTATGGGACAGAAAATCCACCCCACCGGCTTCCGCCTTGCGGTCAGCCGCAATTGGTCCAGCCGCTGGTATGCCAGCAACAAGGACTTCGCCGGCATGCTGGCCGAAGACATCAAGGTGCGCGAGTACCTGAAGAAGAAGCTCAAGAACGCATCGGTTTCCCGCGTGCTGATCGAGCGTCCCGCCAAGAATGCGCGCATCACCATCTACTCGGCACGTCCGGGCGTGGTGATCGGCAAGAAGGGCGAAGACATCGAGAACCTCAAGCGCGAACTCGGCAAGCAGCTGGGCGTGCCGGTCGCGGTCAACATCGAGGAAGTGCGCAAGCCTGAAATCGATGCCAAGCTGATCGCCGACAGCATCACGCAACAGCTCGAGAAGCGGATCATGTTCCGTCGCGCCATGAAGCGTGCGATGCAGAACGCCATGCGTCTGGGTGCCCAGGGCATCAAGATCATGTCGTCGGGCCGCCTGAACGGCATCGAGATCGCGCGTTGCGAGTGGTACCGCGAAGGTCGCGTGCCGCTTCACACCCTGCGCGCCGACATCGACTACGGCACTTCGGAAGCGAAGACGACCTACGGCGTCATCGGCGTCAAGGTCTGGGTCTACAAGGGCGACACGCTGGGTCGCAACGACCTGCCCGCCGTGGAGACGCCGCGTCCCGACGACGAGCGTCGTCCCCGTGGTCCGCGCCGTGATGGTCGCCCGGGTGGCGATCGTCCGGGTTCGGACCGCCGCGGCCCCGGCCCGCGTGCCGGTGCCCGTGGACCCATGGGTGGCAACCATGCCCCGGCCGACGGCAGCGACAAGCCTGCCGAAGCCACCGGTGGCGCGCCTTCCCTCGGTGCAGACTCGAAACCCGCCGTTAAGCGCGTCCGCAAAGCCGCGCCAGCTGCAGCAGCTGACGGTGCCAAGACCGAGTGATCGGTCTTAGAACTACGGAGTAAACAACATGCTGCAACCTGCACGCAGAAAGTTCCGCAAGGAACAAAAGGGTCGCAACACCGGTGTTGCGACGACTGGCAATTCGGTCGCCTTCGGCGATTTCGGCCTCAAATGCACCGATCGCGGCCGCCTGACGGCACGTCAGCTCGAAGCCGCGCGTCGCGCGATTTCGCGTCACGTCAAGCGCGGTGGTCGCATCTGGATTCGCGTGTTCCCCGACAAGCCGATCTCCACCAAGCCCGCCGAAGTGCGGATGGGTAACGGCAAGGGCAACCCCGAGTACTACGTCGCGGAAATCCAGCCGGGCAAGATCGTGTTCGAGATCGTCGGCGTCCCCGAGGAACTCGCTCGCGAAGCCTTCCGCCTGGCGGCTGCCAAGCTGCCTCTGCGTACCACCTTCGTCGCGCGCCAGCTCGGCACCTGATCGAGGAGAAAACTCATGGCACTACGCAAGAAGAAGGACGCCGCGGCCCAGCCGGCCAAGGTGTCGAAGGCCGCCGCGCTGCGCGACAAGGACGTCGCCGGTCTCACGACGGAAATCAAGGATCTGCAGAAGGCCCATTTCGGCCTGCGCATGCAGAAGGCCACGCAACAGCTGACGAACACGTCGACGCTGCGTGTCACGCGCCGCGACATCGCGCGCGCCAAGACCATTCTTGCTCAGAAGCAGCAAGAAACCCAAGCCGCCAAGTAAGGAGTGAACATGACGGAAGCTAAAAAATCCCTCAAGCGCACCTTGATCGGCAAGGTGGTCAGCGACAAGCGTGAGAAGACCGTGACCGTGCTGGTCGAGCGTCGTGTGAAGCACGAGCTCTACGGCAAGATCGTGGCCAAGACGAGCAAGTACCACGCGCACGACGAAAATGGTGAATACCATCTCGGCGATACCATCGAGATCACCGAAAGCCGGCCGATCTCCAAGACCAAGAACTGGGTCGTGACCCGTCTGGTCGAGAAGGCCGCACTGGTCTGATCCTGGCGCCTGTCGCCTCTTCGCAAACGGCCCACAATGTGGGCCGTTTTCGTTTCTACGGTTCTCAAGCTTCCCTTCTCATTTCTTCGGAGTCCAACCATGATCAAGATCGGTGAATCCCTTCCGTCCGTCACGTTGCAGGAATACTCGGAGGTCGATGGAGAGGCCTGCAGCATCGGCCCCAACCCGGTCGACGTGACGGCCGCCGCAGCGGGAAAGACCATCGCGTTGTTTGCCTTGCCGGGCGCGTTCACGCCGACCTGTTCGGCCAAGCACGTGCCGGGTTACGTCAAGCATTTCGATGATTTCAAGGCGGCCGGCGTGGACGAGATCTGGTGTCTGAGCGTCAACGACGCCTTCGTCATGGGTGCTTGGGCGCGCGATCAGCAGACGGGAACGAAGGTGCGCATGCTGGCGGACGGCAGCGGCGAATTCGCACGGGCGACCGGGTTGACGCTCGACCTGTCGGCGCGCGGGATGGGCGTGCGCAGCACGCGCTATTCGATGCTGGTGAAGGATGGAAAGGTCGCCACGCTCAACGTCGAAGCGCCCGGAAAGTTCGAGATCAGCAACGCCGAGACCCTGCTCGCACAGGCCCGGGACTGAGGTTCGTGCGTCCGGCCCCGCCGGTTTCCCCTGAGGTCTAGAGATCGGCCTTGAGGTAGTGCGAGCCGGCGATCGGGTTGTGGTAGTAGGGCGGCACGGCCTCGAAGCCGAGGTCCTCGTAGAGTGCGCGCGCGGACTCCATGTCGTCGAGCGTGTCGAGCAACACGCAGCCGTAGCCGACATGCCGGGCGGCGTCCAGGACGGCCTCGGCCAGTTGCCGTCCCAGGCCAAGACCGCGGAACGCCGGCCTGACGTAGAGGCGCTTCATCTCCGCCGCGTTCGGGTAGTCCACGGCATCGAGCGGGCGCAGGGCGCAACAGCCCGCGATCCAGGCCGTCCGGCCACCCGCGATCGTCAACCCGTCGTGCGGCATCGCGTCTCGGGGGTCGGTCGCTGCGCCTTCCGCGTGGCCTTTCCGGTCAACCTCCACCAACGCCAGGAACAGCCTGCCGCGCGGTTCGGCGTAGTCTCCCGGCAGCGAGGCGAGCTCTTCCTCGAAATCCTGGAAGCCGAGATCGATGCCCACGGCATCGGCATAGTCGCGGAACAGGCGGCGGGTCGCCTCCAGTTCGTGTGCCTCGACCGGCTGGAAGAGCACCACGAAGGGAGCGTCCGACCGGGGCAGGGGACGGGAGTGGGTGACGTTCATGTCGGACACCGGATCGTCGGCCACATCGATGCAACCCCCGTCGCGCCAGTGATGCTCAGGCTTCGGCGAGCAGTCTTTCGATGAGCCGATGCAATTCCGCGAAATCGGGCTCGCCGACATAGCGTTTCACGATCCGGCCGCGCTTGTCCACGATGTAGGTCGTCGGCGTGAGCGCCACGTCGCCCCATGCCTTGGCGACGGCGCCGGTGTTGTCGATGGCGACGCCGAACGGCAGCTTGCGCGTTTCGGCAAAGTTCACCACGTAGCTCGGCGGGTCGTAGCTCATGGCGACGGCCAAGGTGTCATAGCCTCGGGCCTTGTACTTGTCGTGGGTGGCAATAATGCGGGGCATCTCCGCCACGCAGGTCACGCAGCTGGTGGCCCAGAAGTTCACGAGCGTGACCTTGCCCTTGAGGTCCTCGGTCGATGTCGTGCGACCGTCGAGCAGCACGAAGGTCGACGCCGGTGCCGCGGACGCGCCCGTGCCCAGGTAGACGGCCGCTCCGCCCGCCAAGGCGATCGCGAGGGCAACGACAGGAAACATTTTTTTCATGGGGACCGATCGATGAAGCGACGAAATTTTAATTCCGCCATCCTGGCCCTTCCAGGGGGGTTGGCATGGATGACCCTGCAGCAGGCCCATGCGCTGTCGCTGGGCGACCTGAGCGGCGGCGAGGCCGCCAGCGGCATCAAGGCGGCGCTGGAGAAAGGCGCCACGGTGGCGGTGGGACTGCTGGGCCGGCCCGATGGCTTCCTGGGCAATCCGCGCGTGCGCATTCCGCTGCCAGGCTACCTTGAGAAGGCGACCCAGATGCTGCGCATGGTGGGACAGGGCGGACGCATCGACGAGCTGGTGACCGCCATGAACCGCGCTGCCGAACAGGCGGTGCCGGCGTCGAAGGACCTGCTGATCGCCGCCGTGCGCGGCATGAGCGTGTCCGACGCCAAGGGCATCCTGACGGGCGGCGACACCTCGGTCACGCAGTTCTTCGTCGGCAAGACGCGCGCGCCGCTGACCGAGCGTTTCCTGCCCATCGTGACCACCGCCACCGCCCGCGTGCAGCTGGCCGACAAGTACAACGCGATCGCCGCCAAGGCCTCCGGCCTGGGCCTGATGAAATCGGAGGACGCCAACGTCCAGCGCTACGTCACGGGCAAGTCGCTCGACGGGCTCTATCTGATCATCGGCGACGAGGAGCGCAAGCTCCGGCAGGACCCGGTGGGCAGCGGCAGCGCGATCCTGCAGAAGGTGTTCGGCGCACTGCGTTGAGAGGCTGCCTGCCGCCATGTCGCCGTTTCGCATGCACCGTCGCCGCGCCATCGTCGCGATCGCCCTGGCGTGCCTGGCCACGGCCTGCACGCCCACCTTCAACTGGCGCGAAGTGCCCGTGGGCGACGGTGACCTGACCGTGCTGCTGCCGTGCAAGCCCGATCGTGCCGAACGCATGTTGCCGCTCGGGGCCGAATCGGTGCGCATCGACATGGCCGGCTGCGAAGCCGGCGGCGTCACCTTCGCGGTCGCGCATGCCGAGGCTTCCGGGCCGGCGCAGGCCTCGGCCTGGCTCGACGCCTGGCGCCAGTCGACGCGCGGCCGGCTCGCGGATCGCGCAGCGACCGAAAGCGTCGCTTCGCTGCCGCGCGCGGCAGCCGCGCCGGCGCCGCTGCGGCTGGAGGCGGCGGCTGGGGAGGACGCCGTCCGGTCCCCTCCCACGCGGGTCCTGTGGTTCGCGCGCCAGCACGCGCGAGGCGTGTCGCTCTACCAGGCCACGGCCGTCGGACGCCCCTCGTCGCCCGAGGCGCTGGACACGTTCTTCGAAGGCCTGCGCCTGCCGTGAGGGATGTGCCGCGGTGTGCCGGGCCGGTGCGACAAGCTCGCATAATCGACCTCCCACCCATTCGTCCCGCATGAACAGCATCCTCATCATCGCCCACGCGCCGCTGGCCAGTGCCTTGCGGGCGTGCGCGCTGCATGTCTTTCCCGACGCCTCGATCGTCTCCGCGCTCGATGTGCTGCCCCACGTGTCGCCGGAGGAGACGCTTGCCACCGCGCGCATCATGGTCGATCAGATGAAGCGGACCCCGAGCCACAACGTGCTGGTGCTGGCCGACGTCTTCGGCGCGACGCCCTGCAACGTGGCGCAGAAGCTGGTCGCCGGCGAGCACATGAGGATGGTGGTCGGCGTGAACCTGCCCATGCTGATGTGCGTGGCGAACAAGCCCGACATCGCGTTCGACGTGCTGGTGGAACGCGCGATGCGTGGCGGTCAGGATGGCGTCATGACGGTGGCGGCGACCGCGCCCCAGAACCAGTCCAAGAGAAAACCCAGTGATCAAGACATCCGTGACCATCAGCAATAAGCTGGGCCTGCACGCGCGCGCGTCGGCCAAGCTCACCAAGCTCGCCGGCAGCTTTCCGTGCGAAGTCTGGATCTCGCGTGGCGAGCGCCGGGTCAACGCCAAGAGCATCATGGGCGTCATGATGCTGGCCGCGGGCATGGGGACCGTGGTGCAGTTCGACACCGAGGGCGACCAGGCGCAGCAGGCCATGGACGCGCTGGTGGCCCTGGTCAACGACAAGTTCGGCGAAGGCGAGTGATGGCCGATCGCCGCCCGGGGACTTCGGCGGTGGGCGCATGACCTTCTCCATCCACGGCCTTCCGGTCGCGCGCGGCATCGCCATCGGGCGGGCGGTGCTGGTGGTGTCCAGCCGCATCGACGTCGCCCACTACTTCATCAAGCCCGAGGAGGTCGAGGCCGAGATCGACCGCGTGCGCACCGCGCGCAACGCCGTCGCCGACGAGCTGACGCGGCTGCAGGGCAGCGTGGCGCTGATGGGCCCGAACGACGCGCCGCACGAACTCGCGGCGTTGCTGGAGGTGCACCAGATGCTGCTGCAGGACGAGGCCCTCGCCGGCGGCGTCAAGCAGTGGATCACGGGCCGCCTCTACAACGCCGAATGGGCGCTGACGACCCAGCTGGAGGTCATCGCCCGCCAGTTCGACGAGATGGAGGACGAGTACCTGCGCGAGCGCAAGGCCGACCTCGAACAGGTCGTCGAGCGCATGCTGCACCGCATGAAGGGCACTGCCGCCGTGCTGGCGCCGTCGCCGCCGCCGCGCAGGAAGCGCGCGGCCCTGGCCGCGCACGAGGACGACGACGACACCCCGCACGACCCGACCTCGATCGACGGCGTCGACGTGCCGCTGGTGCTGATCGCGCACGACCTCTCGCCGGCCGACATGCTGCAGTTCAAGAAGAGCGTGTTCGCCGGCTTCGTCACCGACGTGGGCGGACGCACCTCGCACACGGCGATCGTCGCGCGCAGCATGGACATCCCGGCGGTGGTGGGCGCGCGCACGGCGAGCCAGCTGGTGCGCCAGGACGACTGGGTCATCATCGACGGCGATGCCGGCGTGGTGATCGTCGATCCCTCGCCCATCATCCTGGCCGAGTACGGCTTCAAGCAGCGCCAGGGCGACCTCGAACGCGGCCGGCTCTCGCGCCTGCGCCACAAGCCCGCCGTCACGCTCGACGGCGAGCGCGTCGAACTGCTGGCCAACATCGAGCTGCCCGACGACACGGCCGGGGCGGTCAGGGCCGGTGCCGCCGGCGTCGGGCTGTTCCGCAGCGAGTTCCTGTTCATGGGGCGCGAGGCGCAGCACCTCACCCGGCTGCCCGACGAGGAGGAGCAGTACCTCGCCTACCGACGCGCGATCGAAGGCATGCAGGGCATGCCGGTCACGATCCGCACCATCGACATCGGCGCCGACAAGCCACTCGACGGCAAGACGGCACGCCAGGAGCACCTGAACCCGGCGCTGGGCCTGCGCGCGATCCGCTGGAGCCTGGCCGATCCGGCGATGTTCCTCACGCAGCTGCGCGCCATCCTGCGCGCGGCCGCGCACGGCGGCGTCCACCTGCTCATCCCGATGCTCGCGCACGCCTTCGAGATCCGCCAGACGCTGGTGCTCATCGACGAGGCGCGCGCCCAGCTGGACCGCCGGGGCATGGCGCACGGGCCGGTGAAGCTCGGCGCGATGATCGAGATCCCGGCCGCGGCGCTGATGGTCGGAACGTTTCTCCGGCACTTCGACTTCCTGTCGATCGGCACCAACGACCTGATCCAGTACACGCTGGCCATCGACCGCACCGACGAATCGGTCGCGCACCTCTACGACCCGGCCCACCCGGCGGTGCTGCGTCTGGTGGCCGACACCATCGCCGAGTGCCGCCGCCAGGGCAAGAGCGTGAGCGTGTGCGGCGAGATGGCCGGCGACGTGACCTTCACGCGGCTGCTGCTGGGGCTGGGCCTGCGCAGCTTTTCCATGCACCCCTCGCGCATCCTGGCCGTGAAGCAGGAGGTGCTGCGCGCGGACACGACCAAGCTCGCGCCCTGGGCGCAGGCGGTGCTGGTGGCGGACGACCCGGCCGAAGCGCTGCTCCCGAGCGTCCAGGCCTGAGGCCGGAAGCAGCGTCGCGCAAGCGCCGTTCGGGACTCAGCCGCCCACCTTGTTCGGCGCGCGCCAGGCCCGCTCGAACGGCAGGCGCCAGGCGTGCGGCGCGATCAGCTGATGCACCGCCTTCGGTCCCCAGGAGCCGGGTTCGTAGAGGCGCACGGGCGGCGGCGATTCAAGCAGCTGGGACGACACCTGCCACAGCCGCTCGATGCCCTCGGCCGTGGTGAAGAGCGTGCTGTCGCCGCGCATGGCGTCCAGGATCAGGCGTTCGTAGGCTTCCAGCACCTCGCCGGCGAGGCCGGTGTCGTGCATGGCGAACTGCAGGCTGAGCTTGTCCAGCCGCATGCCGGGACCGGGGCGCTTGCCGTAGAACGACAGCGACATCTTGGAGGCGTCGGCGAGGTCGAAGGTCAGGTGATCCGGCCCTTGCGCGCCGACGCCCGAGCCGGGCGGGAACATGCTCTTGGGCGGCTCCCGGAAAGCGATCGAGATGATCCGCTGGCCCTCGGCCAGGCGCTTGCCGGTGCGCAGGTAGAACGGCACGCCCGCCCAGCGCCAGTTGTCGATGTGGCATTTCAGGGCGATGAAGGTCTCGGTGTCGGAATCCGGATCGACGCCTTCCTCGTTGCGATAGCCGCTGTACTGCCCGCGCACCACGTCGCCCGGCTGGATCGGCACCATGCTGCGGAACACCTTGTTCTTCTCCTCGCCGATGGGCTGCGGGTCCAGCGAGGTGGGCGGCTCCATGGCCATGAAGCCGACGATCTGCAGCAGGTGCGTCACCACCATGTCGCGGTAGGCGCCGGTCTGCTCGTAGAAGCCCGCGCGCTTGCCCAGGCCGAGCGTCTCGGGCACGTCGATCTGCACGTGGTCGATGAAGTTGCGGTTCCAGATGGGCTCGAACAGGCCGTTGGCGAAGCGGAAGGCCAGGATGTTCTGCGCCGCTTCCTTGCCCAGGAAGTGGTCGATGCGGAAGATCTGCTCTTCCTGGAACACCTCGTGCAGCCGGCGGTTGAGCGCCACCGAGCTGGCCAGGTCGGTGCCGAAGGGCTTCTCCATGACGATGCGCGCGCGCTCCACCAGCCCGGCTTCGCCCAGCATGCGCACCACCGGCAGGGCCGCGTTGGGCGGCACGCTCAGGTAGTGCAGGCGACGGCATTCGGTGCCCAGCGAGGCCTCCGCCCGCTCGACGGCCGCGCGCAGGGCATCGGCTCCACCGGACAGCGGCACGTAGTCGAGCGTGGCGGCGAAGGCGTCCCACGCCTCCGGCCCCACGTCCCGGCTGCCGAACTCGTCGAGCGCCGTGCGCGCGATCGCGCGGAAGCCGTCGGCGTCGAGTTCGTCGAGCGACACCCCGATGATCCGGCAGGCCGGGATGAAGCCGGTGCTGCACAGGTGGAACAGGCCGGGCAGCAGCTTGCGCCGCGCCAGGTCGCCGGTGGCGCCCACCAGCACCACGGCCTGGGGAAAGCGCGGACCGACGCCGGGAGGAATCTTGGCCATGGTCTTCATTGGAGAGTGGAGGAGGTCCGGGGGACCAAGCGATTTCGGTGCCAGCCATCCTCGCACGGCGCCGCGCCGCGTCCTGCGGGCGGGAGCGCCGTTCAGCGGCGCAGCAGGTCGCGCAGTTCGCGCTTGAGCACCTTGCCGATGGCGCTGCGCGGCAACTCGTCGATGAAGTGCAGCTGCGCCAGGCGCTGCGTCTTGCCGAGCTGCGCGTTGGCCCACGCCAGCAGCACGTCGCCGGCGGTCGCGTCGCCCGTCGCCGGCACCACGAACGCGACCGGCGTCTCGCCCCATTCGGTCGAGGGCACGCCCACCACCGCCACGTCCGCCACCCCGGGATGCGCGCGCAATACCGCTTCCAGGTCGCTCGGATAGATGTTGAAGCCGCCGCTGATGACGAGGTCCTTGCGGCGGTCGAACAGCGTGAGGAAGCCGTCGCCGTCGAAGCGGCCGACATCGCCGGTGCGGATGAAGCGCCGGCCGTCGGGCGCGAACCATTCGGCCTCGCGCGTCTTCTCGGGCTGGCGGTGGTAGCCCACCATCATCCCCGCCGAATGGCCCACCACCTCGCCGTCCCCACCGCGTGCGACCTCGCGGCCGTCCTCGTCGATCAGGCGGATGTCGCTGCCCTCGGCCGGCTGGCCGACGGTGTGGAGCTTGTCGGGGTGCAGGTGCGCCTCCAGGATGCAGGTGCCGCCACCTTCGGTCATCCCGTAGAACTCGACGAGGCCACCGGGCCAGCGCGCGAGCACGTCGGCCTTGAGCGCCGCGTGGAAGGGTGCGCTGGTGCTGAACTTGTAGCGGAAGGAAGCGAGGTCGTGGGTGTCGAAGGCCGGGTGCGCCATGAGGCGCTGGTACTGCACGGGCACGAGCATCGTGTGCGTGACGCGGTGCGACTGTGCCAGCGACAGATAACCCGCGGCGTCGAACTTGGGCATCAGGATCACGCAGCCGCCGAACGCGATCGTCGGGAAGAAGACCACCAGCGTCGTGTTGGAGTAGAGCGGCGTCGACAGCAGCGTGACCGTGTCCGGGCCATAGCCATAGCGCGCGCCCCGCTTGACGTGTGCCCAGCGCATGCCGTGGCCCTGCACGATGCCCTTGGGCTCGCCCGTGGTGCCCGACGAATAGATGATGTTGAACGGCGAGGCCGCCACCAGGGCCGCCGCGGCGGGCCGCGCTCCCGGCAGCGCCAGCCACGTGTCAAGCGGCGTGCCCGCCGCCGAGGCGTCCATGGCGACGCGCGGCGGATCGCCCGCCAGGGCCGGGCCGAACGCCTGCGCCGCCGCCGCATCGACGAACAGCAGCCTGGCCTCGGCGTCCTGCTGCATCCGGCGCAGGCTCGCGGAGGTCGACCCGGGTGCGAGCGGCGCCACCGCGAGCCCCGCGCGCAGGGCGCCCAGGAAAACGGTGGCGTAGGCGGCGGACGAGGCCGCGCAGACCGCGATGGCGTCGCCCACGCCCAGGCCGTCGCGTTGCAGGGCGGCCGCGACGCGGTCCATCGCGGCGTCGAGCTCGGCATAGGTGAGCGTGGTCACCGGGTCGCGCAGGGCGAGGCTGCCGGGACGCGCGCGTGCATGGATGCGGATCAGGTCGCAGATCGTGCCGAAATCCTGCGCCAGCACGTCTTGAAGGGAGGAAAGGGAGACGGTCATGGGCGAGCGACGGAGAGTGGAACGGAAGTGACGCCGTGTCGGGCGCCGCCCGTCAGTGTGCCGCAGCCCGTCCATCGTGCCGGTCGCCCGCTTGACCGATCCGGCCGATCGCGGGACCGCCCCGGCTCACACGCCTGCGGCGTGGGCCTGTTCGTCGGCGTGGTAGCTGCTGCGCACCATGGCGCCGACGGCCGCGTGGCTGAAGCCCATCTCGTAGGCCTTCTCCTCAAACATCTTGAACGTGTCGGGATGCACGTAGCGGCGCACCGGCAGGTGCGAGTTCGACGGCGACAGGTATTGGCCGATGGTCAGCATGTCGATGTCGTGCGCCCGCATGTCGCGCATGACCTGCAGGATCTCCTCGTCGGTCTCGCCGAGGCCGACCATGATGCCGCTCTTGGTCGGCACGTCCGGGTGCAGCGCCTTGAACTTCTTCAGCAGGTTCAGGCTGAACTGGTAGTCGCTGCCCGGGCGCGCCTCCTTGTAGAGGCGCGGCGCGGTTTCCAGGTTGTGGTTCATCACGTCCGGGGGGGCGGCCTTCAGGATCTCGAGCGCGCGGTCGTCGCGGCCGCGGAAGTCGGGCACCAGGATCTCGATCTGCGTCGTCGGCGACAGCTCGCGGATGAGGCGGATGCATTCGACGAAATGGCCGCTGCCGCCGTCGCGCAGATCGTCGCGGTCGACGCTGGTGATCACCACGTACTTCAGGCGCAGCTTGGCGATGGTACGCGCCAGGTTCAGTGGCTCGTCCTTGTCGAGCGGGTCGGGCCGGCCGTGGCCGACATCGCAGAACGGGCAGCGCCGCGTGCACTTGTCGCCCATGATCATGAAGGTCGCCGTGCCCTTGCCGAAGCACTCGCCGATGTTGGGGCACGAGGCTTCCTCGCACACGGTGTGCAGGTGGTTCTCGCGCAGGATCTGCTTGATCTCGTAGAAGCGCGTGGTCGGCGAGCCGGCCTTCACGCGGATCCAGTCGGGCTTCTTCAGCGTCTCGGCCTGCACCACCTTCACCGGGATGCGCGAGAGCTTGGCCGCGGCCTTCTGCTTGGCCAGCGGGTTGTAGTGCTCGGCGCTCTGGCTCTCGCGCACGACGGGCGACGGCGTGGCCGGGGGCGGAACGGGAGCGAGGACGGCTTCGGGGAGGTTCATGGGGCTTTCGACTTTCAAGGCGCCAGGTACGCGCAGAGCTTGTCGCCCAGCACGCGTGCGGCTTCTTCCCAGGGGATGTGGACGTCGATTGTAGAAAGATCGATCGTTTTCAGCCCCGCATGGCCACAGGGGTTGATGCGCGAGAAGGGTCCGAGGTCCATGTCGACGTTGAGCGACACGCCGTGGTAGGTACCGTGACGCGAGACCTTGATGCCCAGCGCGGCGATCTTGCCCAGGCCCCGGAAAGGCTCCAGGGCCGGGAACGGCCCGGTCAGCGCCGCATGGGAGAACGGATCGTCGAGCCGCACGTAGATGCCCGGCGAACCCGGCACGCGATGTCCCGTCACACCGAAATGCGCCAGCGTGGCGATCACCGAACTCTCGATGCGGAAGACGTACTCCTTGACGAAATAGCCAGCGCGCCTCAGGTCGAGAAGCGGGTAGGCGACGACCTGGCCCGGTCCGTGGAACGTGACCTGTCCACCACGGTCGGTCTGCACCACGGGAACGTCGCCCGGCTCCAGCACATGCTCGGGCTTGCCCGCGAGTCCCTGCGTATAGACGGGGGGATGTTCGCAAAGCCACAGTTCGTCGGGCGTCTCGGGGTCGCGCGCGGCGGCGAAGGCGCGCATGGCATCGTAGGTCGCGCGGTAGTCGACCCGGCCGCGCAGGACGATCCTCGGCGCTGCCATCGCCGCCGACCCACCGGTCGATGGCGTCAAAGCACCACCTTGACCAGGGGGTGCGAAGACAGCGTGCGGTAGAGCTCGTCGAGCTGTTCGCGGCTCGTGGCCGTGACGGTGATCGTCACGCCGAGGTAGTTGCTGCCCTTGCTCGGACGCAGTTCGATGTTGCTCGCGTCGAATCCCGGATCGAAGCGCTCGGCGATCTGCGTCACCGCGTGGACGAAGCCGTCCACCTTCGCGCCCATCACCTTGATGGGAAAAAGCGACGGATATTCGATCAGCGAGGGCGTGGGCGACGACGGGTCTTCAGAGGGAAAGGGCGGGGTTTGAGTCATGGCGTGTAAGCACGAAGATATAAAGTTCCCCATGCACCTGCTCGGTCATGGTCGGATCGCGGGGGTTTTTACTTATAATCAATGGCTTTGTAAAATTCGGCAGTTCTCTGTAAACCTGCGGTGCGCATTCCAATGACAACCAGCACCCTTGAAAACCGGACGAATGTCGATGTGGATGTCGAAGACTCCGATTTCAAGCCGCTGAGCGCCCAGGAGGCGCAACAGCTGCGTCAAACCCATCCCGAACCTTCCCCCTGGTGGGTGATCGTGGCCCAAGTGGTCGCAGGGCTGGTCGTGGCGGGAATCGCATGGGTCTGGACGGGTCGGCCGGTGGCCGGTGCGTCGGCACTCTATGGAGCGCTGGCAGTGGCGATCCCGGCGGCGTTGTTCGTCCGGGGTCTCGTCAGAGGAACCAGGCTGGGTTCGCAGGCGGGTGCTCCCGCTGCCGCCATGCTGAGGTTCGCTGTCTGGGAGATGACCAAACTCGTGCTCACCGTGGCCTTTCTGGCGGCGGCGCCCTGGGTGGTCGGTGGCCTGAACTGGCTGGCGCTGCTCGCCGGGGTGGTGGCCGCGATGAAGATGTATTGGGTCGCCCTCGTGGTACGGCCCAAGTTGTTGAACCGTATTTGATTCTTTAGAGAGACGCGTAAAGATGGCCGCTGAAGGACACGCACCGACCGCGAGTGAATACATCGTTCACCACTTGCAGCATTGGCAGGTGAATTGGGGCCTCGAGCCCGTCACCCAGAAGGCGATCGTCGACTTCAACGTCATCAACCTCGACTCGGTGCTCTATGCGCTGGTGATCGGTGTGATCGGCTGCTTCGTGCTGTGGCTGGCCGCCCGCAAGGCGACCGCCGGCGTGCCGGGGCGCTTCCAGGCCGCGGTGGAGATCCTGGTCGAGATGGTGGACAACCAGGCGCGTGCCAACATCCACAACGCCAAGAGCCGCAAGTTCATCGCACCGCTCGCGCTCACCGTGTTCGTGTGGATCTTCCTGCTGAACGCGATGGACATGCTGCCGGTCGACCTGCTGCCTGCGCTCTGGGCCAAGTTCCATGGCGCCACCGGTGGCGATCCGGCCCACGCATACATGCGCGTCGTGCCCACGGCCGACCTTTCCACCACGCTGGGTCTGTCGACTTCCGTGCTGCTGCTGTGCCTCTTCTACAGCATCAAGATCAAGGGCCTGGGCGGCTGGGGCCACGAACTCATCACCGCACCCTTCGGTGCGCACCCCGTGCTCTGGCCCATCAACTTCCTGATGCAGGTCATCGAATACCTCGCCAAGACCGTCTCGCACGGCATGCGGCTGTTCGGCAACATGTATGCCGGCGAACTGGTCTTCATGCTGATCGCGCTCATGGGCGGTGCGATGGCGGCTTCGTTCTCGGGAGTGCTGTTGCCCATCGGGCACATCATTGCCGGAACTGTCTGGGCGATCTTCCACATCCTGGTGATCACGCTTCAGGCGTTCATTTTCATGATGCTGACGCTCATCTATCTGGGCCAGGCGCATGAAGGTCACTGAGCCTCGTTGCTCGCCCGTTCCCTTGCCTGCTCTCGTTTTTTCTTTCGCTTTCAATCTGTAATCTAAGGAGTCATCATGGAAAACATTCTCGGTCTCGTCGCTCTGGCTAGTGGTTTGATCGTCGGTCTCGGCGCGATCGGTGCTTCCATCGGCATCGCTCTGATGGGCGGCAAGTTCCTCGAGGCATCGGCGCGTCAGCCCGAACTCATGAACGACCTGCAAACCAAGATGTTCATCTTGGCCGGTCTGATCGACGCCGCGTTCCTGATCGGCGTGGCCATCGCCCTGCTGTTCGCTTTCGCCAACCCGTTCGCCGCGACGTTCCTGGCCAACCTTCCCCGTTAAGTCCGTTCAACGCCACTCTAGAAAGGTGTTGCCGTGAGTATCAACGCGACCCTGTTCGTTCAGGCCATCGTCTTCCTGCTGCTGGTGCTGTTCACGATGAAGTTCGTGTGGCCGCCCATCGCGAAGGCGCTGGACGAACGCGCACAAAAGATCGCCGCGGGCCTGGCGGCCTCCGACAAGGCCAAGGCCGAGCTCGCCTCGGCCAACCAGCGTGTCGAGCAAGAGCTGGTGAAGTCCCGCAACGAGACGACCAGCCTCCTGGCCGACGCCGAGCGCCGTGCCCAGCAGATCGTCGAGGAGGCCAAGGGCCGCGCGACGCTGGAAGCCAACAAGATCGTGACCGCCGCCCACGCCGAAGCCGAGCAGCAGTCCGTGCGTGCCCGCGAGGTCCTGCGCGAGCAGGTCGCCGCGCTGGCCGTCAAGGGCGCCGAGCAGATTCTCCGCAAGGAAGTCGACGCCGGCGTCCATGCCGACCTGCTCGCCCGCCTGAAGACCGAGCTCTGAGGACGACATGGCCGAACTCGCCACCATCGCCCGTCCGTACGCCGATGCCCTCTTCCAGGCGTCCTCGAACGACCTCGAAGGCACGGCCGGCTGGCTGGAGCAACTCGCGACGATCGCCGCGACGCCGCAGCTGCTGCAGTTCGCGTCCGATCCGAAGGTCACTTCCGACCAGGTCTTCGACCTCGTCTCCGGCCTCACGTCCCACGTGCTGCCCGATCACGGCAAGAACTTCCTGCGCACGGTGATCGACAACGGCCGGATCGCCGCGCTGCCCGAAGTCGCCGCCCAGTACCGCATGCTCCAGAACGCGCAGAGCGGCTCGTCGGACGCGGTGATCCACAGCGCCTTCCCGATCGACGACGCCACCTTGCGCGACATCGGCAGTGCGCTCGAACGCCGTTTCGGCCGCAAGCTGACCACGCGTGTGGAAAGCGATCCTTCGCTCATCGGCGGCATCCGTGTCGTCGTGGGCGATGAAGTCCTCGACACCTCCGTGAAGGCGCGTCTCGAGCAAATGAAAGCAGCGCTCACCGCTTGATGCGGCGAGGCGGTCGGCCCCATTTATTGAAAGAAGGAAAGAGTCATGCAACTCAATCCCGCAGAGATTTCCGAACTCATCAAGAGCCGCATCGAAGGCCTCGGCGCCAGCTCCGACATCCGCAACCAGGGCACCGTGGTCTCCGTGACCGACGGCATCGTGCGCGTGCACGGCCTGTCGGACGCGATGCAGGGTGAAATGCTCGAGTTCACGGCCACCGCCGACGGCACGCCGTCGTACGGCCTGGCACTGAACCTCGAGCGCGACTCCGTCGGCGCCGTGATCCTGGGCGAGTACGAGCACATCTCCGAAGGCTCGACCGTCAAGTGCACGGGCCGCATCCTGGAAGTGCCTGTCGGCCCCGAGCTCATCGGCCGCGTCGTCAATGCGCTGGGCCAGCCGATCGACGGCAAGGGTCCGATCAACGCCAAGATGACCGACGTCATCGAGAAGGTCGCGCCCGGCGTGAT
Organism: Comamonadaceae bacterium OTU4NAUVB1; assembly: GCA_024372625.1. NCBI lineage: Bacteria > Pseudomonadati > Pseudomonadota > Betaproteobacteria > Burkholderiales > Comamonadaceae > Comamonadaceae bacterium OTU4NAUVB1. Next base: position 3,122,235 of record CP099605.1, on the reverse strand, counting down.
CGCACGGAAGTCCGTCGACCAGCCCCTGCAGACCGGCCTGAAGTCGATCGACTCGATGGTCCCCGTCGGTCGCGGCCAGCGCGAACTGATCATCGGCGACCGCCAGACCGGCAAGACCGCCGTGGCGATCGACGCCATCATCAACCAGAAGGGCCAGGGCGTCACCTGCGTCTACGTCGCCATCGGCCAGAAGGCCTCGTCGATCAAGAACGTCGTGCGCGCGCTGGAACAGGCAGGTGCGATGGACTACACGATTGTCGTCGCCGCCTCGGCGTCCGAGTCGGCCGCCATGCAGTACGTGTCGGCCTATTCGGGTTGCACGATGGGCGAGTACTTCCGCGATCGCGGCGAGGACGCGCTGATCGTCTATGACGACCTGTCCAAGCAGGCCGTCGCCTACCGCCAGGTCTCGCTGCTGCTGCGCCGCCCGCCGGGCCGCGAAGCCTATCCCGGCGACGTGTTCTATCTCCACAGCCGCCTGCTCGAGCGCGCCGCGCGCGTGAACGCCGACTACGTCGAGGCCTTCACCAAGGGCGCGGTCAAGGGCAAGACCGGCTCGCTGACCGCGCTGCCGATCATCGAGACGCAAGCGGGCGACGTGTCCGCCTTCGTGCCCACCAACGTGATCTCGATCACCGACGGTCAGATCTTCCTGGAGACCTCGCTGTTCAACGCCGGCATCCGCCCCGCCATCAACGCCGGCATCTCGGTGTCGCGCGTGGGTTCGTCGGCCCAGACGAAGATCATCAAGAGCCTGTCGGGCGGTATCCGTACCGACCTCGCCCAGTACCGTGAGCTGGCCGCGTTCGCGCAGTTCGCCTCGGACCTGGACGAAGCCACCCGCAAGCAGCTCGACCGCGGCGCCCGCGTGACCGAACTGCTCAAGCAGGCGCAATACAGCCCGCTGTCGATCTCGCTGATGGGTGCCACGCTGTTCGCGGTGAACAAGGGTTTCATGGACGACATCGACGTCAAGAAGGTCTTGTCCTTCGAACACGGCCTGCACCAGTTCCTGAAGACCAGCCATGCCGCGCTGCTCGACAAGATCGAGAAGGCCAAGGCGCTCGACAAGGACGCCGAAGCCGAACTGACCACCGCCATCACGACCTTCAAGAAGTCGTTCGCCTGATGCCGTCGGCATCGTCGATGGCATTCGTGACCACCCCCGCCTAAGGAGCATCTATGGCAGCCGGCAAGGAAATTCGCGGCAAGATCAAATCGGTGGAGAACACCAAGAAGATCACCAAGGCCATGGAAATGGTGGCCGCGTCGAAGATGCGCAAGGCGCAGGAACGCATGCGCGCCGCGCGTCCGTACAGCGAGAAGATCCGTCACGTGGCGGCCAACCTCGGCCAGGCCAATCCGGAATACACGCACGCCTTCATGAAGACCAACGAGGCCAAGGCCGCGGGCTTCATCCTGGTGACGACCGACAAGGGCCTGTGCGGCGGCATGAACACCAACGTGCTGCGCGCGCTGACCATCAAGCTGCGCGAGCATCAGGCGGCCGGCATGGGCATCGAGGCGGTGGCGATCGGCAATAAGGGCCTGGGCTTCCTCAATCGTGTCGGCGCCCGCGTGGTGTCGCACGTGACGCAGCTCGGCGACACGCCCCACCTGGACAAGCTCATCGGGCCCGTCAAGGTGCTGCTCGACGCCTATGCCGAAGGCAAGCTCGGCGCCGTCTACGTCTGCTACACCAAGTTCATCAACACGATGAAGCAGGAATCGGTCGTCGAGCAACTGCTGCCGCTGGCCGCGGACTCGATGAAGGTCGAAGCCGGCCAGATGTCGTGGGACTACATCTACGAGCCCGATGCGCCCAGCGTGATCGACGAACTGCTCGTGCGGTACGTCGAGTCGCTGGTCTACCAGGCGGTGGCCGAGAACATGGCGTCGGAGCAGTCGGCGCGCATGGTGGCGATGAAGTCGGCCACCGACAACGCCGGCAACGTGATCAGCGAACTGAAGCTCGTCTACAACAAGACGCGTCAGGCCGGGATCACCAAAGAGCTGTCGGAAATCGTTTCGGGCGCCGCAGCGGCCGCTGGCGTCTGAATCCCAGACGCCCTCAACCAGATTCAAAAATCAATTGGAGCAGATGATGGCTCAAGACAATGCAGTGCAAGGCAGGATCGTTCAATGCATCGGTGCCGTGGTCGACGTGGAATTCCCACGCGACCGCATGCCCAAGATCTACGACGCCCTCAAGTTCGAGGGCAGCGCGCTGACGCTCGAGGTGCAGCAGCAGCTCGGCGACGGCGTGGTGCGCACCATCGCGCTGGGCTCGTCCGACGGCCTGCGCCGTGGTCTGGTGGTCACCAACACCCAGGCACCGATCACCGTGCCCGTGGGCAAGGCGACGCTGGGCCGGATCATGGACGTGCTGGGTTCGCCCATCGACGAACGCGGCCCGGTGAGCCAGGAGCTGACCGCCTCGATCCACCGCAAGGCGCCGGCCTATGACGAACTCTCGCCGTCGACCGACCTGCTGGAGACCGGCATCAAGGTGATCGACCTGGTGTGTCCGTTCGCCAAGGGCGGCAAGGTGGGCCTGTTCGGCGGTGCCGGCGTGGGCAAGACCGTGAACATGATGGAACTCATCAACAACATCGCCAAGGCCCACTCGGGTCTGTCGGTGTTCGCCGGCGTGGGCGAGCGGACCCGCGAAGGCAACGACTTCTATCACGAGATGGCCGACTCCGGCGTCGTGAACCTCGACAAGCTCGAGGACTCGAAGGTCGCCATGGTCTACGGCCAGATGAACGAGCCCCCGGGCAACCGCCTGCGCGTGGCCCTGACGGGTCTGACCATCGCCGAATCGTTCCGCGACGAAGGCCGCGACGTGCTGTTCTTCGTGGACAACATCTATCGCTACACCCTGGCCGGCACCGAAGTGTCGGCACTGCTGGGCCGCATGCCTTCGGCCGTGGGCTACCAGCCGACGCTGGCCGAGGAAATGGGCCGCCTGCAGGAGCGCATCACGTCGACCAAGGTCGGCTCGATCACCTCGATCCAGGCCGTGTACGTTCCCGCGGACGACCTGACCGACCCGTCCCCCGCCACCACCTTCGCCCACCTGGACTCGACCGTGGTGCTGTCGCGCGACATCGCCTCGCTCGGCATCTACCCCGCCGTGGACCCGCTGGACTCGACGTCGCGCCAGCTCGACCCGAACGTGGTCGGCGAGGAGCACTACAACGTGGCCCGCTCGGTGCAGAACACGCTGCAGCGCTACAAGGAACTGCGCGACATCATCGCCATCCTGGGCATGGACGAACTGGCGCCCGACGACAAGCTCGCCGTGGCCCGCGCCCGCAAGATCCAGCGTTTCCTGTCGCAGCCGTTCCACGTCGCCGAGGTGTTCACCGGTTCGCCTGGCAAGTACGTGCCGCTGTCCGAGACCATCCGCGGCTTCAAGATGATCGTCAACGGCGAGGCCGACCATCTGCCCGAGCAGGCGTTCTACATGGTCGGCACCATCGACGAAGCCTTCGAGAAGGCCAAGAAGGTCGCCTGATGGCCAACACCATTCACGTCGACGTGGTCAGCGCGGAGGAGTCGATCTTCTCCGGCGAAGCTAAATTCGTTGCGCTGCCCGGCGAAGCCGGCGAGTTGGGCATCTACCCGCGCCACACGCCCCTCATCACGCGCATCCGTCCCGGTGCCGTGCGCATCGAGATGGCCGATGGCGGCGAGGAGTTCGTCTTCGTCGCCGGCGGCATCCTGGAGGTGCAGCCCGATACCGTCACCGTGCTGTCCGACACCGCCATCCGCGGCAAGGACCTCGACGACGAGAAGGCGAGCAAGGCCAAGGCGGCCGCCGAGGAAGCGCTGAAGAACGCCAAGAGCGACATCGACATCGCCATGGCGCAGTCCGAACTGGCCGTGATGGCCGCGCAACTGGCGGCCCTGCGGAAGTTCCGCCAGAAGAAGTGATCCCGGGCAACGGCCGGTGCGCGACGGGCGGTGGTCTCCGACCCGTCCCCAGTGTCGCCAGTCTTGTCGCAACAACCGCCTTCGGGCGGTTTTTTCATGGCCGGATCGGTCGTCGTCCCGACCGGTTCGTCGGCGTGGCGCAGGCCGGCAGGCGCGATGAGGGCGCCGGCTGACGCCGGCATCGATCCCGTGGCGTCACCATCCTTTCGATCCGACACCCAACTTCAGGAAGACCCGATGCACAAGATCCTCGTGGCGCTCGCCGCCTCGCTCGCCGTCATGACCGCCAGTGCCCAGATCGGCAAGGCCGCCTCCGAGGCCACCGATGCGGCCAAACACAAGATCGACGAAAAGCGTGCGGACAGCGAGGCCAGGAAGAGCGGCCCGGTCGGCAAGGCCGTCAACAACGTCAAGTCGGGTTATCACAAGAACCGGTCGCAGCGTTCGGCCGACAAGGCCAAGAAGGCCTTGAAGGACGCGGGCTGATCGTCCGCCCGCATCGCTCAGACCGGACGCCGGTCCGATGGCGCCGACGTCTGCGGGCTTGATGCCGAGCGCACGCCGCCGCGCCCGGCGCGCTTGGCCGCGTAGCAGGCCGCATCGGCGGCGTCCAGCCATTGGGCGATGTCCCGCGTCCGCGCCGTCAGGCTGGCCACGCCCAGGCTGGCGCCCACGGTCAGCGTTCCGCCTTCCCAGGGCATCGCGATCCGCGCGATGCCCTCGCGCACATCCCGGGCGATGCGCAGGGCGGTGTCGTGGCTGCAGTCCTCGAGCAGCAGCGCGAACTCGTCGCCACCCAGGCGCGCCACCAGATCGTCGCCGCGCACGCGCGTCGTCATGGCCCTGGCCACCGCCAGCAGCATGAGGTCGCCCGCGCCGTGGCCCGCGAGGTCGTTGACCGGCTTGAAGTGGTCGAGGTCGATGAACACGATGACCGCGGGCCGTGCGTGCGGCAGGGTCGCGATCAGCGCCTCGGCGCGTTGCGTGAGGACGCCGCGATTGGCCAGTCCGGTCAGGGGGTCGTGCGTGGCCGTCCACTTGAGGTGCTCGTGCGCCGCGTGGGCCTCGTCGATGTCGTCGACGATCCAGATCGCTCCCCGCGACGGATCGTCGGCGTCGACCGGCTTGCTGTGCAGCCGCGCCCAGAAGCGGGTGCCGTCGTCACGCCGCAGGCGCCATTCGCCCATGTAGGCGCAGCGCCGCGCGAAGGCCTGCGTCTCCAGGATGGCGAAGCGGGGATGGTCGAGGTGCGACGAAAAGATGCGCTGCACGGGATGACCGAGCAACGGATCCCCGGACGGGTCCGGGGACGGCTCGGCATCGAATCCCAGCAACCGGCGCAAGGCGGTGCCCACCAGTTCGAAGCGCCCGTCGCGCACGATGGCGATGCCTGCCGGTGCCGCGCGCATGACCGAGCGCAGCTGGCCCAGCACCTCGGCATTGCGCAGTTCCAGGTGGTTGCGATCGCTGCCCACGCGCCGCAGCACGCGGGCCAGGTCACCGATCTCGCCACCGGCCACGGGCCAGCCGTCCTGCGGGGCCAGGGTGCCGTCGAAGAGGTGCAGCGCACGGTCCTGCAGGCGGCCGAGCGGCCGCAGCAGCCAGCCCAGCATCAGCAGCAGGCCGGCGGAGAACAGCGCGACGAGGCCCGCCGCCGCGCGCAGGGCGTCCTGGCGCGCCTCGTGCAGCGGCGCGAGCAGCAGCGCCTCGCTGCGCACGCGCCAGACCAGCCAGTCGGGTCCGGGCACCCCGGTCACGCTGACCAGTTCGCCGGGCTGCTCGACCGCCAGGCCTTGCGGCTCGACCGGCGCGCCGAGGCGCTGCCAGTCGGCGAAGGCCCGGGACAACCTTGGCTCGTCCACAAGGCTGCCCATCACCCGCGCGCGATCGGGATGCGCCAGCACCAGGCCCGCCGCGTCGGTCACGATCAGCATGGCCGAGACGGCGTTGCCTTCCTGGACTTCCACCAGACCATCGAGCAGATCGCGGTCGGTCAGGCGCAGGATGCCGCTGACCACGGCCCGCACGACGCCGGCCTCGACCACCGGCTGCGCGAAGACGACCACCGGCTCGCCCGAGCGCTTGTTGCGCACCACGCCGGAGATCTGTGAGCGGCCTTCGGCCACGGCACGCCGGAAGTATTCGCGGTCGGCCACGTCGCCGTTCTGGGGGCCGATGCCCTGTTCGTCGGCATACATGCGGACGCGGCCCTCGCGATCGGCGATGAACAGCATCTCGAAGAGACGCCGCAGGAATGGCTGGTTCTTCGCGAACCGCGCCAGCGCCGGCTCGCTCGCCAGCGTGGCCGCATCGAGCTGGGGCACGACGGAGGCCAACGCGCGCTGGAGCTCGATCACGCGGCGCGACAGCAACGCCGCCGTGCGCACCGACTCGGTCAGCTCGTGCTCGCGCTCGGTCGCGAGCGTGGCGCGCTCGGCCCGGCTCACCAGCAGCAGCGAGGTCAGCGCGATGCTCAGGCCCAGCGCCGCGATGCCGCCGAGCGTGATGCGCAGCTTGAGCGAGCCGCCGGCGTCGCGCAGCCGCCGCGACAGCGCGGACCACGGGGAAGGCGACGGGTCCTGGAGGTGCATTCGAGGCCGGGGAAAAAGGATCGGCCGCGGCGACGGCGAGCCGGGGTCGTGCGCCGGACGGCGCGATGGGCAGGGCGCATTCTGAAACCATTTCCCAACTGAATACTTAAGTCGTAGAGACCCGTAGGCCGTCGCCCACAGTGGTTCGCGCTTCCGCATCGGGCATGGGGGCGACCCGCGCCCTACGATGCTCGGCCATGACCGAAGCGCCTGCCGTCTCCACCGCGTCGCGCCCCGGCGACCTCGTCGTCGCCCGCCCGGAGGGCCTGTACTGCCCGGCCGGCGACTTCTACATCGACCCCTGGCGTCCGGTCGATCGGGCCGTCATCACCCACGCGCACTCCGACCACGCGCGCACCGGCCACACGCACTACCTCGCGCACACCGACAGCGAAGGCACCCTGCGCACGCGCCTGGGCGCGGGCATCGACCTGCAGACCCTGGCCTATGGCGAGGCCATCGAGCAGAACGGCGTGCGCATCTCGCTGCATCCGGCCGGCCACGTGCTGGGCTCGGCGCAGGTGCGGCTGGAACACGGCGGGCGCGTGTGGGTCGCCTCGGGCGACTACAAGACCGACGCCGACGGCACCTGCGCGCCGTTCGAGCCGGTGCGCTGCGACACCTTCATCACCGAATCCACGTTCGGCCTGCCCATCTACCGCTGGCCGACCCAGGCCGAACTGATCGTCGACATCGACGCCTGGTGGCGGCGCAATGCCGACGAGGGCCGCGCCTCGGTGCTGCTGTGCTATGCCTTCGGCAAGGCCCAGCGCATCCTGCACGGCGTCGACGCCTCCATCGGGCCGATCGTGGTGCATGGCGCGGTCGAGCCGCTCAACGCCGTCTACCGTGCCGCCGGCGTGGCGCTGCCGCCGACCTTCCGTGTCAGCGACCCCGGCGTCGACGCGCAGATGCTCAAGCGCGCCCTGGTGCTGGCGCCACCCTCGGCGCAGGGCACGCCGTGGATGAAGCGCTTCGGCAACTACGTCGATGCCTTCGCGAGCGGCTGGATGCAGCTGCGCGGCACGCGCCGGCGGCGCGGCGTCGACCGGGGCTTCGTGATGTCCGACCACGCCGACTGGCCCGGCCTGCAGAAGGCCATCGCCGGCACCGGCGCCGAACGCATCTTCGTGACCCACGGCAGCGTGGCGATCCTGGTGCGCTGGCTCAACGAGAACGGACTGGAGGCGCAGGGCTTCAAGACCGAATACGGCGACGACGACGTGGCCGATCGTGCCGCGGCGCCGGCCGACGGCGGCGCGGAGAAGGCGCCGGCGGCCGCCGCCGACGAGGCCGCCGATCCATTGCCGGACCTGCCCGCCGAGGTGGGAGGCGCGACCGCATGAAGGCCTTCGCCGCGCTGTACCGCGAACTCGATTCGACGACCTCCAACCTCGCCAAGCAGTCGGCCCTGCGCGCGTACCTGCGCGACGCCGCGCCGGCCGACGCCGCCTGGGCCGTGTACTTCCTCGCCGGCGGCAAGCCGCGCCAGCTGGTGCCCACCAAGCTCCTGCGCGCGCTGGCGCAGGAGGCCGCCGGCCTGCCCGAATGGCTGTTCGACGAAAGCTACGACGCCGTCGGCGACCTGGCCGAGACGCTCGCGCTGCTGCTGCCGCCGCCCTCCGAGGGGCACGACCTGGGCCTGGCGGTCTGGATCGAGCGGCACCTGCTGCCACTGCGCGCGCTCGGCAAAACCGCGCCCGAGACTTTGCCCGAGGTGCTGCGCGCCCAGTGGCGCCAGCTCGCCGCCGACGAGCGCCTGGTGTACTTCAAGCTGATGACCGGCAGCTTCCGCGTCGGCGTCTCGCGCTTGCAGGTGACCCAGGCGCTGGCGGCGGTCGGCGAGGTCGACGCCAAGCGCGTGGCGCAGCGGCTCATGGGCTACACGCACATCGCCGGCCAGCCCACGGCGGCCGACTACGCCATGCTGATCGCGCCGGAGAGCGAGGGCGAACGCGACGGCAAGACCAGCGGCCAGCCCTATCCCTTCTTCCTCGCCCATCCGTTCGCGTTGCCGGTCGCGCAGTTCGACGCCGTGCTCGGGTCGCCGGCCGACTGGATCGTCGAATGGAAGTGGGACGGCATCCGCGCGCAGGTCGTGCGGCGCGCCGGCGTGGTGTCGGTGTGGTCGCGTGGCGAGGAACTGGTGACCGACCGCTTTCCCGAACTCGCCACCATGGGCGAGGCGCTGCCCGAGGGCACCGTGATCGACGGCGAGATCGTCGTCTGGCGTGGCGACGTTCCGGTGGCCGACGGCGTCGATGCCGAGCTCGACGCGGCCAGCTCGGAATTCAACGAGGAGATGAAGGAGGGCATCGGCGCGGGCCGCGTGCAGCCCTTCGCCGAACTGCAGCGCCGGCTCGGGCGCAAGACGCTCGGGCCGAAGCTGCTGCGCGAACTCCCGGTGGTGCTGCTGGGCTACGACCTGCTCGAATGGGAGGGCCGCGACCTGCGCGCCATGCCGCAGCACGCGCGCCGCGCGCTGCTCGACCGGCTGATCCTCGACCTGCGCCATCCGAGCCTGCTGGAGAGCCCGATGCTCACCGGCACCGACTGGGCCGACCTGGCGCGCCAGCGCGAGGCGGCGCGCGCGATGGGCGTCGAGGGGATGATGCTCAAGCAGCGCGACGCCCACTACGGCGTCGGGCGCACCAAGGACGTCGGCACCTGGTGGAAATGGAAGATCGACCCGCTGTCGATCGACGCGGTGCTGATCTACGCCCAGCGCGGCCACGGCCGGCGCGCGAGCCTCTACAGCGACTACACCTTCGCCGTCTGGGACGGACCGCCCGGCAGCGCGGAGCGCCGGCTGGTGCCCTTCGCCAAGGCGTATTCCGGCCTCACCGACGCCGAGATGGGCCGCGTCGACGCCGTCGTGCGCAAGACCACCGTCGAGAGTTTCGGCCCGGTGCGCAGCGTGAAACCGACGCTGGTCTTCGAGCTGGGTTTCGAGGGCATCGCGCGCAGCACGCGCCACAAGAGCGGCATCGCCGTGCGCTTTCCGCGCATGCTGCGCTGGCGCGAGGACAAGCCGGTGGAGGAGGCCGATTCGCTGGAGACGCTGGCGGCGCTGCTGCCGGCCTCGCCATGAAGCTGACGCTGGCCGACCTCGCCGGCTGGTTCACCGACCGTGGCTGGAAGCCCTTCAAGTTCCAGAAGGAGGTCTGGAAGGCCATCGCCGAAGGCGAATCCGGCCTGCTGCACGCCACCACCGGTTCGGGCAAGACCTACGCGGTCTGGCTGGGGGCGCTGCGCGCGTTTCCGCTGAAGGCGACGCCGTCGAGCGCGCGCGCGAACGCGAAGCTCGTCGCGCCGCCGCTCACGGTGCTGTGGATCACGCCGATGCGCGCCCTCGCCGCCGACACGTTGCGCGCCCTGCGCCAGCCGCTGGAGGTGCTGGCGCCGGACTGGACCTCGGGGGCGCGCAGCGGCGACACCGCCGCGACCGAGCGCAGCGCGCAGAACCGCCAGTTGCCCACCGTGCTGGTCACCACGCCCGAGAGCCTGTCGGTGCTGCTCTCGCGCTCCGATGCGGCCGAGGTGCTGGGCACGGTGCGGATGGTGGTGGTGGACGAGTGGCACGAGCTGATGGGCAACAAGCGCGGCGTGCAGGTGCAGCTGGCCGTGGCGCGGCTGCGGCGCTGGAACCCGGCGCTGTGCGTCTGGGGCATGTCGGCCACGCTGGGCAACCTGGCCGAGGGCATGCGCACCCTGCTGGGCCACGACGGCGGCACGATGGTCCAGGGCCAGGTGAAGAAGGACCTGGTCGTCGATTCGCTGCTGCCGGCCTACACCGAGCGCTTTCCGTGGGGCGGCCACCTCGGCATGGCGATGCTGCCGCAGGTGGTGCGCGAGATCGAGACCAGCGCGACCACGCTGGTGTTCGCCAACACGCGCGCCCAGTCGGAGATCTGGTATCGCGCCCTGCTGGAGGCGCGTCCGGAATGGGCCGGCGTGATCGCCCTGCACCACGGCTCGCTCGACCGCGCGGCGCGCGAGTGGGTCGAGGCGGGACTCAAGAGCGGCGACCTGCGCGCGGTGGTCTGCACCTCCAGCCTCGACCTGGGCGTGGACTTCCTGCCGGTGGAGCGCGTGCTGCAGATCGGCTCGCCCAAGGGCGTGGCGCGGCTGCTGCAGCGCGCCGGGCGTTCGGGCCACGCGCCGGGGCGGCCGTCGCGCATCACGCTGGTGCCCACGCACAGCCTGGAGATCGTCGAGGGCGCGGCGGCACGGGTGGCGGTGGCGGCCGGGCACATCGAGTCGCGCGCCACGCCCGACCACCCGCTCGACGTGCTGGTGCAGCACCTGGTCACGGTGGCGCTGGGCGGCGGCTTCGTCGCCGACGACCTCTACGACGAGGTGCGCGGCACCGCCGCCTTCGCCCACCTCTCGCGCGACAGCTGGGAATGGTGCCTGGACTTCGTGCGCCAGGGCGGCCGCTCGCTGGAGGCGTACCCGGACTACCGGCGCGCCGTGCCCGACGCGCACGGCGTCTGGCGCGTGCCCGATGCGCGCCTCGCGCGGCGGCACCGCATCAACATCGGCACCATCGTCAGCGAATCCAGCATGAGCGTGCAGTACGTCGGCGGGGCGCGCGTGGGCCACGTCGACGAGGGCTTCGTCGCGCGCATGAAGCCGGGCGAGTGTTTCCTCTTCGGCGGCCGGCTGCTGGAGCTGGTGCGCATCCGCGAGATGACGGCCTGGGTGAAGCGCGCGACCGGCCGGCGCCACGCCGTGCCGCGCTGGGCCGGCACGCGCGTGCCCCTGTCGGTGACCCTGGCGGCCGCCGTGCTCGACCAGCTCGCCGCGGCCGAGGCCGGCCGCTACGACACGCCCGAGCTGCGCTGCGTGCGCCCGCTGCTCGACGTGCAGCAGCGCTGGTCGGCCCTGCCCACGCCGCGCACGCTGCTGGCCGAGACGCTGAAGACGCGCGAGGGCTGGCACCTCTTCCTCTACCCGTTCGCCGGCCGCCACGTCCACCTGGGGCTGGCCAGCCTGCTGGCCTGGCGCGTCGCCCAGCACGCGCCGCGCACCTTCTCCATCGCGGTCAACGACTACGGCTTCGAGCTGCTGAGCGCCACCGAGGTCGACTGGGCCGACATGCTCCCGCGCATGCTGCACGCCGGCCACGACGAGCGCGCCCGGCAGGCCCTGGCGCAGCCCGATGCCGAGGCCGGCGAGCGCCAGGCGCTGCTGCACGAGGTGCTGGAGAGCCTGAACGCGGGCGAGCTGGCTCGGCGGCGCTTCCGCGAGATCGCGCGCGTCTCCGGCCTGATCTTCCAGGGCTATCCGGGCGAGAAGCGCGGCAACAAGCAGCTGCAGGCGTCGTCCTCGCTGTTCTGGGAGGTGTTCCGCAAGTACGACCCGGAAAACCGGTTGCTGCTGCAGGCCGAGCAGGAGCTGCTGGCGCAGGAGCTGGAGATCGGCCGCCTGCGCGCCAGCCTCGCGCGCATGAACGCGCAGACGCTGTCGCTGCACGCCCTGGCGCGTCCGACGCCCTTCGCCTTCCCGCTGATGATCGAGCGCTACCGCGAACAGCTCTCCAGCGAGAGCGTGGCCGACCGCATCGCGCGCATGGTCGACCAGCTCGAACTGGCCGCCGGCGGCGAGGCCGGCGTGGGCGACGCGGGTTCGCGCGCGGCGATGGACGCGCCCATCGCGCTGGACGCCGTGGGCCGCGCGGACCGCGTGAAGGCCGGGCTGGCGTTCGGCCAGGAAAGCGGTGACGACCGGCGGGCGGCGGCGGCATCGTCGGACGGCGCCACGGACGAACCGGCGCCGGCACCCGGCACCGCGGCGGCCGCCCGCGCGGCGCGCGACCGGTCGCGCCGACGCGACCGCAAGCCGTCGCGGCCGCTGCCGCCGCTGTGACGCGGCGCGGGCGGGCGGGCTGCAGCAGATCGTCACACGGCACGCCGGACGTGTCGTTTAAGCTGCCCGCCATGAGCAGCATCAACCCCCGCACCTACGACCCCGTTCCCTCCCGCAAGGTGGCCTTCCTCGGCCTCGGCGTGATGGGCTATCCCATGGCCGGCCACCTGGCGAAGGCCGGCCACCACGTCACGGTCTACAACCGCTCGCCGGCCAAGTCGGCCGCCTGGACGGCCGAGTTCGCCGACGGCGGCGGCACGCCGGCCCATGCCGCGACCCCGCGCGAGGCCGCCGCCGGCGCCGAGATCGTGTTCTGCTGCGTCGGCAACGACGACGACCTGCGCTCCGTGGTGCTGGGCGACGACGGCGCCTTCGCCGGCATGGCCCCGGGCGCGGTGTTCGTCGACCACACGACCGCGTCGGCCGACGTGGCGCGCGAACTGTCGGCGCTGGCGCTGGAGCGCGGCTTCCAGTTCATCGACGCCCCGGTCTCCGGCGGCCAGGCCGGCGCGCAGAACGGCGCCCTGACGGTGATGTGCGGCGGCGACGCGGCCACCTTCGAAGCGATCCGTCCAGTGGCCGCCGCGTTCTCGCGCGCCATCACCCTGCTGGGCGAGAGCGGCTCGGGCCAGCTCGCCAAGATGGTCAACCAGATCTGCATCGCCGGGCTGGTGCAGGGGCTGAGCGAGGCGGTCGCCTTCGGCCAGCGCGCCGGCCTGGACATGAACGCCGTGCTGGGCGTGATCTCCAAGGGCGCCGCGCAGAGCTGGCAGATGGAGAACCGCGGCAAGACGATGGTCGAGGGCAAGTTCGACTTCGGCTTCGCGGTCGACTGGATGCGCAAGGACCTGGGGCTGGTGCTCGACGAGGCCAAGCGCAACGGCGCGCGGCTGCCGGTGACGGCGCTGGTCGACCAGTTCTACGCCGACGTGCAGCAGGCCGGCGGCGCCCGCTGGGACACCTCCAGTCTGATCACCCGGCTGGGCTGAGGGACGCCCGCCGGGTCCGCCGCGCCTCGGTGCCTCAGCGCACCGGGGTGACGGTGGCGCCACCGGCGGGCAGCGGCTCCATCGGCGGCAGGGGCACGCTGGAGCGGGCCGCGGGCGCCACGCTGTTGACGGTGTTGGGCGAGGGCCCGGTGCCGCCCTGGCGGGTCTGGCTCGCGAGCTCGGCCTCGCTGAGGATCTCCACCACGCGCACCACCTTCTCGACGCCGGCCACGCCGCGCGTGATGTCGGTGGCGCGATCGGTCTCGCGGCGCGTCGCCAGGCCCATCAGGTAGACCACGTTGCGCTCGGTCACCACCTTGAACGAGGTGGCGAAGATGTCCTTGGCGTCCAGCAGCGAGGCCTTGACCTTGCCGGTGATGAACGTGTCGTTGGAGCGCTGCTGGAAGCCGCTGGCCGACCCGACGGCGACCTCGTTGACCACGTTGCGCACGTTGTCCAGGCCGCGCGCGATCTCCTCCACGCGCCGGCGGTCGGCCTCCGCGCCCACCGTGCCGGTCAGCAGCACCTGGCGGTTGTAGCTGGTGATGCTCACGTACATCTGGTCGTTGGCGATGTCGCGGATGCGGGCGGCGCCGCGCAGCTCGATGCCCTGGTCGTCGAGCTGCGCGCCCGAGGTGCGCCGGTCGGTCGCGACCAGGCCGGCGCCCGCGGCCGCGCCGCCGACCACCAGAGGCACGCAGGCCGTGAGCGAGCCCGCCAGCGCGGCGCCCGCGAGGAGCGTCAGCGCGAAGCGGCGCAGGGACGTGGGGGAAATGGTGCGGATCGTCATGTGAAGGCTTCCTGTTCTCCGAGTAGCTGGGCGTCCACGCCGTCGCACAGGCAGTGCAGCGCGACGAGGTGGACTTCATGGATGCGGGCGGCGCGCTCGTGCGGCACGCGGATCTGGACGTCGGTCTCGCGCAGCGCGCGTCCGGCGGCCCCGCCGCTCGCGCCGAGCAGCGCCACGACCGTCATGTCGCGTGCATGGGCGGCCTCGATGGCGGCGAGCACGCCCGCCGACTGGCCGCTCGCGCTCAGGGCCAGCAGCACGTCGCCGGCCTGGCCCAGGGCATGGACCTGGCGCGCGAAGTGGCCGGCATCGGTGGCCTCGGGCGTGTCGGCGGCCGGGTCGCTGGCATCGCCGCCCGCCAGCGCCAGCGCGGCCAGGCCGGGGCGCTCGCGCTCGAAGCGGCCGACGAACTGCGCCGCGAACTGCTGCGCCAGCAGGCCGGACACGCCGGCCCCGCACGCCAGGATCTTGCCGCCGCTGGTCACGCAGGCCAGCAGCGCCTGCATGGCCTGGGAGATCGGTTTGCCGAGCGCCGGGCCGGCCTGGTACTTGAGATCGGCACTGTCGATGAAGTGCTGCTGGATTCGTTGCTCGAGCATGGGCTGGCGATGATACGGCCCCGCCTTCCAGGGTGGTCGCGCCCCAGGGGCTTCGGCGTCCCGTCCGGCCGGCCCCGACCGGCGTCGAAGCGGGCTCGAGCCTGTTGTCAACCGGCGTCGAAGGCGCCCTGCAGCCACTCGACGGTGCCGGCCTCGATCAGCACGACGTCGAAGCGGCACGGCGGCAGCGTGCGCAGGCCCGACAGGTAGTGGCGGGCGGCGAAGACGACGCGGCGCTGCTTGCCGTGGGTGATGCTGCCGCCCGCGCCGCCGTGCGTGGCGCCGGCGCGCTGGCGCACCTCGACGAAGACCAGCGTGGGATCGCGCGGATCGCGCGGGTCCTCCACGATCAGGTCGATCTCGCCGCCGCCGCGACCGGGCGTCCGATAATTGCGCGTCACCAGCCGCAGGCCCGCCGCCTCCAGGTGCGCCAGCGCCAGGTCCTCGGCCGCGTCGCCGCGCTGCTTGGTCGTCGTGATCGTCGCCATCGCCTCGTCCGTCCCGTCTTTTGGTCTGTGCGTCCGTCGCACCGGAGAACCCGCTTGTCCAACACCCTCGCCCCGGCCTTCGGCGCCGCCCTGGCGGCCGCGCGCGATGCCGCGGGCGCGCAGCATTATCCGCAGGCCACCCTCTATGTCGTGGCCACGCCCATCGGCAACCTGGCCGACATCACCCTGCGCGCGCTGCACGTGCTGCAGCTGGCCGATGTCGTCGCCTGCGAGGACACGCGCCACACGCAGGGCCTGCTGCGCGCCTACGGCATCGATCGTCCCGGCGCGCAGCTGATGGCGGTGCACCAGCACAACGAGGCCGAGGCGGCGCAGGCGGTGGTCGCGCGGCTGGCGCAGGGCCAGCGCGTGGCCTACGTGAGCGACGCCGGCACGCCCGGCGTCAGCGACCCCGGCGCGCGGCTGGTGGCGGCGGTGCGCGAGGCCGGCCATCGCGTGCTGCCACTGCCCGGCGCGAGCAGCGTCACCACGCTGCTGGGCGCGGCCGGGCTGGTGGCGGCGCCGGGCGACGAGGGCAGCGCCTTCGTCTTCGCCGGTTTCCTGCCGAGCAAGGCGGGCGAGCGCGATGCCGCCGTGCAGGCCCTGGCGGTCGAGCCCCGCAGCGTGGTGCTGCTGGAGGCCCCGCACCGCATCGAGGCCCTGGCGCGCGCGCTGGCGGTGCTGGGCGGGCGCCGCGTGACCGTCGGGCGCGAACTGACCAAGCAGTTCGAGGAGATCGCCACCGTCGAGGCCCGCGCGCTGCCCGAATGGTTCGCCGCCGGGCGCGACCGCACGCGCGGGGAGTTCGCCCTGGCGTTGCACCCGGTCGCCGCGCGGGCCGACGACGACGCCGAGTCCGACCGCGTGCTGCGCCTGCTGCTGGCCGAGGGGCTGCCCGTGAAGGGCGCCGTGCGCCTGGCGGCCGAGATCACCGGTGCCTCGCGCAACGCGCTCTACGACGCCGCCCTCGCCATCCGCAACGCCTGAGGGCGGCGTCCTCAGCTGTCGAGCTCGGGGTAGTGGCGGAAGATGCCTTCCTCGTTGAAGGCGATGCGGCGGGGACCGTGGAGGTAGTCGTGGATGCGCGGGCGGCGCGCGACGCCGGCGTGCAGCCGGACCACCGCCGGCGTGTCGGCCAGGGCGCGGGCCGTGGCCTTCGGGAAGGCATGGCGCAGGCCGGCGACCAGCTGGAACAGCGACAGGTCGGCGTAGGTGAGGGCGTCGCCCACCAGGTGCGCGTCGCCGGCCGGGTTGCGCCGCAGCACGTCCTCGAACCAGCCGAGGAACTTCGGGATGCGCTCGTCGCGGAACGCCCGGGCGCGTTCCAGGGCCGGCTCGCGCTGGTCCTCGTAGGCGAGGCCCACGGAGACCGGGTGGTGCGTGTCGTGCGCCTCGGCCACCGCGTCGGCGATGGTGAGCTGGAGCTGGTGCGTCCACAGCGCGTCGGCCTCGCCATGGCCGGCCAGGTCCAGGCGCGCACCGAGGTGCAGCAGGATCGCCGCCGTCTGGCCGACGACGAGGTCGCCGTCGACCAGGAACGGCGGGGCGAAGGGCGGGCGCGGGTGGCGCGCGTCCTTCAGGTCGCGCACGAGCGCCGCCTCGCCGCCGCCGTGCGCGGGCGGTTCGCGCGCGACGTCGACGTAGTCGGCGCCGGCCGCCTCCAGCGCGAGGCGGACGAATTCGCCGCGCCCCTGGATCGTGGGCCAGTAGTGGAGCCGGTAGGTCGCCATGCCGCCTCCGGGCGCTACTTGGCCGTCGGCATCACGAACTCGGCGCCCTTGGGCGTGCTCTCCGGCCAGCGCTGCATGATCGACTTCTGCTTGGTGTAGAAGCGCACGCCTTCCTCGCCGTAGGCGTGCATGTCGCCGAACAGCGAGCGCTTCCAGCCGCCGAAGCCGTGCCAGGCCATGGGCACCGGAATCGGCACGTTGATGCCCACCATGCCGACCTCGATGCGCCGGCCGAACTCGCGCGCCACGTGGCCGTCGCGCGTGAAGCACGAGACGCCGTTGCCGAACTCGTGCGCGTTGATCAGGTCCACCGCCGCGGCCAGGTCGGGTACCCGCACGCAGCCGAGCACCGGGCCGAAGATCTCTTCCTTGTAGATGCGCATCTCCGGCGTGACGTGGTCGAACAAGGTGCCGCCCATCCAGAAGCCGCCGGCCGTGTCGGCGCCGTTGTCCGCGCCCGCCGTCGCCGCGTCGAAGCCCCGGCCGTCGACCAGCAGCTGCGCGCCCTCCTGCTCGCCCAGGGCGATGTAGCCGGTGATGCGCTCGTGCGCGGCGCGCGTGACGATCGGGCCCATCTCGGCGGCGAGGTTCTCCCCGTCGAGCACCTTGAGCGTCCTGGCGCGCTCGACCAGCTTCGGGATCACGCGCTCGGCCGCCTCGCCCACCAGCACCGCCACCGAGATCGCCATGCAGCGCTCGCCGGCCGAGCCGTAGCCCGCGCCGATGAGCGCGTCCACCGCCTGGTCGATGTCCGCGTCGGGCATGACCACCATGTGGTTCTTGGCACCGCCCAGGGCCTGCACGCGCTTGCCGTGGCGCGCGCCCGTCTCGTAGATGTAGTTGGCGATGGGGGTGGAGCCCACGAAGCTGATCGCCTTGACGTCGGGGTGCTCCAGCAGCGCGTCCACCGCCGCCTTGTCGCCCTGCACGACGTTGAAGATGCCGTCGGGCAGGCCGGCCTCCTTGAGCAGCTCGGCCATGCGCAGCGACGGGCTCGGGTCGGTCGGGCTGGGCTTGAGGATGAAGGCGTTGCCCGCGGCGATGGCCACCGGGAACATCCACATCGGCACCATGACGGGGAAGTTGAACGGCGTGATGCCCGCGACCACGCCCAGGGGCTGGCGCAGCGTCCAGTTGTCGATGCCGGTGGAGACCTGGTCGGTGAAGTCGCCCTTGAGCAGCTGCGGGATGCCGCAGGCGAACTCCACGATGTCGATGCCACGGCTGACCTCGCCCTGGGCGTCGGTGAAGACCTTGCCGTGTTCGGCGGTGATGAGGTGGGCGAGCTCGTCCTTGTGGCGGTTGAGCAGCTCCAGGAACTTGAACATCACCCGCGCGCGGCGGATCGGCGGGGTGTCGGCCCAGGCCGGAAAGGCGGCCTTGGCGGCGGCCACGGCGGCCTCGACATCGGACGCTTCCGCCAGATGCACCCGGCCCGTGACCGCGCCGGTGGCGGGGTTGGTGACGTCCTGCGTGCGGGTGGAGGCGCCGTCGGCGCGGCGGCCGGCGATGAAGTGGGGAATGGAGGCGGGGGTGGCAGTCATGGCGTGCGGACGGAGGCGTGAGCTAAATGAATGGGCAGGCAGGCTGGTAAGCCAGCGACGAACGAACGAGTCTAGGCAGACACGGGGTTGCTGCCAACCGCGAAACCCCGGCGGTCGATCTCGACGTCTTTGCCTGCGCGCGCCCGGCTCGCTAGCGCGCCAGTTCCGGTGCCAGTGGGCTCGGCACCCGCGCTGCAGTGACGGACTGCCAGCCAAAGCCCAATCGCAGCAGCGTGGGCTCCGCGAAAGCGCGGCCAATCATCTCCAGAGTGACTGGTTCTACCGACGGCGATGTACTGCTGGCTTTCACAAAGCCGGCTGGGAAAGCCAGTGCCGGAAAGCCAGTGAATGCACTCAGCCGGTTGTTGCTGCCAGCGTTCACGCTGGTGCTGTTGAATCCCTGTAGCACCGGGTACACCAGCACGTCGTAGGCTGCGCCCTGAGATACCCCAGTTACGAAATTCCGGTTGTCCAATGCTGCCTGAACACGTGGAATCACGAATTCGTCACGTGGCTTGAGGTTGTTTTGATAGATCGGATTTGTCAGTCTATTGGTGCCTGTGGCGATGTAGACATTGAAATTGGCCGAGCGAGTGGGCTCGAGTGAGGCCATTAGCGCGCCTACCTCTTCGGTGGTGCGCGGATGGCCGTCAGCCGACGAACTCCAACTGCTGAGATAGGTCGTCAGGTCGTCTCGAAACTCGTAACTCGACAGGCTCGCATAGCTGGTGAGGATGGCTGCACGATCGGGAATTGTCACGTCCTCGACCGTGGCGCCGGCGGCGCGCATGCGGACGAGCGCGGTGTCGAGCGTGTCAAGGAATAGCTGGTTGGCCGGGGTGGCAGCCGGAAACATGGCGCGCACTACCCCAATGCGTGCGCCCTTCAAACCATCGATGGTCAGTGCCGTTGTGTAGCTCGCGGGGCGTGAGGTCATCGCGTCATAAGCCGTGGCACTCGCCACGAGAGGCGCATCCCATGCCTTGGCCGTGCGCTGGCCGCTGGTACCGGCAGCATCGAAACCGACCATCGCGTACAGGGTCAGAGCACAGTCCGGCAGCGAGCGGCACAGTGGGCCGCCAGTATCTTGACCATGTGCGAGCGGCACGATGCCGTCTTGGCTGACCAGCCGCAGCGTTGGTCGTAGGCCATATAACCCCTCAACAGCGGCCGGCACGCGCACCGAACCGCCGGTGTCTGTGCCCAAACCGACCATTGCCAAGCTGGCAGCGATTGACGTACCGGTGCCCGACGATGAACCGCCCGCGCTGTTGTCGGGCACATAGGCGTTGCGGGTCTTGCCGCCGACCGACGAACTGCCCGTAAAGCCAAATGCGAACTCGTCGAGATTGGCCTTGCCAATGATGATGCCTCCCGCTTCGCGGATTCGTCTCACCGTGTAGGCGTCGTCGGGCGGCTGATTATTGCGAAGCACCACCGAGCCGGCAGTGGTCTTCATGTCTGCGGTGTCGTAATTGTCTTTGGCTAGTACGGTCACGCAATGCATCGGACCGACCAGCGTGCCTGTGGAAAAGAACTGGCGATCGAGTTCGTCGGCCTTTGCGAGCGAGGCTGCGGCATTGACGGTTATGACGCTGCGCAGAGCGGGACTGGCGGGGTAGGCGGCGCCGGGATCGGCGTCGTACGCAGCGATGCGCTGGAGATAGCCCTGGACCACGTCGCGGCATGACACTTCACCCTTGCGCATGGCCTCGTGGAAATCACTCACCGTGGCCTCGACCAGTGGGAACGGTTTACGGTTGGGCTGCAAAAAGATGCCTCCACCACTTCCGCTGTCATTGCCTCCCCCGCCACACGCGACCAGTACGGCGCAGGCGATAAGCGATGATGAGAACCGCAGCACGCGGCGACGGGATGACACTATTGAAGAGCGAGCCGACATGGAAGGATGTGTTCAAGAGCTGAGTAAGGCTTACAGATGCGCAAGTCTCGTGCCCGAACTCGATTGCCGCGACAAGCCTGTCTTGGTACGCGTTTTGCTGCATCGCACAGCCATCAATTCCACATCGAATCGTTTTGCCGATGTTGTCCGTTTTCGTTTGAAGTCCACCAAGGACATTCCATGAAAAACTTTCTTCTTCGCTCCACCCTGACCTTGGTCTGCGTATCAGCCTCATTGCTAGTGCCAGTGGCACACGCCCAAGGTGGGAATGTCGCATCCATGTCGCAGGCTGCAAGCGCCGGCCAAGCTGACGCTGTCTCGGCCTTCTTGGCCCGAGGTGCGAATCCGGATGCTCGCGATGCCCGTGGACGCACCGCGCTGATGCTTGCGGCCAGTGCCGGCCATTACGAAACAGTGCGTCGCCTGCTCGCTGGTGGCGCGACAAAGAACCTCAAAGATGCCGATGGCAAGACCGCACTCGATTTCGCAACCGAGCACCAGCACGTCGATTTGATCGCCTTGATGCGGGAAGCATCGTGACGCAGCGACAGGGCGAAAGACTTTCTAAGGCGCAATAAAAAACCCGCCACGCTTGGAAAACGTGCGGGTCTTGATGCGAAGTGAGCAGCCTTGAGATGGCCAACTGGTCCCGCCGCCAGGAATCGAACCTGGATCTCAGCCTTCGGAGGGCCGAATTCTATCCGTTGAAATACAGCGAGGGAGGGTGTGCCGACAAGGCCGGCAGCCCGCGATTATGACCGATTCGGCGGCCGTCAGGACACCACCGCCGCGATGGCCGTGGCGACCGACGCGCCGTCCGTCGGGGCGCTGGTGATTCCGGTCGCACCTCCGGTCGCACTCCCGGTCGTGGGCATGTCGATTGCTGGCGGTGCTGCCTGTGCCATGTCGTCCACCTTGAACCCCAGCCCCGCCACATACACCCCGAAGGCTTGCCGTCCGGTGTGCACCAGATCGAACGCCGTCGGGTCGAGCAGCCAGTTCTGGATCACGCCGGTGATGAGCGCGTGCATGCCCTGCGCCGCCACGCTCGCGGGTACCGGCAGGCGCAGATGCTGGCGCCGCGCGGCGAGCCGGAACGCCTTCTGGAAATCGTGGATGCACTCGTTGCGCACGCTCAGGTGGCGCTGTCGCACCGTCGCCATCTCCGACGTGTATTCCACTTGGTGGGTCGCCACCTCCAGCACGCGGCGGACCTGCGCGTCGGAGGTCATGAGGTTCAGCGCCGCCACCAGCCGGTGCACGATTTCGCCGAGCGGGTCGCCGGGGGTGGCGCCGGCGGCCTGGCCGGCGGCTTCCAGCGGGAGCTTGACGCGCTCCATCATGGCGTTGAAGAGGTCGGCCTTGTCCTTGAAGTGCCAGTAGATGGCGCCGCGCGTCGCGCCGGCCTGCTGGGCGATCTGCTGCAGCGAGGTCTGCGAGACACCCTGCGCCTGGAACAGCACCTCGGCGGCGTCGAGCAGCCGGTTGCGCGTCGCGAGCGCTTCCTGTTTCGTGGAACGGGCCACTGTGCTTGTCTCCTTGGGTCGTCGCCGGTGTCTGCGGCCATACAGGTTTCGTGAGAATCCGAATATACCCCTATACATTCGCGAATGTATGTAAACTAGCCGCCTTCGCAATGGCCTTTGCGACCGTGCCGCCCCGGCGGTGCCCCGTGTCGCAGGTTCGGCCTCCGAGTTCGTCGTTTTCTAAGGAATCACATGCCGCAACTGCATGTCTCTTCGCGTGGCCGCTCGCCGGCTTCCCGCCGTGTCGCCGGCAGCGCCGTTCTCGCCGCCGTGCTGGCGGCCGCCGTGCTGTCGGGTTGCGGCAAGGGCCCCGACAAGGCCGCCGCCGCACCGGCGGGCGCCGCGCCGCCGCCGCCCGAAGTCGGCGTGGTGGTCGCCACGCCCGGCGACATCGGCCTCGTGACCGAGTTGCCCGGCCGGCTCGAAGCCTCGCGCATCGCCCAGGTCCGTGCCCGCGCGGCCGGCATCCTGCAGGAGCGTCTGTTCAAGGAGGGCAGCGACGTCAAGGCCGGACAGCCGCTCTATCGCATCGATGCCGCGCCCTACACGGCCGCCGCGCAGAGCGCCCAGGCCGGCCTGGCGCGCGCCGAAGCCAACGCCGCCCAGGCCAAGGCCCTCGCGGAGCGCTACAAGCCGCTGGTCGAGGCCAACGCGGTCAGCAAGCAGGAATACGCCAACGCGGTGGCCGCGCAGAAGGCCGCCGAGGCCGACGTGGCCGTGGGCCGCGCCTCGGTCGCCACCTCCCGCATCAACCTCGGCTACGCGACCGTGACCGCGCCGATCTCCGGGCGCATCGGCCGCTCGCTCGTGACCGAAGGCGCGCTGGTGGGCCAGGCCGACGTCACGCAGCTGGCGGTCATCCAGCAGATCAATCCGCTCTACGTCAACTTCACGCAGTCGGCCAACGACGCGCTGGCGCTGCGCCGCGCGATGGCCGAAGGCAAGCTCAAGCGCGCCGACGGCGCCGGCGCGGCCAGCGTGCGCGTGGTGCTCGAAGGCGGCAGCGAATACGCCCTGCCGGGCAAGCTGCTGTTCACCGACCTCACGGTCGACCCGACCACCGGCCAGGTCACCCTGCGCGCCGAGGTACCCAATCCCAAGGGCGAACTGCTCCCGGGCCTGTACGTGCGGGTGCGCATCGAGCAGGCGCAGGTCGACAACGCCATCGCGCTGCCGCAGCAGGCGGTCACGCGCACGCAGCAGGGCGACACGGTGACGGTGGTGGGCGCCGACGGCAAGCTGAGCAAGCGCACCGTCAAGGTCGGCACCGCCAAGGACAACCAGTGGGTGGTGCTCGAGGGCCTGCAGGCCGGCGAGCAGGTGATGGTCGACGGCTTCCAGAAGCTGCAGATGATGCCCCCGGGCAGCCCGGTGAAGGCCGTGCCGTGGACCAAGCCGGGCACCGCGCCCGCCGCGGCCCCGGCGGCGGCACCGGCCGCCTCGGCACCGGCCACGACGGCGGCGGCCCCCGCCGCGTCGGCCGCCAAGTAAGGAGCGTCCCCGCATGGCCAAGTTCTTCATCGATCGACCCATCTTCGCGTGGGTGATCGCGCTGTTCATCATCGTGATGGGGGGGCTGGCGATCACGCAGCTGCCCATCGCGCAATACCCGCCGGTGGCGCCGCCCGCCATCGTCATCAACACCGCCTACCCGGGCGCCTCGGCCCAGACGCTGGAGGACAGCGTGCTGTCCGTGATCGAGCGCGAGCTGAACGGCTCGCCCGGCCTCATCTACATCGAATCGGTCGCGCAGGCCGACGGCACCGGCACCATCACGGTGACCTTCGAGACCGGCACCAACCCCGACCTGGCCCAGGTCGACGTGCAGAACCGGCTGTCTCGCGCCACCCCGCGCCTGCCGGCCGCGGTGACGCAGCAGGGCGTGCGCGTGGACAAGTCGCGCAACAACTTCCTGCTGTTCGCGATCCTGTCGTCGGACGACCCGTCGATCAGCACCGTCAGGCTGGGCGACTACGCCTCGCGCAACGTGCTGCCCGAACTCCAGCGCGTGCCCGGCATCGGCCAGGCCCAGCTGTTCGGCACGGAGAGCGCGATGCGCATCTGGATCGACCCGACCAAGCTGCAGGGCTACAACCTGTCGCCGGCCGACGTGAGCGCGGCCATCCGGGCGCAGAACGCCCAGGTGTCCTCCGGCTCCATCGGCGATCTGCCCAACATCACGGGCCAGAGCATCGCCGCCACGGTGGTGGTCACGGGCCAGCTCAGCAGCGTCGAGCAGTTCGGCAACATCGTGCTGCGCGCCAACGTCGACGGCTCCACCGTGCGCCTGAAGGACGTCGCGCGCATCGAGCTCGGCGGCCAGTCGTACGCGACCTCGGCGCGCCTGAACGGCCAGCCCGCCGTGGGCATCGGCGTCCAGCTCTCGCCCACGGGCAATGCGCTGCAGGCGGCAGAGGCCGTCCGCGCCAAGATGACCGACCTCGCGAAGTACTTCCCGCAGGGCGTCAAATGGGACATCCCCTACGACAGCTCGCGCTTCGTGAAGATCTCCATCACCGAGGTGGTCAAGACGCTGTTCGAGGCTGTGGCGCTGGTGTTCGTCGTGATGTTCGTGTTCCTGCAGAACTGGCGCTACACGGTCATCCCGACCATCGTGGTGCCCATCGCGCTGCTGGGCACCTTCGCCGTGCTCTCGGCGCTCGGTTTCTCGATCAACGTGCTCACCATGTTCGGCATGGTGCTGGTGATCGGCATCGTGGTGGACGACGCCATCGTCGTGGTGGAGAACGTCGAGCGCATCATGGTCGAGGAGAAGCTCTCGCCGCTGGAGGCCACGCGCAAGGCGATGAAGCAGATCTCGGGCGCCATCATCGGCGTGACCGTGGTGCTGATCTCGGTGTTCGTGCCGCTGGCGTTCTTCGCCGGCTCGACCGGCAACATCTACCGCCAGTTCTCCGCCGTGATGGTGTCGTCGATCGCCTTCTCGGCCTTCCTGGCGCTGTCGCTCACGCCGGCGCTGTGCGCGACGCTGCTCAAGCCGGTGGACGAGGGCCACCACGAGAAGCGCGGCTTCTTCGGCTGGTTCAACCGCCGCTTCACGCGCACGGCCAAGGGCTACGAGAGCTTCGTCTCGCGCATGCTCAAGCGCGCCGCGCGCTGGCTGATCATCTACGTGGCGATCTGCGCCGCGGTGGTGGTGCTGTTCCGCGGCCTGCCGACGTCCTTCCTGCCGCAGGAGGACCAGGGCAACATCATCGTGAACGTGCAGCTGCCTCCGGGCGCCACGCAGGAGCGCACGCTGTCGGTCATGCAGCAGGTCGAGGGCTTCATCCTGAAGCAGCCCGAGGTGCAGAGCATGGTCGGCGTGCTGGGCTTCAGCTTCTCCGGCCAGGGCCAGAACGCGGGCCTCGCCTTCGTCACGCTCAAGGACTGGGACGAACGAAAGGAAGCCGGCAGCGATGCCGCGGGGCTGGCCGGCCGGGCCTTCGGCGCGCTGTCGGGCATCCGCGACGCCTTCATCTATCCGCTGAGCCCGCCGCCGATCCCCGAGCTGGGCAACGCCAGCGGCTTCACCTTCCGCCTGCAGGACCGTGCCGGCGCCGGGCACGACGCCCTCATCGCCGCGCGCAACCAGCTCCTGGGCATGGCGTCCAAGAGCCCGCTGCTCGCGCAGGTGCGACCCGAAGGCCTGGAGGACGCGCCGCAGCTGCGCATCGACATCGACCGCGAGAAGGCCAGCGCCCTGGGCGTGACCTTCGACGCCATCAACACGACGCTGTCGACGGCGCTGGGTTCGAGCTACATCAACGACTTCCCCAACCAGGGTCGCCTGCAGCGGGTGGTGGTGCAGGCCGATGCGCCCTCGCGCATGCAGCCGCAGGACCTGCTCAAGCTCAACGCCACGAACTCGCAGGGCACGCCGGTGCCGCTGTCGGCCTTCGCCTCGACGCGCTGGGTCTCCGGCGCGCAGCAGACGGTGCGCTACAACGGCTACGGCGCGGTGCGCATCTCGGGCTCGGCGGCGCCGGGCTCCAGTTCGGGCGCCGCGATGGCGGAGATGGAGAAGCTGGCCTCGCAGCTGCCCGCAGGCTTCGGCTTCGAGTGGACAGGCCAGTCGCGCGAAGAAAAGCTCGCCGGCTCGCAGGCCATCATCCTGTACGGCTTCGCCATCCTGGCGGTGTTCCTGTGCCTGGCCGCGCTCTACGAGAGCTGGTCGATCCCGCTGGCGGTGATCCTGGTCGTGCCCTGCGGCGTGCTGGGCGTGCTGCTCGCGACGATGCTGCGCTCCTATTCCAACGACGTGTACTTCCAGGTCGGACTGATCACCATCATCGGCCTGTCGGCGAAGAACGCGATCCTGATCATCGAGTTCGCCAAGGACCTGCAGGCCCAGGGCAAGGGCGTCGTCCAGGCGGCGCTGGAGGCGGCGCACCTGCGCTTCCGCCCGATCGTCATGACCTCGCTGGCCTTCGGCCTGGGCGTGCTGCCGCTGGTGATCGCCTCGGGCGCGGGCTCGGCCAGCCAGCGCGCCATCGGCACCGGCGTGCTGGGCGGCATGGTGACGGGCACCGTGCTGGCCGTGTTCTTCGTGCCGGTGTTCTTCGTCGTCGTGCGCGGGCTCTTCAAGGGCAGCAAACGGCAGCAGGAAGTCAACCGCCGCCATGCCGAGGCGGCCGGAATCGAGCAAAGCAATGACCAATAAGCCATCGATGAAGTCCCTCGCGTCCCTTCGCGCCACGTTCGGCGCGCTGGCCGCCAGCCTCGCGCTGGCCGGCTGCTCGCTGATCCCCACGTACGAACGCCCCGCCGCGCCCGTGCCCACGACCTTCCCCGGCGACCCGGCGCAGCCCGCCGGGCCGGCGGCGGCGACGGTGCCGTGGCAGGACTTCTTCGGCGACCCGCGGCTGCAGGGCCTGTTGTCGACGGCGCTGGCCAACAACCGCGACCTGCGCGTCACGGCGCTCAACATCGAGCAGGCGCGCGCGCAGTTCCGGATCAGCCGCGCGGCCCAGTTCCCGGCGGTCAACGGCATCGTGGCGGGCACGCGCCAGCCGTCGGTGCTCAACGGCGAGCTCTACAACACCTTCCAGGTGGGGCTGGGGATCACGGCCTGGGAGCTCGACTTCTTCGGCCGCCTCGACAGCCTGAAGCAGGTCGCCCTGGCGCGCTACCTCGCCACCGAGGAAGCCCAGCGCAGCGCGCAGATCAGCCTGATCGGCGCGGTCGCCACCGGCTGGTACACGCTGCTGGCCGACGACGAACTGCTGGAGATCACGCGCCAGACGCTCGCCACGCGCGACGACTCCGTCCGCCTGACCAAGCTGCGCCTGGAGAACGGCGTGTCCTCGGAGATCGACTTCCAGCTCGCGAACTCGCTCGCCGAGACCGCCCGCGCGTCGTACGCCCAGCAACGGCGCACGCGCCTGCAGGACGAGAACGCCCTGGCGCTGCTGCTGGGCGCGCCGGTGCCGGCCTCGGCCTTGGCCGCGCCCCAGGGGCTGGGGCGCCTGGACAACGCCCGTGCGCTGCCCGACCTGCCGGTGGGCCTGCCCTCGGACCTGCTCATCGAGCGTCCGGACATCCGCGCCGCCGAACAGCAGTTGATCGCGGCCAACGCCAACATCGGCGCGGCGCGCGCGGCGTTCTTCCCGCGCATCTCGCTGACCGCGACGGCGGGCTCGGTGAGCAACGAACTCTCGGGCCTGTTCAAGGCCGGCACCAGCGCGTTCACTTTCGCGCCCCAGCTGGCCCTGCCGATCTTCAACGCCGGCGCCAACCGGGCCGCGCTCGACTCGGCCGTCGCCGGTCGCGACATCGCCGTGGCGCAGTACGAGAAATCGATCCAGGCGGCCTTCCGCGACGTCGCCAACGCGCTGGCCGGGCGCGAGACGCTGGGCGAGCAGGTGCGCGCCCAGCGGGCTCAGTCCGACGCCGAGGCGGCGCGCTTCCGGCTGCAGGACCTGCGCTATCGCAACGGCATCTCCAGCGCGCTCGATCTGCTCGACGCGCAGCGCTCGCTGTTCACGGCGCAGCAACAGGCGGTGCAGGTGAGGCTGCTCGAACTGCAGAACCAGGTCACGCTCTACCAGGCGCTCGGCGGCGGCTGGACGGGCCGGTAGGAGGCCGGGCCCGCGGCCGCGTCACCGGAGGCGGCGGGGGGCTCCCTATAATCGCCGGTCGATTCGACGGTGCTTCCCGGCCCAGGCGTCTGGTCCCGGAAAATCCCAGCCCCCACGCTTGATTTGAGGACGCCATGAGCGCAGAACCGCACTACCAGGCCGCACAAGAAGCCCACACCGGCCCGATCAAGAACCCCAAGCAGCTCCTGCTCGCGGTGGGCATCTCGTTCATCGTTCCCATCCTCGTCATCGTCGCCCTGGTCGCCTACGTGACCTCCGGCAACAAGCCCGCCGGCTCGGCCACGGGCGACAACATGGCGCTGTACGGCGTGTCGCAGGATGCCCGTGACCGCGAACTGGCCGACCGCCTCCAGCGCGTGGGCAGCATCGAGATCCGCGATGCGAACCGCGCCCTTGCGGCCGGCGAGACCGTCTTCAAGACCCAGTGCGTCGCCTGCCACGGCAGCCCGGGCATCCCCGGCGCGCCGCACCTGAACGATGCCGCCGCCTGGAGCCCGCGCATCGGCCAGGGCTACGCGACGCTGCTGGAGCACGCGCTCAAGGGCAAGGGCGCGATGCCGCCGCAGGGCGGCGGCGACTACGAGGACCTGGAGATCGGCCGTGCGGTGGTCTACCTGGCCAACGCCGGCGGCGCCAAGTTCCCGGTGCCCGAGCGCCCGGCTGCTGGCGCTGCGGCCGACGGTGCGATGGCGCCCGCGCAGGGTTCGGACGCCGCCTCCGCCATGCCGGGCGCCGCCGCGCCGGTTCCCGCGGCGGCCGGCACGGCGCCGACGGCGGCATCGACGTCATCGGTGCCCACCACCGCCGCGACGCCCGCCGCAGCGGCCGCTCCGGCCAAGTAGGCCGGGCGCGCACAGGTCGCGGGAGGGCGATGCGCCCTCGCCGATCGATTCAACCTCCTCGAAAAGCCGGCCTTCGTGCCGGCTTTTTCGTTTCAGGCGCCCGATGCGGCGCGTCGCGCCGACGGACTCAGGACGTGACCGAAGCGCGCCTGCAGCTCCGCCGCCCGCACGTCCTGCGGCGCGGGCCATCGGCCCTGCTCGATGGCTTCGGCGGCCAGCCCCACGTCCTGGGTGTGCACGAGGCCCAGGCCGAGCGGCGCGGCGACGTAGAGCCGGCCTGCCTCGTCGAGCAGCACCGTGGCGCCGGCGTCGCTCGTCACCGGCCCCACCGCCACGCCGGTGTGCGAGACGAGCCCGAAGTCCTCGCCCACGCGCCAGGTCCAGGGCGCGGCCTCGAGTTCGACGTACACCCGTTGCGGACCGTTCTGGAAGAACCACTGGCCTTCGTCGTCGGCGGCGTAGTTGCGGTGGATGAAGTCGATGAGCTTGTCGTGCTGCAGCAGCGAGCCCTTCTCGGCCGGGAAGGGGCCGGCGGCCTGCGTGCGGTCGTCGCGCAGGTACCAGTTGCCGCGCGCGTCGAGCCCGAGCCAGCCGTGGCAGTGCGGGACGTTGGGCCACTTCGCGAGGGCCTTCCTGACGATGTCATCCATGGCGGCCATTGTGCGCGCCGTCCGGCGCGGGACCGTGGCGCGCGAGCCAGTCGCCCACACGCTCGGGGAGGCCATGCACGTGTCCCGGCGGGGGACCCAGCGGAAAGCCGACGTGTCCGCCCTGGCGCGGTTGCCACAGCGTGACGCACGGACCGACCGCAGCCGGGCGCGGCAGGCTGGCCGCCGGCACGAAGGGGTCGTTGGTCGCGTTGACGACCAGCGTCGGCACGCGGATGGCGTGCAGGTGGGGTCCGGCCGAGCCACGCGACCAGTAGTCGTCGGTGTCGCGAAAGCCATGCAGCGGCGCGGTGAAGGCGTTGTCGAAATCGCGCAGGTCGCGCGCCGCCAGCAGGCGATCGCGGTCGAACAGTCCCGGGTGCTGCGCCAGCTTGGCCAGCGCCTTGGGCTTCATGGTGGCGAGGAACATGCGGGTGTAGACGTGCCGGTTGAAGCCACGCCCCATCGCCGCGCCGCCGGCCAGAAGATCGAGCGGCGCCGAGACCGCGGCGAGCGCGCGGACCGTGCGCCCGGCCGTGGCGCCCGCCTCCTCGGCCCAGCGCAGCAGCGCGTTGCCGCCGAGGGACACGCCCAGCGCCCGCAGGCGCGGCGCGGTCGACCCGCCGTCGGGGCGTGGCAGCCGGGCGGCGAAGCGTTCCAGGATCCAGCCGATCTCCTCGTGATCGCCCGAGTGGTAGGCACGCGGCGCGAGGTTGATCTCGCCGCTGCAACCGCGGAAATGCGGCACCGCGAAGTCCCAGCCGCGCGCCGCCGCCCAGGCGGCCATCGCCTGCGCGTAATGGCTGGCCGACGACCCCTCCAGGCCGTGGAACATCACCAGCAGCGCACGGGCTTCGGTGGCCCCGGCGGCCCCGGCGGCGGCGTCGCCGCCGACCCGCGCCATGAAGTCGACGTCGATGAAGTCGCCGTCCGGTGCGGTCCAGCGCTCGCGCAGGAAGACCGGCGGCGCCCCGGCCGAATGGCGCGAGAACAGTGCCGGCCAGATCGTCTGCAGGTGCCCGCCGGGCAGCCAGCGCGGCGCGGCGTAGCGCAGGTCGATCGAGGGGGGTGGACCAGGGGAATGGAAGGGCATGTCCGGCACGAAAATCGGATTCTGCCTCTTCGGTGCCCGGGCGCGGGGGCTATGCTGCCGGGCGGCGATCCGCCGACCAAGGGAAACAATCACCATGAAACGCTGGCTCCTCTCACTCCTCACCGCTTTCTCGCTGACCGCGCTGACCGGCTGCGGCTACAACGATTTCCAGCGCCTGGACGAGTCCAGCAAGTCGGCCTGGAGCGAAGTGCTCAACCAGTACCAGCGCCGTGCCGACCTGGTGCCCAACATCGTGGCCACCGTCAAGGGCGAAGCCGCCTTCGAGCAGGAGACGCTGACGCGCGTGATCGAGGCGCGCGCCAAGGCGACGTCGATCCAGGTCACGCCCGAGACGCTCAACAACCCCGAGGCCTTCAGCAGGTTCCAGCAGGCCCAGGGCGAACTGTCCAGCGCGCTGTCGCGGTTGATGGCGGTGTCCGAGCGCTACCCGACGCTGCAGGCCAACCAGGGCTTCCGCGATCTGCGCGTGACGCTCGAAGGCACCGAGAACCGCATCACCGTGGCGCGCAACCGCTACATCCAGACGGTGCAGGAATACAACGTGCTCGCGCGCAGCTTTCCGACCAACCTGACGGCCAAGGTCTTCAGCTATGCGCCGAAGTCCAACTTCAGCGTGCAGAACGAAGCCCAGATCTCGACGCCCCCGGCCGTCGACTTCAACAAGAAATGACCGCGCCATGAACGTGCCGTGGGCTTCGCGCGGCTTCCTCGCCCGGGTGGCGACGGGGCTGTGCCTTTGGCTGGGCCTCGGCTTGCTGGCATTCGGCGCGCGGGCGCAGGGCGTGCTGCCCGTGCCGCCCCTGAGCGCGCGCGTGATCGATGCCACCGGCACGCTCGACGCCGCGCGGCGCCAGGCGCTGGAGGCCAAGCTCGCCGCCTTCGAGCAGAAGAAGGGCAGCCAGATCGTGGTGCTGATGGTGCCCACGACGCAGCCCGAGGACATCGCGTCGTACGCCAACCGCGTCGCCAACGACTGGAAGATCGGGCGCAGGGCGGTGGGCGACGGCGTGCTGGTGATCGTCGCCAAGGACGACCGGCGCATGCGCATCGAGGTCGCCAAGACGCTCGAGGGTGCGGTGCCCGATCTGGCGGCGGCGCGCATCATCGACGACGTCATGAAGCCGCGCTTTCGCGGCGACGACTACGCCGGTGGCCTCGACGGCGCGGTCGACCAGCTGATCGCGCGCATCGACGGCGAGGCCCTGCCGGCGGTCGAGGCGCCGCGGTCCAGCCGGGGCGCGCAGGGGGCCGCGGGGTTCGACTGGGAGAGCCTGGCGATCTTCCTGTTCTTCGGCGTGCTGGTCGGCGCGCCCATCGCCCGCCGCATCTTCGGCGCCAAGCTCGCGCCGGTGGTGATGGGCGTGGGGGCCGGCGCGATCGCGATGGCCATCACGGCGACGCTGGTGGTGGCGGTGCTCGCGGGCGTGGTGGCGCTGGTGGTGACGCTGCTCGCGGGCGCCGGCGGATTTCCAGGCGGCGGCGGGCGCGGCGGTGGCCGGGGCGGCGGGTTCGGCGGCGGTCTGGGAGGCGGCCTGGGTGGCGCGCTCGGCGGCGGTCTGGGCTCCGGCGGCTGGGGCGGGGGATCGTCGGGCGGCGGTGGCGGCTTCGGTTCCGGCGGCGGCGGCAATTTCGGCGGCGGCGGCGCCTCGGGAGGATGGTAGGCATGCAGCAACGACATCCCGGGCTGTTCGCCCGCCTCGCCCGCCTGTGGCGCCACCGCTGGACCGACGAAGCGGCGGTGCGCCGCATGCTGAGCGACGACGCGCTGGAGCGGCTCGGACGCCGCGTCGGCGCCAGCGAGCGACGCCATCACGGCGAGGTCCGCATCTGCGTGGAGGCCGCCCTGCCTTCGAGCTACCTGTGGCGCGATGCGCCGGCGCGCGAGCGGGCGCTGTCGATGTTCGGCAAGCTGCGCGTCTGGGACACCGAGCACAACAATGGCGTGCTGGTCTACCTGCTGCTGGCCGAGCACGCCATCGAGATCGTCGCGGATCGCGGCATCGACCGCCATGTCGACGCCGCCGAGTGGACCGCGATGGCCGGGCGCATGGGAGCGGCCTTCCGGGACGGCCGCTTCGAGGACGGCCTGACCCAGGCACTGGAGGAGGTGTCGGCCCTGCTGGTCGCGCATTTCCCCCGCACCGCGGACGAGCCCGAACGCAACGAACTGCCCGACGCGCCCGTGGTGGTGTAGGCAGGCCGGCACCGAGGGTGCCGAGGGCGCCGCCGTCGGTGCCTCAGCCCGGCGGCAGCCGCCAGACGGCGCCGCCGCCCACGGCGTGGAAACGCCGCCCGCCGCCCGGCGGCACGTGCCAGCCGCCCGTGAATTCGCCGAACGCCGGCAGGATGGCCTGTTCGCCGTCCTGCACGAAGCACGGCAGGCGCATCCGGTCGCGCCCCGGACCGCTCAGGCCGCACACCGGATGCACGTGGCCGGCCAGCACGAACAGCCCGGGGTGCGTCTGCGGATGGTGGCAGCAGGCGAACGGGCCGATGCGGTGCGGCTCGTCGACCACCTCGATGCCCAGCGCGGCCGGCGGATCGCCCGCGCGGCTGTCGTGGTTGCCGCGCACCAGGGTCAGGGCGAGGCCCGCGTGCCGCGCGCGCCAGGCGTCGAGCGTGGCCAGCACCTGCGGCGTGCGCGCCTGCGCGGCGTGCAGGAAGTCGCCCAGGAAGACGATCCCCGACGGCGCGTGGCGGGCGATCAGCGTGTCGAGCCGCGCCAGGTTCTCCTGCGTGGTGCCGCCCGGCACGGGCTGACCCAACGCGCGGTACGTGGCGGCTTTGCCGATGTGCAGGTCGGCCAAGAACAGCAGGCCGCGCGCGGGCCACCACAGGGCGCGCTCGGGCAGGAGGTCGACGGCCTCGCCGGCCCACTCGGCACGGCAGGGGCGCGGGACCGCGACGGACCGGTCGGCGGCGAGGGTCGGAGACGGCGGCACTAGACGATCGAGAAATGCTCGGTGCCCGCGCACAGGTCCTTGGAACGGGCGCGGCGGCTGTTGAGCTTGACCTGCAGGCGCAGGTCGTTGGCCGAATCGGCGTTGCGCACGGCCTCGTCCAGCGAGATCGACTCGGCCTCGAACAGGTCGAACAGGGCCTGGTCGAAGGTCTGCATGCCCAGGTTGCGGCTCTTCTTCATGATCTCCTTGATCTCGCCCACTTCGGCCTTCATGACCAGGTCGGAGATCAGCGGCGTGTTCAACAGCACCTCGTAGGCGGCCACGCGTCCCAGGCCGTCCTCGGTGGGGACGAGCCGCTGGGAGACCATGGCGCGCAGGTTGAGCGACAGGTCCATCAGCAGCTGCGTGCGGCGCTCCTCGGGGAAGAAGTTGATGATGCGGTCGAGCGCCTGGTTGGCGCTGTTGGCGTGCAGCGTGGCCATGCACAGGTGGCCGGTCTCGGCGAAGGCGACGGCGTGATCCATGGTCTCGCGGTCGCGGATCTCGCCCATCAGGATCACGTCGGGCGCCTGGCGCAGGGTGTTCTTGAGCGCGGCCTCCCAGCTGTCGGTGTCGATGCCGACCTCGCGCTGCGTCACCACGCAGTTCTTGTGCGGATGCACGAACTCGATCGGGTCCTCGACCGTCACGATGTGGCCGTACGAGTTCTGGTTGCGCCAGTCGACCATCGCCGCCAGGGTGGTCGACTTGCCCGAACCGGTCGCGCCGGCCAGGATGACCAGGCCGCGCTTGGTCATCGCCACGTCCTTGAGCACCTGCGGCATGCCCATGTCGTCCACCGTCGGGATGGTGCTCGGGATGGTGCGCAGCACCATGCCCACGCGACCCTGCTGCATGAAGGCGTTGACGCGGAAACGCCCGATGCCCGTGGGCGAGATGGCGAAGTTGCACTCCTTCGTGCGCTCGAACTCGGCCATCTGCCGGTCGTTCATGATCGAGCGCGTCAGGGCCAGCGTGTGGTTGGCGCCCAGCGACTGGGCCGAGACCTTCACGATGCGGCCGTCGACCTTGATGGCCGGCGGAAAGTCCGCGGTGATGAACATGTCGCTGCCCTTGCGGCTCACCATGAGGCGCAGCAGGTCGTTGATGAACTGGCTGGCTTGATCGCGTTCCATGCGGGGATCTCCGGCTGTGGCGGGTGGCGTGACGGGGTGGCGGGAAGGCGGCGGCTCAGCCCGGGAAGTTTTCCGGCGTCTTGGCCTTGCCGCGCGCCTCGGCCGCCGAGATCAGGCCGCGGCGCACCAGGTCGGCGAGGTTCTGGTCGAGCGTCTGCATGCCCAGTCCCTGGCCGGTCTGGATCGTCGAGTACATCTGGGCCACCTTGCCCTCGCGGATCAGGTTGCGGATGGCGGAGGTGCCCAGCATGATCTCGTGCGCCGCCACGCGGCCCTGGCCGTCCTTGGTCTTGCACAGCGTCTGGGAGATCACGGCCTGCAGCGATTCGGACAGCATGGCCCGGATCATGTCCTTCTCCTCGCCCGGGAACACGTCGATGATCCGGTCGATGGTCTTGGCGGCCGAGGACGTGTGCAGGGTGCCGAAGACCAGGTGGCCGGTCTCGGCCGCCGTCATGGCCAGGCGGATGGTCTCCAGGTCGCGCATCTCGCCCACCAGGATGGCGTCGGGGTCCTCGCGCAGGGCCGAGCGCAGCGCGGCGGCGAACGACAGCGTCATCGGCCCGACCTCGCGCTGGTTGATCAGGCACTTCTTGGACTCGTGCACGAACTCGATCGGGTCCTCCACCGTGAGGATGTGGCCGTACTCGGTCTCGTTGAGGTAGTTGACCATCGCCGCCAGCGTGGTCGACTTGCCCGAGCCCGTCGGCCCGGTCACCAGCACCAGCCCGCGAGGCTTGAGGGCGAGGTCGGCGAAGATGCGCGGCGCGCCGAGCTGCTCCAGCGTCAGGATCTTCGACGGGATGGTGCGGAACACCGCCGCCGCGCCGCGTCCCTGGTTGAAGGCGTTGACGCGGAAGCGCGCCAGGCCGTCGATCTCGAAGGAGAAGTCGACCTCCAGGAACTCCTCGTAGTGCTTGCGGTGCGTGTCGCTCATGATGTCGTACACCATGGCGTGCACCGCCTTGTGGTCCAGCGCTTCCACGTTGATGCGCCGCACGTCGCCATGGACGCGGATCATCGGCGGCAGACCGGCCGACAGGTGCAGGTCGGAGGCCTTGTTCTTCACGCTGAAAGCCAGCAGCTGGGTGATGTCCACGCGATTCCTTGTGACGTTTTGATACGAGTTGACAGATTATGACGATGATTGCCGCCAACCTCCACCAAGTTTGCACTCGCATCGCCGCGGCGTCGCGCGACGCCGGCCGGCCCGGCGATGCCGTGCGCCTGCTGGCAGTGTCCAAGACTTTCGACGCCCCGACGGTGCGCGCGGCTTTCGAGGCGGGCCTCACGGCGTTCGGCGAGAACTACGTGCAGGAGGGCGTGGCCAAGATCGAGGCGCTGGCCGATCTGCGCGGGCGCATCGAGTGGCACTGCATCGGTCCGTTGCAGAGCAACAAGACGCGTGCCGTGGCCGAGCACTTCGACTGGGTCCACGGCATCGACCGGCTCAAGATCGCCCAGCGGCTGTCCGAACAGCGACCGGCGCACCTGCCGCCCCTGCAGGTGTGCCTGCAGGTCGACGTCGACGGCGGCGCGAACAAGTCGGGCGTGGGCGTCGAGGAGGCGCCGGCACTGGCGCGCGCGGTGGCGACGCTGCCGCGCCTCGCGCTGCGCGGCGTCATGGCGATCCCGGAGCCGGCACCGGACTTCGAGGCGCAGCGCGCGCTCTTCCTGCGGGCGGCGACGGTGTTCGAGCGCCTGCGCGCCGACGGCCTCGCGCTGGACACGCTGTCGATGGGCATGAGCGCCGACCTGGAGGCGGCCATCGCGGCGGGCAGCACGATGGTGCGGGTGGGCTCGGCGCTGTTCGGCGCCCGGTCGGCCGACCGGAGCGGCGCGCCCGCCTGAGGCGCCCGCGCCGCCGGCCGTGCCGCGCACGCATAACGTGCGCCGTCCCGCGCATGACGGGTGGCGCCGGCCGGCGGGCGGGACTATCGTCGGGCGCATCACCACCACGGGAACACCGTCATGAGCGAGAAGCTGTCCTTCGTCCATCCCACCGCCAACAGCCCGTGGGGCACCTACCTGTCGCAGGTCGACCGGGTCATCCCCTACCTGGGCAACCTCGCGCGCTGGGCCGAGACGCTGAAGCGTCCCAAGCGCGCCCTGATCGTGGACGTGCCCATCGAGATGGACGACGGCCGCATCGCGCACTACGAGGGCTACCGCGTGCAGCACAACCTCTCGCGCGGTCCCGGCAAGGGCGGCGTGCGCTTCCACCCGGACGTGACGCTGGAGGAGGTGATGGCGCTGTCGGCCTGGATGACCGTCAAGTGCGCGGCGGTGAACCTGCCCTACGGCGGCGCCAAGGGCGGCATCCGCGTCGACCCCAAGCAGCTTTCCCAGAAGGAACTGGAGAAGATCACGCGCCGCTACACCAGCGAGATCGGCATCATCATCGGCCCGCAGCAGGACATCCCGGCGCCCGACGTCAACACCAACGGCCAGATCATGGCCTGGATGATGGACACCTACTCGATGAACGTCGGCGGCACCGCCACCGGGGTGGTCACCGGCAAGCCGCTGCACCTGGGCGGCTCGCTCGGGCGCGTGAAGGCCACCGGGCGCGGGGTGTTCGTCACCGGGCGCGAGGCGGCGCGGCGCCTGGGGCTCGACCTGCGCGGCGCGCGGGTGGCGGTGCAGGGCTTCGGCAACGTCGGCTCGGTCGCGGCCGAACTCTTCGCCGAGGCCGGCGCAAAGATCGTCGCGGTGCAGGACCACACCGGCACCATCGTCAACGAGAACGGCCTGAACCTGGAAACGCTGATCCCGCTGTCGCGCACCGACGGCGTGGTCGGCTTCAGCGACGGCGAGGTGATCGACAACGAGGATTTCTGGGACGTCGCCTGCGACATCCTGATCCCGGCGGCGCTCGAAGGCCAGCTGACCGCCGAGCGCGCGCAGCGCACGACCGCCCGCCTGGTGCTCGAAGGCGCCAACGGTCCGACCGTGCCCTCGGCCGACGACATCCTGGCCGAGCGCGGCGTGCTGGTGGTGCCCGACGTGATCTGCAACGCCGGCGGCGTGACGGTGAGCTACTTCGAGTGGGTGCAGGACTTCTCGTCGTTCTTCTGGGACGAGGACGAGATCAACGTGCGGCTCGACCGCATCATGATGAACGCCCTCAACCAGATCTGGGACACGGCCGACAAGCACAAGATCAGCCTTCGCACGGCCACCTACGCGGTCGCCTGCGAGCGCATCCTGACGGCGCGGGCCGAGCGCGGCCTGTACCCCTGAGGCCGGTCCGGCGCGCCGCGCGCGGGACGGGCGGGCGGTGCGGACCGCTCGAGCGGCGCGGGCGGCCTGCGCCGCATGGGAACATTGGCGCGGCGGCCGGCTCGCAGAGGGACCCGGCTTCCCGCCGGACCCCCTCAACGTCGCACCCGGACCTCATTCACCGCCGATGGCCTTTCTCCTTGCCCGTTCCTTTCCCGTCCCCGCGCGCGCCGCACCGCTCTGCGGGGCCGCCGTCGCCCTGGTCCTCGCCGGCTGCGGCGCCACCGCCAAGCGCGTGAACTACGACCCGGAGGAGTTCGACTCCACCACCACCCACGCGCGCAGTTACCCGGCGACCGAGGCGCAGACCTGCGAGGCCGCGCGCCGGGCCCTGCTCAGCCAGGGCTACCTCATCAGCGCGGCCAACGCCGACCTCGTGACCGGGCGCAAGAGCTTCCAGCCCGCGCCCGAGGTTCACGTCGAGGTCGAGTTCCGCGTGGTCTGCGCGCACGAGGGCGTCCCGGAGCGCGCGGCGAGGACGGCGCCGGAAGCGCGCGGCAACGGCGTGGCACCACGCTCGATCGCCTTCGTCACCGCCCTGCAGGACCGCTACGGCATCAAGAAGACCAACAATTCGGCCACGCTGGGCGTCGGCGTGCTGGGTTCGGTGTCGCTGCCGTTCTCCTCGAGCGACGACGCGATGGTCAAGCTGGCGAGCGAGACCCTGACCGACGAGCGCTTCTACGACCGTTTCTTCGCGCTGCTC
Organism: Comamonadaceae bacterium OTU4NAUVB1; assembly: GCA_024372625.1. Classification (NCBI taxonomy): domain Bacteria; kingdom Pseudomonadati; phylum Pseudomonadota; class Betaproteobacteria; order Burkholderiales; family Comamonadaceae; species Comamonadaceae bacterium OTU4NAUVB1. The sequence goes on along the minus strand of CP099605.1, from coordinate 3,083,495 downwards.
GATCGCTTCCTGACCCGGGGCGCCACCGCCGACACGGTCGGAGCCGTCGAGCCGCAGCGCGAGCCGCCGACGGTGGCACCGGCCTCCGGCATGGCCGTCACCGCGCCGGTCGCCGCGCCGGTCGAACCGGTCACCCAGGCGCTGGAGGCCCCGGCGCCGCCGGTCCCGCCCCGGATCGATCCGGTACCGATCGCCACGCCGGCCGTCCCGGCCGCGCCGGTCGTGCCCACCGGGCCCGTGGCGCCCTAGGCCGGCTGGTCGTCGGTGCGCCCGGCGCCCTGGAGCGCCTCGCTGAGTTCGTCGATGCCGAAAGGCTTCTGCAGCCAGAAGGTGCCGGGGATCGGCTCGCTCGGGGGTGGCCGGCCGGTGGCGAAGATCACGCGCAGCTTGCGCTGGGCCTGCAGGATCTCCACGAGGTCGATGCCCGAGAGGGCGGGCAGGCCGATGTCGGTCATGAGCACGTCGAAGGCGCCATCGATGAAGCGGTCGCGCGCCACCTCGGCGCTCCTGACGCCCGCGGCCCAGTGGCCGAGCAGCTGCAGCATGTCCACCGTGGCGGCGAGCACGGCCGGATCGTCCTCGACGACCAGCACGCGCAGCGCCTGTGCCGAGGAGTCCCCGTGGTCTTCCGGGTGGGTGAGGGTCGTGGTTGGCATGGTGCGGAATCTACTCGCCGCGGGCGCGATGCGCTGTCCGCCCGCGCCGCTGCGGGCGTAGGAAGCGCGCGGTCAGCGCTGCAGCGTCGACTTGCCCAGCATGCTCTCGATCAGCTCCACCGCCACCTCGCCGGTGCGGTTGCGCACGTCGAGCGCCGGGTTGACCTCCACCACGTCGAGCGAGCGCAGCCGTCCGGTGTCGGCGATCATCTCCATGCACAGCTGCATCTCGCGATAGGTCGGCCCGCCGCGCACGCCGGTGCCGACCCCGGGGGCGTCGGCCGGGTCGAGGCAGTCGACGTCGAAGCTCACGTGCAGGTGGGTGTCCTCGTCGATGTCCTGCAGCGCCTCGGTCAGGGTGTTGCGCATGCCGTGCTCGTCGATGTGGCGCATGTCGAAGACGGTCAGGCCGAGCTGCCGGATCGCCTGCTTCTCGTCGGCGTCGACGCTGCGGATGCCGATGAAGCGGATGTCCCCGGGCGCCAGCGTGGCGCGTGGACCGCTCCAGCCGGTGAGCGCGGCCGGGCCGTGGCCCAGCAGGCAGGCCACCGGCATGCCGTGCAGGTTGCCGCTGGGGCTGGTGGTCTCGGTGTTGACGTCGGTGTGGGCGTCGAGCCACAGCACGCGCAGCTTCTGGCCGCGCTGGCGCGCATGCCGGGCCACCGCGCTGATCGAGCCCACCGCCAGGCAGTGGTCGCCACCCATCATGACCGGCAGGCGGCCGGCGGCCAGGGCGGCATCGACCGCGTCGTGCACCGCGCGGTTCCAGGCCACGGTTTCCTCGAGGTGGCGCAGGCCGTCGGCCGGCTTCGCCCAGGGCGTGGCCGGACCGGCGAGGTTGCCCGCGTCCACCACCCCGAAGCCCAGCCGGGCCAGCGTGCCGGCGATGTCGGCCACGCGCAGCGCGTCGGGGCCCATGCCCGCGCCGCGCACGCTGGCGCCGATGTCGGTCGGCGCGCCGATGAGTTCGAGGGTGGTGGGCATCGCGGTCGCGGCGTTCGTGGCGGTCGGGGGCGAGGGCGGGATCGTCATGCGATGAGCCTAACAGCCGGTCGCGACGGCCCGGGTCGGCGTGGCGCCCGACACCGGACGGCTCAGAACAGCCGGAACACCAGCGGCATCAGCAGCGCCGCCAGGACCACCTGCAGGCCCAGCGCCAGCCCGGCGTAGGCGCCGGCGTCGGCGTTCACGTGCAGCGCGCGCGCCGCGCCGATGCCGTGCGCGGCCGTGCCCAGCGCGAAGCCGCGCGCGGCCCAGCCCTCGGGCGTGGTGCCGATGCGCAGCAGGTCGAAGAGGTATTTGCCCGAGAGCGCGCCGACCATCCCGGTGAGCACCGCGAACACCGCCGAAAGCGCCGGGATGCCGCCGATCTTCTCGGCGATGCCCATCGCCACGGGCGCCGTCACCGACTTCGGGGCGAGCGACAGGACCACGTCGTGCGGCAGGCCCAGCGCCCAGGCGAGTCCCAGCGCCGACAGCGACGCCGCCGCGCCTCCCAGCAGCGAGGCCAGCAGCACCCGTCCCAGGCGCCGGCGCAGTTCCGCGCGGCGCAGCCACAGCGGCCAGGCCAGCGCCACCACCGCCGGCCCGAGCAGGAAGTGGATGAACTGCGCCCCGGCGAAGTAGGTCGGGTAGTCCACGCCGGTGGCCAGCAGCCCGCCCGCGATGGCCACCACCGACCACATCACCGGGTTGGCCCACGGCGCGTTGTCCAGCCGCGCGTAGAGCGCCTGGGCCACGATGTAGACCACCAGCGTCGCCGTCAGCCCGAACAGCGGCGTGGCGGAGAGGTAGACCCAGAGTTCGACGAAGCGCGGCATGGCATCAGGGCCGCGGGTCGGGCGTGGTGGCGTCGGGGTCGGCGTCCGCGCCGGTGGCGGACCCGGCGCGGCCGCGGGCCGGTCCGTACAGGACCAGCGCCGTCACGCCCAGGCCGATCCAGGTCGACAGCACGATCACCAGCAGCATGCGGCCGCCGTACTCGCTCAGCAGCGACAGGTGCGTCATCACGCCCACGCCCACCGGGATGAACAGCAGCGACAGGTGCGACAGCAGGAACTGCGCGCACTCGCCCACCGGGTCGCGCACGACCCGAAAGCGCAGTCCGCCCAGCAGCAGCACCAGCCCCAGGACCGGCCCGGGCAAGGGCAGGGAGAAGCCGCGCGACAGCAGCTCGCCCACCGACTGGAAGACCAGCAGCCAGGCCAGGCCGCGCAAGCCGTTCATGGACGCCGGTGCCTCAGAAGCGCGGCAGGTCGGCGAACGGCTGCGTCGCGCCGGCGCGGAAGACCTGCCGGCCGTACTCGGCGCAGCGCTGCAGGGTCGGGATCACCTTGCCCGGATTGAGCATCCCGGCGGGGTCGAAGGCGCGCTTGACGCCGAACATGGCCTCGTTCTCGGTCGCGGTGAACTGCACGCACATGCTGTTGAGCTTCTCCACGCCCACGCCGTGCTCGCCCGAGACGGTGCCGCCCATGGCCACGCTGGTCTCCAGGATGTCCGCGCCGAAGAGCTCGCAGCGGTGCAGCTCGTCGGGGTCGTTGGCGTCGAACAGCACCAGCGGATGCAGGTTGCCGTCGCCGGCGTGGAACACGTTGCAGCAGCGCAGGTCGTACTTCTTCTCCATCTCGGCGATGGCCAGCAGGATGTCGGCCAGGCGCTTGCGCGGGATGGTCGAGTCCAGGCACATGTAGTCGGGGCTGATGCGGCCCGAGGCCGGGAACGCGTTCTTGCGCCCGCTCCAGAACTTCAGGCGCTCGTCCTCGCTCTGGCTGACCGCGATGGCGGTGGCGCCGCAGCCGCGCAGCACGGCGGTCATGCGGCCGATCTCCTCCTCAACCTCCTCGGGTGTGCCGTCGGACTCGCACAGCAGGATGGCCGCGGCGTCGAGGTCGTAGCCGGCGCGCACGAAGTCCTCGACGGCGGCGGTCATGGGCTTGTCCATCATCTCCAGGCCGGCCGGGATGATGCCCGCGGCGATCACGGCGGCGACCGCGTCGCCGGCCTTCCGCACGTCGTCGAAGCTGGCCATGATGCAGCGCGCGAGCTGGGGCTTGGGCACCAGCTTCACGGTGACCTCCAGCGTGACGGCCAGCATGCCCTCGCTGCCCACCACCAGCGCCAGCAGGTCGAGTCCGGGGCTGTCGAGCGCCTCGCCGCCGAACTCGATCGCCTCGCCCTCGGCCGTGAAGCCGCGCACGCGCATCACGTTGTGCAGCGTCAGGCCGTACTTCAGGCAGTGCACGCCACCGGAGTTCTCCGCCACGTTGCCCCCGATGGTGCAGGCGATCTGACTCGACGGATCGGGCGCGTAGTAGAGGTTGAAGGGCGCCGCCGCCTCGCTGATGGCGAGGTTGCGCACGCCGCACTGCACCACCGCCGTGCGGCTGACCGGGTCGACCTTCAGGATGCGGTTGAACTTGGCCAGCGACATCGTCACGCCCGTCGGGTCGGGCATCGCGCCGCCGGACAGGCCCGTGCCGGCGCCGCGCGCCACCACGGGAACGCCCAGGCCGTGGCAGGTCGCCAGCACGGCGGCGACCTGCGCCTCGGTCTCGGGCAGGACGACCACCAGCGGCCGCGCGCGGTAGGCCGTCAGGCCGTCGCACTCGTAAGGGGTGGTGTCCTCCTCGTGCCAGATGAGGGCATGCGCGGGCAGGTGCGGTCGCAGGGCCGCGACGACCTGCGACTGGCGTTCGGAGCGCTGCAGGAGCGCGTGCTGTTCGGGCGGGACGGGGGCGTTCATGGTGACGACACTTTAAGCCGCCCCGCGCGCCCTCGCCATGGGTGGTGCTACTTGAAGATCACCGTCTTGTGGCCGTTCATCAGCACGCGGCGTTCGCTGTGCCACTTGACGGCGCGGGCGAGCACCTGGCTCTCGGTGTCGCGGCCGCGCGCGGTGAGGTCCTCGACCGTGTCGGTGTGGTCGGCGCGCGCCACGTCCTGCTCGATGATGGGACCCTCGTCGAGGTCGGCCGTCACGTAGTGCGCCGTGGCGCCGATCAGCTTCACGCCCCGGTCGTGCGCCTGGTAGTAGGGCTTGGCGCCCTTGAAGCTGGGCAGGAACGAGTGATGGATGTTGATGGCGCGCCCGGCCAGCTTCGCGCACAGGTCGTTGCTCAGCACCTGCATGTAGCGCGCGAGCACGACCAGCTCGGCGCCCTCGGCCTCGACGATCTCCAACTGCTTCGCCTCGGCCTGGGGCTTGGTCTGCGCCGTCACCGGGATGTGGTGGAAGGGCACGTTGTAGCTGGCGGCGAGCTGGTAGAAGTCGCGGTGGTTGGACACGATGGCGCGCACGTCGATGGCCAGCAGGCCGCTCTTCCAGCGGAACAGCAGGTCGTTGAGGCAATGGCCGTCGCGGCTCACCAGGATCACCGTCTTCATCGGCTGGGCGGCGTCGTGCAGCTTCCAGTCCATGCCGAAGGTGCGGCCGAGCTCGGTCATCTGCGCGCTCAGCTGCGCGTGGTCGTGGGCGTCGCAGGCGAAGCGCACGCGCATGAAGAACAGGCCGGTGCCATGGTCGTTGTATTGCGCGGCCTCCTCGATGTTGCCGCCGCGTTCGAGCAGGAAGCCCGAGACGGCGTGCACGATGCCGGTGCGATCGGGGCAGGAAAGGGTCAGGATGTAGGCGGATGTCATGGCGCGGGCGATTGTCGCGGATGCCAGAATGACCGTTCGTCCGACCGTCCCGACCCCATCCAACCGCACAGGAGCGCCGACATGGCCCACGACTTCAACCTGGACAACCAGTGGTTGCCCTTCACGCCCAACCGGGCCTTCCGCAAGGACCCGCGCGTCTTCGTCGCCGCCGACGGCATGGAATTCACCACGCACGACGGCCGCACGGTCGTCGACGGCATCTCGTCGCTGTGGTGCGTGGGCGCGGGTCACAACCGGGCAGGGATCAACGAGGCGATCAAGGCCCAGCTCGACACGCTCGACTACGCCACGGCCTTCCAGGTCAGCAACGACCGCGCGTTCGAAGCCGCCACGCGCATCGCCGCGCTGGCGCCGGGCGACCTGAACCGGGTGCTGTTCTGCAACTCCGGCAGCGAGGCCGCCGACACCTCCCTGAAGGTGGCGCTGGCCTACCACCGCGCGCGTGGCGAGGGCCACCGCAACGTCTTCATCGGCCGGGAGCGCGGCTATCACGGCGTGGGTTTCGGCGGCATGTCGGTCGGCGGCATCCCGGGCAACCGCAAGGCGTTCGGCTCGGCCTTCCTGCCGCGCGTGGACCACATGCGCTTCATCCACGACCCGGTCGACCACGCCTACATCCACAACCGCGAGCCGGTGTGGGCCGAGGACCCGCTGATCGAACTGGAGCGCCGCATCCTGCCGCTGCACGACCCGAGCAACGTCGCGGCGATCATCGTCGAGCCCGTGGCGGGATCGGCCGGCTGGTACCTGCCGCCCCAGGGCTACCTCCAGCGCCTGCGCGAGATCTGCGACAAGCACGGCATCCTGCTGATCTTCGACGAGGTCATCACCGGCTTCGGCCGCATGGGCACCAACTTCGCCGCCGATTTCTACGGCGTGGTGCCCGACATGCTGAACTTCGCCAAGTGCGTGACCAACGGCGTGATCCCCCTGGGGGGCGTGATCTGCCGCGACAAGCTCTACGACGCGATGATGAAGACCGACGCGCCCGAGCACGCGGTCGAGTTCTTCCACGGCTACACCTATTCGGGTCACCCGGTGGCGTGCGCGGCGGCCGTCGCCACGCTCGACCTGTTCGAGAAGGAGCAGCTTTTCGCGCGCGCCGGCGAGATGGGCCCGGTGCTCGGCGACGCTTTCCACGGCGCCCTCACGGGACTGCCCAACGTCATCGGCATCCGCAGCCTGGGCCTGGCGGCGGCGGTGGAACTGGCGCCGATCGCCGGCGCCCCGGGCAAGCGCGCCTACGACACCTTCGTGGACTGTTTCCATCGCGGCGCGCTGGTGCGCCCGGCCGGTGACGTGATCGTCCTCGCGCCGCCCTACATCGTCGAGAAGTCGCACATCGACACGCTGGTGGGCACGCTGGCCGAATCGATCCGCAAGCACGCCTGAGCGCCATGTGGCGCGGGGGGGCCGCCGTCGGATCGCGGAAGGCCGGACGGCTCAGCGCGACGGTGGTCGGACCCCGGCGCAGTAGTCCTTCGCCGGCAGCGGCGGCGTGCGCCACGTGGCGTCGTGGCGGACCGGCGACTCGATCACGTCGTCGGCATCGGCCGTGGCGAGCAGCCGCAGGCTCCTGACGCTGGCATCGCTGGGCAGGTGCTGCGGCACGCCCTGGCGCCGGTCGACGTGCGCGGCGCCGGCGATCAGCAGCACCGTGCGACCGGGTCGGCGGGCCTTGAACGCGACCTGCGCCATGGCGCGGTCGCGCGCCACCTGGATGCGCGTCATCGGCACGATCTGCGTTTCCGGCAGCAAGCCGCAATGACCGTCGCGCACGGCGGTCCGCTGGGCGGTCAGGGCGGCCGCGGACAACTGGGCGTCGAGCGAAACATCGGCCATGGCGTCCTTCATGCGCGCACGCGGCAGGTTGGCGCCCAGCACCGGCACGCTCGCGCGCACGGCGGCCATCACGGCCGGGGCGTAATCCTCCCAGGGCCAGGCGGCCTCGTCCCAACGCAGCGCGGTGCGGACCTGGGCTTGCGTCGCGTCGGTCGAAAGGGCGGTGGTGTCCCGACCGTCCTCGGCCATCTCGAGGACGAGGGCGGCGAGTTGCGAGCGGGCAGCCAGGGCCGTCACCGCGTCGCGCTCCAGGACATGGTGCGCCGGCGCGTCGTGCTGCTCGCCGATCAGCAGGATGTCGACGGGCAGCAGGGTCGACAGGCCACGCACGAACGGTGCGTGGTCGTCCGGTCCGCCCGAACCACCCGGGAACATCGGCGACATGCAACCGCTGAGAAGCAATGTCAGCGGCAGCACGAGGAAAGCGGCGAGGCGGAGGACCGGATCGCGACCGGTTCGCGCCGGTCGCCACGCGACGCGAGGCACGCGCGGCAGCTCAGTGGACCAGGACCGGGTTCTGCGCCAGCTCGGCGTAGCCTTCCAGCGTGTCCTCGACCTCTTCCTGGGTCGGCGTGTTGAGTTGCCAGGCGGCGATCTGCTGCTGGAAGAGTTCGGCCCAGGAGCCGTCGAGGTAGACCTCCTTGCCGGAGCGCTTGTCCACGATCTCGAAACCGTGGCGGGCGAGCACCGGCAGGTGCGGCTCGATCGGCGCCTCGCCCTCGGTGGGCTGCACATGCACGACGACGTACGAGTCGGAGTCGTAGAGCATGTTCATGGCGGGACCGGTGAGGATGTCGATGGCGTTCATGACGGAGTAGGTGGCTGTCGATGCGCCGGTTTCAAGGCGCCGTGCCGTCGCGCGATGGACATCGCGCAGCAAACGGCAAGAAACCACCGTGCACCTCAGCGCGGGGCGGCGCTTGGCGGCGCTTCGCGCAACTGCATGTCGGCGAAGTCGCCGTTGGGCTGCGTCAGACGGATGCGCACCGGCAGGTGACCCAGGGCGGGCGCCAGCCACAGCTCGACCGTGTCGTCGAACGGCTGGCGGGCATTGCGCGTGAGACGGCGAGCCACGACATCGCCCATCGGCAGGGTCAGCCGCTCCTCGGGGCCGACCTTGAAGAGCCAGATGTCGGCGTCGCGCGGGCCCACCGTCTGCACCGCGATGGCGCCGTCCTCCGGGTAGCGCGCCGGATCGCCCGCGAGCAGGGCACCGAGCTGCAGCATCACGCTCAGGCGGTCCTGGGCACCGGGCAGCAACGCGACGGTGGGCGCGTTGTTGCTGAACACCACCTCGCCGCGATCGCGCACGAAATGCGACGCCACCTCGACCTTGCGGGTGTCGGAGAAGCGCGCCGGCTCGATCCCCGTCGGGCCGATGGCGCCCTGGCTGTGCTGTCGGCGCAGGGTCTTGAACAGGAAGCGCAGGGTGAGGTCCGCCTCGTAGGCGCGCCCGTCCTGGGACCACGCGAGTTCGCCGAACACGCCCTGCAACGGCACCGTGCCCTGCTGGCCGATGACGGTGAATTTCAGGCGCACCGACGCCGGCACGTTCAGCGGCGCGGTCTCCGCCACCGGACCGGACGACGGGGCGGGGGCGACCGGCGCGGGCGCGGGCGCCGGCGTGTCGGGCGTGGACGGGTCCGGGACCGCCGCGTCGGCCGGCGCGGGCGCTGCCTCAGCCGTGACGGCGTCGACCGGAGTGTCCGGTGGGGCTCCGGTCACCGGGGGAGGCGGCTCGGACGTGGGTGCCGGCGTCGCGATGGGCGGCGCGGGAAGCGATGCCGTCGCCGGCACGGCCGGGATGGCCGGTGCGGCGGGGGTGGGGGTGCGCACCCGTGGCACCGCCGGCCGCTTCGGCACCGGTTCGCGCGGCGTCGCCGCGGCGACCGGGCGTGGCGTCACGGACGGCGGTGTCGGCGCTGGCAGGGCGGGCGCTTCGATCGTCCGCACGACGAAGCGCGCAGTCACCGGCGAGGGCGTCGCTGCGCCGGTCAGGGGCACCGCGCCGAGCAGCAGCAGGTGCGCGACCCCCACCGCCGCCGTCAGCGCCGCCAGGGCGAGCCACGGCGCACGGCGCGCGCGGACGCGCTTCGCAACGGAGGTCGATCCGGCGGACGCGTCGGTGGTCACGGGCAGGGCGGTGGAGGGCGTCATGGCGGCTCGGGGCAGGACGACTTCGCGGCGATCGATCGCGCCGCTTCGACGCGCATCCCGGGAAGCGTCCAGTTTAGTCAGCGGCGGTCCGGCGCGCCGCGCCTAGCGTCCCAGCTCGAGCGCGAGGGACTTCACTCCCCGGATCATCATCTCCACCGACACCGCCACCAGGATCAGCCCCATGAGGCGCTCCAGGGCCAGCACCACGCGGTCGCCGATGACGCGCTGGATGCGGTCGGCCAGCACCAGCACCAGGGCGCAGACGGCCATCGTCACGCTGAGCGCGGCGATCCATTCGGCGCGGCGCTCGGGGGCCTGCGAGACCAGCAGCATCACGGTGGCCAGTGCCGACGGTCCCGCCAGCGCCGGGATCGCCAGCGGCACGATCAGCGGCTCGCGTTCGTCCTCGAGCGGGGCGGCCGCGCGGTTCGGGAAGATCATGCGCAACGCGATCAGGAACAGCACCACCGCCCCGGCGATCTGCAGCGAAAGCCCCGACAGACCCATCACGCGCAGGAAGCGGTCGCCCACGAACATGAAGGTCAGCAGCAGCCCGAAGGCGATCGACACCTCGCGCAGGATGACCCGGGCGCGCCGCTCGGGCGCCACGTGGCGCAGCGCGTTGGCGAAGATCGGGATGTTGCCCAGCGGATCGCAGATGAGCAGCAGCAGGATGGTCGCCGAGGCGAAGGTGTAGGTCACGGCACGACGGGCTGCTTCGCGTAGACGGTCTCGAAGGAGCGCAGACCCTTGACCTCGATCGGGTTGCCGAACGGATCGAGGAAGAACATTGTCCACTGCTCGCCGGGGCGGCCCTCGAAGCGCACCTGGGGCGCGAACAGGAATTCGGTGCCGGCCGCGCGCAGGCGATCGGCCAGTGCCTGCCAGTCGGGCAGTTCGAGCACGACGCCGAAGTGCGGCATCGGCACCATGACGTCGTCGACGCGGCCGGTGCGCGTGGTGGCGAAGGGTTCGCCCAGGTGCAGCGAGATCTGGTGGCCGAAGAAGTCGAAGTCGACCCAGGTGTCGGTGCTGCGCCCTTCGGCGCAACCGAGCGTGTCGCCGTAGAAGCGGCGGGCGACGTCGAGGTCGCGGACATGGAAGGCGAGGTGGAAGAGGCTGTGCATGGCGCCCGATTATCTGCCCCGTCCCGGGCCCGGATTTGCCCTCGGCGCGGCCGGCCCTGGAGTAAGCTGACGACACAATCCCGATGGAGACATGCCCATGAGCGACGCCACCCCCGCCTTCGATTTCAGCCAGTTCGTGCCCGGCTTCGATTTTCTGAAGAACCTCGCGGCCGGCGCTGCCGCGCCCGGCCAGGGCGCCGGCTCGGTGCCCGGCCTGCCGAGCCTGTCGAGCTGGGTGGCGCCCACCCTCAGCGTGGAGGAGGTGGACAAGCGCATCCAGGAGCTCAAGACCGTCCAGTACTGGCTCGAGCAGAACGGTCATGCGCTCAAGGCCACCATCCAGGCGCTGGAGGTCCAGAAGATGACGCTGTCCACGCTGCGCGGAATGAACGTGCGCATGGAGGACCTCGCCAACGCCTTCACCCGCAACGCCAACGCCGCCAGCGCCGCCGTGATGCCCCAGGCGGCCGCGCCGGCCGCGCCACCACCCGCGCCGTCGGCCCCGCCCGCGGCGGCGGCGCTGGGGACGCCCATGACGTCGTTCTTTAACCGGATGGCCGAGGCGATGCAGCCGACGGCGTCCGGAGAAGGCGACAGGGCCGCCGAGCCCGCACCCGCCGAGTCCGCCGCCGATGCGCGCGCGACCCCGGTCGACGCCGGTGCAGGCGGTGCGCAGGACACGCAGGACACGCAGGGCGACGCAGGCGCGCTGGGCGCCGGCGTGGTCGATCCGCTGAAATGGTGGGGCTCGCTCACGCAGCAGTTCCAGCACATCGCCGAATCGGCCATGAAGGACGCCGCGCAGCTCCAGATGCCGGTCATGCCGCAGATGCCGGGCCTGTCCGCCTCGCCCCCGGCCAAGGCCACGCGGTCCGCCAGGGTGAAGGCCACGGGCACGGCCGGGGCGGCGAAGAAGGCCGCCGGGACCGGCGCGGGCGCCACGCGTTCGAAGGCGTCCGCGCCCGCGGCGGGTGCCCGCTCCACGGCTGCCGCGCCCAAGGCCGCACCGCGCAGGTCCGCCGCGCCGGCGCCCAAGCCCGCCGCGCCCGCGTCCAGGCGCCGCTCGCGCGGCTGAACCGGCAGCGGGCGCGCCGCGTTCGCACCGACCACCCCGCCGAAACGCCGCCCCTCCTCGTTCGACCGACCCTCACGCCCTCCACGGACCGCCCGCGCATGAAGCTTTTCCCCACCGGCCACGCCACCCATCCCCAGTGGCGCATGGCCGCCGGCCTCGTCCTCGCGCAGCTGCGCGCGCAGATGGTGCTGCCCGACTACGCCCAGGCGCCCACGCTGGGCCTGCTCTACATCACCGACCACTACGCCGCCGACGCACAGGAGATCCTCGACCACCTGGGCGCCGAACTGCCCGAGGTCACCGACTGGTCGGGCACCGTGGGCGTGGGCGTGGCGGCCAACAACGCCGAGTATTTCGACGAGCCGGCCCTCAGCCTGATGCTGTGCGCGCTGCCGAGCGACCAGTACCGCGTGTTCTCCGGCGTCGCGCCGCTGGGCAACTCCGAGATGACGGGCTTCGAGTCGCACACCGCGCTGGTCCACGCCGACCCGGCCACGCCCGAGCTGGCCGAGCTGGTCGGCGAGATGGCCGCGCGCACCGACACCGGCTACCTGTTCGGCGGGCTGTCCTCCGGCCGGGGCGACACGCTGCAGTTCGCCGTCGGCGGCAACGGCAACATCCGCGGCCACGGCGCGGCCGGCGGGGTGTTCTCCGGCGGTCTCTCGGGCGTGGTCTTCGGCGAATCGGTGCGCCTGATCTCGCGCGTGACGCAGGGCTGCCAACCGGTCTCGCGCGAGCGCACCATCACCGAGGCCGACGGCAACCTGCTGCTCGGACTCGACGGCGAACCCGCGCTCGATGTGCTTTTGGCCGACTTGAATGTCAGCCTCGACGAGCCGCAGCAGGCGGTCGACGCCGTGCGCGCGACGCTGGTGGGCCTGGTCGATGCCGGCAGCGACGGCATCCGGCGCACGGGCGACCTGGGCGCCGACGTGCTGGTGCGCCACATCATCGGCCTGGATCCGAACCGCCACGGGGTGGCCATCGCCAATGTCGCGGAGGCCGGCATGCGCCTGAGCTTCGTGCGTCGCAGCCCGCAGGCCGCGCGCGCCGACCTGATGCGCATCTGCGCCGAGATCCGCGAGGAACTCGAGCCCGAGGAGCAGACCCTGGCGACGGCACGCGCCGTCGCCGCCGGCGAGGCCGAGGCGGCGCCCCATCCGGCACGGCGCATCGCCGGTGCGGTCTACGTGAGCTGTTCAGGGCGTGGCGGGCCGCACTTCGGCGCGCCCAACGCCGAGATGCAGATCGTGCGCCACGCGCTGGGCGACGTGCCCCTGGTCGGCTTCTTCGCCGCCGGCGAGATCGCGCGGCACCACATCTATGGCTACACGGGCGTTCTGACGGTGTTCGTCGGCGATTGAGGCGTTGGCGCGGCAGGCAGAATTCAGCGGCCGTCGGCGTCGCTGACGGTGCTTCCCTTCGCTTTGCCCTCGTTCCGGAACGACATGCCCGTGATGCCGCCCGACTCCTCCCGCCCCGCTCCCGCCGATCGCTTCGGCCTCGGGCCTTTTCACACGAAGCCGGTCGCCACGGACACCGCCGATCCAGCGCCGCACGCCGGCCAGTTCGCGCTCCTGCGCGAGCGGCGTTTCGCTCCGTTCTTCTGGACCCAGTTCACCGGCGCGGCCAACGACAACCTGTTCAAGTTCGCCTTCACCGTGATGGTGACCTACCAGCTCCAGCTGGCCTGGATGCCCCCGGCGATGGCGGGCCTGACCATCGGCGCGCTGTTCATCCTGCCGTTCCTGCTGTTCTCGGCCACCGCCGGCCAGCTCGCCGACAAGCACGACAAGACCCGCCTGATGCGGCGCGTGAAGGACCTGGAGATCGCGATCATGGTGCTGGCGGCCTGGGGCTTCCTGCGCGCCGACGCCGCCGTGCTGCTGGGCTGCGTGTTCCTGATGGGCCTGCACTCGACGTTGTTCGGCCCGGTCAAATTCGCCTACCTGCCGCAGGTGCTCGACGAACGCGAGCTGACCGGCGGCAACGGCATGGTGGAGATGGGGACCTTCGTCGCCATCCTGCTCGGCCAGGTCGCCGGTGGCCTGCTGGTGGCGCTGCCACGGGTCGGGCATGGCGCCGTGGCGGCGGCGTGCGTGCTGCTGGCGCTGGCCGGCCGCGCGGTGGCGCAGCGGATTCCGCGCTCGCCGGCGACCGATCCCGGACTGGTCGTCAACTGGAACCCCTTCGTCGAGACCTGGCGCAACCTGGCCTTCGCGCGGCGCGACGTGGTGGTGTTCCGCTCGCTGCTGGGCATCTCCTGGATGTGGTTCTTCGGCGCCGTCTTCCTCAGCCAGTTCCCCAGTTTCGCCAGGGACGTCCTGCACGGCGACGAGCGGGTCGCCTCGCTGCTGCTGGTGCTGTTCTCGGTGGGCGTCGGCGCCGGCGCGCTGCTGTGCGAGGTCCTGGGCCGCAGGCAGGTGGAGATCGGTCTGGTGCCGCTGGGCGCCATCGGCATGAGCGTGTTCGCGGTCGACCTGTATCTCGCCGCGCGCGGTCTGCCGCCGCACGCCACCTTCGGCCTGCTCGACTTCGTCGCCCGGCCGGCGCACTGGCGCGTGATGGCCGACCTGGCGCTGCTGTCGCTGTCCGCCGGCCTCTACAGCGTGCCGATGTACGCGCTGATCCAGCTGCGCAGCCCGCCGACGCACCGCTCGCGGGTCATCGCCGCCAACAACATCCTCAACGCGCTGTTCATGATCGCCAGCGCGCTCGCCGCCGGCGCGCTGCTCGCGGCGGGCTTCGGCATCGCGCAGGTGTTCCTGTTCACCGGCATCGCCAACGCGGTGGTGGCGCTCTACATCTTCATGCTGGTGCCGGAATACCTGCTGCGCTTCGTCGCGTGGGTGGCCTCGCGCGGGGTCTACCGCTTCCGCATCCGCGGCGCGGAACACATCCCGGCCCACGGGCCGGCGGTGCTGGTGTGCAACCACGTGAGCTTCGTCGACGCCGTGCTGCTGATGGCGGCGAGCCCGCGGCCGATCCGCTTCGTCATGGACCACCGCATCTTCAACGTGCCGGTGCTGGGGACGCTGTTCCGGCTGGCCAAGGCCATTCCGGTGGCTTCCCGGCACGAAGACGCAGTGGCCTACGATCGCGCCTTCGTCCAGGCCGCCCAGGTGCTGCGCGAGGGCGACCTGCTGGCCATCTTTCCCGAGGGCGCCATCACGTCCGACGGCGCGCTGCAGCCGTTCAGGGGCGGCGTGATGAAGATCCTGGCCGCCGCGCGCGCCGACGGCCTGGACGTGCCCGTGGTGCCGATGGCGCTCATCGGCCTGTGGGGCTCGTATTTCAGTCGCGTGGAGGTGCGCGGCGGCCGGCACGTCGCCATGGCCAGGCCGTTCCGGCGCGGGCTGTGCAGCCGTGTCGGACTCCATGTCGGCATGCCCGTGCGTGCCCGGGACGCGCAGCCGGAATCGCTGCGGGCCCGCGTGGCCGATCTGCTCGCGACCTGACGAAGAAAAGGACGGATGGTTTGGGAAGTGCTCTACAGAATGTGTTCGGTCTGCTGCCCAGGAGCGCCTGGCGGACCTTCACGTGGCTGGGCGACAGCGGTCTGCTGTTGCCGGTCGCGGTGTTCATCGCGCTGGTGCTGCTGCGCGTGGGCCATGGCCTGCGCCGCCCGGCATTGACGTGGTGCGTGGTGTTCGGGTTGTGCGGGCTCGCGGTGATGGCCTCGAAGCTGGCCTTCATGGGCTGGGGCATCGGCAGCGCGCGCCTCAACTTCACCGGCTTCAGTGGCCACACCGCCATCGGCACCGCGCTGTGGCCGGTCGCGCTGTGGCTGATGGCGACGGCCTGGCAGCGGCGTCATCCGCAGCCCGTGGGTGCGGCGCCGGCGCTGCGGCGTGCTTCGCCGGGCGTCGGGGCGCGTCTCGCCACTGGCGTCCCCGGCACGGACCGGGGCGACGACCGGCTGCGCCGCGCCGCCGTGCTGGCCGGCTGGGCCCTGGGCGCGGCGATCGGCATCTCGCGCCTCGCGCTGCGTGCGCATTCCGTCTCCGAGGTCGTCGCCGGCTTCCTGGTCGGTGCCCTCGCGAGCACGGCCTTCCTCGCCATCGCGTGGCGCAGCACCCGGCCGCCGCGCGCGCACCCGGCGCTGCTGCTGGTCCTGCTGGTGCCGCTGGTCTTTTTCGGGCCGAACGCGCCGGCGCCCACGCACCAGCTGCTCGAGCGCATCGCCATGCGCATGGCGGGCATCGATCGGCCGTTCAAGCGCATGGACCTGTTCGGTCCCGAGCGCGGCGGCACGCGCGGCACCGGCACGCCGGAGGCCTTGTCGCCGCGCGATCCATGAAGCGCCGGCGCGCCGGTCCGAGGTTGAAGGAAGGGAGCGATCGATGAGCAGGTCCTTGCGTCTGTCGGAGACATGGTTCCGCCGTGGCCTGTGGGCGGTGGCGGTGGTGTTCGCCGGCTTCCTGATCGGCCTGGGCGGCACCGTGGTGGGCGACCTGCCGCAGGTCGAGGGCACGCTGCAGCTCGACGACTTCCTCGATCGCGACGCCGCCGAGCCGCTGCGTGCCGCGATCCGAGAGGCCGACGCCACCGCGCAACGCGCGGCGCGCGACGAGGCGCAGGCGCAGCTCGCCCAGGACGCCGCCGCGCAGGCCAGCACCAACGCGCGCGAGACCTTCGGCAACTGGCTGGCGACACGACGCGCCACCGCGCTGCCCGGGCAGGACGCGGAGCTGATCGAGCGCACCCGCGCGCTCGACGCGCTCAAGGATGCCGAGGAGGCCGCCCAGCAGCGCGTCGCCGCGCCGCGCCAGGCCGCGCTCGATGCGCAGCAGGCCGGGGAGGCGGCCCGGCAGCGCCTGGACGTGCTGGAGCAGGCGGCGCAGCAGCAGCTCGACGCCGCCGGGCGCAGTGCCGAGCTGCGTGTGTTCGGCTACCGGCTCGCGCTGACGCTGCCGCTGCTGGTCGCCGCCGGCTGGCTGTTCGCGAGGAAGCGCAGGAGCACGTGGTGGCCCTTCGTCTGGGGCTTCGTCTTCTTCGCGCTGTTCGCGTTCTTCGTCGAGCTGGTGCCCTACCTGCCGAGCTATGGCGGCTACGTGCGCTACGCGGTCGGCATCGTGGTGACGGTGCTGGTCGGGCGGTACGCCATCGTGGCGCTCAACCGCTACCTGGAGCGGCAGCGCCTGGCCGAGACCCGGCCCGACGTGGCGCGGCGCGAGGCCCTGAGCTACGACACCGCGCTGGTGCGGCTGGCCCAGGGCGCGTGTCCGGGCTGCGAGCGCCCGGTCGACCTGAAGAACCCGGCGATCGACTTCTGCCCGCATTGCGGCATCGGGCTGCACGACCGTTGCGGCGCCTGCGGCACGCGCAAGAGCGCGTTCTCGAAGTTCTGCCACGCCTGCGGCGCCGCCGCAGGCGTCAGACCCCTCGCGCCCGGTCCTGCCTGAAGCGCAGGCGGAACTCGGCGAAGCCCCCGGCGTCGAGCGCCTCGCGGACCTCGCGCATCAGGTTGAGGTAGTAGTGCAGGTTGTGGATGGTGCACAGCATCGGGCCGAGCATCTCGCCGCAGCGGTCGAGGTGGTGCAGGTAGGCGCGGCTGAAGCCCTCGCGGCCGCCGTCGTCCCAGCTGACGCCCGACGTGCCCGCGCAGGCGTGGCAGGTGCAGCTCGGGTCGACCGGTCGCGGATCGGTCTTGTGGCGGGCGTTGCGCATCTTCAGGTCGCCGAAGCGCGTGAACATCGTGCCGTTGCGCGCGTTGCGCGTCGGCATCACGCAGTCGAACATGTCGACGCCGTCGGCCACGCCCTGCACCAGGTCCTCGGGCGTGCCCACGCCCATGAGGTAGCGCGGCTTGTGCGCGGGCAGCTTGTGCGGCGTGTGGGCCATGATGCGCAGCATCTCGTCCTTGGGCTCGCCCACGCTCACGCCGCCGATGGCGTAGCCGGGGAAATCCATCTCGACGAGCTGCGCCAGGGATTCCTCGCGCAGGCCCTCGAACATGCCGCCCTGCACGATGCCGAAGAGCGCGTTGCGGTTCTCGAGGCGCGCGAACTCCGTGCGGCAGCGCCTGGCCCAGCGCAGGCTCAGTTCCATCGACGTGCGCGCCTCGGCCTCGGTCGTGATGTGGCCGGCGGTGTCGTAGGGCGTGCATTCGTCGAACTGCATGACGATGTCGCTGTCCAGGATGGTCTGGATCTGCATCGAGACCTCGGGCGTGAGGAAGAGCTTGTCGCCGTTGACGGGCGAGGCGAACTTCACGCCTTCCTCGCTGATCTTGCGCATCGCGCCGAGCGACCAGACCTGGAAGCCGCCCGAGTCGGTCAGGATGGGCTTGCGCCATTTCTCGAACGCGTGCAGCCCGCCGAAGCCCGCCATGACGTCGAGGCCGGGGCGCATCCACAGGTGGAAGGTGTTGCCCAGGATGATCTGCGCGCCCATCTCCTCCAGGCTGCGCGGCATCACGCCCTTGACGGTGCCGTAGGTGCCCACGGGCATGAAGATCGGCGTCTGCACCACGCCGTGGTTGAGCGTGAGCGTGCCGCGCCGGGCGTGGCTCGTGGGGTCGGTGGCGAGGAGGTCGAAATTCAGCATGTGGCGTCTCCGGAGGTGCGTTCCAGCAGCATGGCGTCGCCATAGCTGAAGAACCGGTAGCGGTGGGCGATGGCGTGGGCGTAGAGCGCCATCACGCGCTCGTACCCCGCCAGGGCGCTGACCAGCATCATCAGGGTGCTCTTGGGCAGGTGGAAGTTGGTCAGCAGCAGGTCGACGTGGCGGAAGGCGAAGCCCGGCGTGATGAAGATGCGGGTGTCGCCGGCGGCCTCGCCGCTCGCCGCCCAAGATTCCAGGGTGCGCACGGTGGTCGTACCCACGGCGACGACGCGGCCGCCGCGCGCCTTGCACTCGGCGATGGCGCGCTGCGTGGCCTCGGGCACGTCATAGCGCTCGGCGTGCATGGTGTGCTCGGCGATGTTCTCGGTCTTCACCGGCTGGAAGGTGCCCGCGCCCACGTGCAGCGTGACGCTGGCGCGCCGCACGCCGCCGGCTTCGAGCCGCGCCAGCAGGGCCTCGTCGAAGTGCAGGGCGGCGGTGGGCGCCGCCACGGCGCCGGGCACGCGCGCGAACACGGTCTGGTAGCGGCGTTCGTCGTCGGCCGAGTCGGTGTGCTCGATGTAGGGCGGCAGCGGCACGTGACCGCAGCGCGCCATCAGGGCGTAGGCGTCCTCGCCCGCCTCGCTCGCGAAGGCGAAGCGGAACAGGGCGCCGTCGTCGGTCGGCCAGCGCCCGAGCAGGGTCGCCGTGAAGCCGCCGACCATCGCCAGCACCGTGCCCACGGGCGGCTTCTTGCTGACCTTCATGTGGGCGACGACCTCGCCGTCGGCGAGCACGCGCTCGACCAGCAGCTCGAGCCGGCCGCCGGTGGGCTTCTCGCCGAAGAGCCGTGCCTTGACGACGCGGGTGTCGTTGAAGACCAGCAGGTCGCCCGCGCGCAGCAGGTCCGGGAGGTCGCGGAAGATGCGGTCGACCGGGGCGTCGCGCGTGCCGTCGAGCAGGCGTGAGGAGGTGCGTTCGGCGGCGGGATGCTGCGCCACCAGGTCGGGGGGCAGGACGAAGTCGAAATCGGAGAGCGTGAAGGCGCGCATGGTGCTTGAGGGCCGGACGGGCCCGTGCCAAGGTGGCGGAAGGGAAGGGAAGGGGCGGCCGGCGTGCCGGTCGGCGGGGGCGGAAAAAGCGGCCGCGATTCTCCCATGGCGGCAGAATCGATCCATGAGTCCGTCACCCGATCCTCGTCCGGCCCTTGCGCCGGCCTTCTCGCCGCAGGATCCGGACGCGCCGCCGCGCTTCGGCGACCGGGCGCAGCACGTGCTGGTCACCGGCGGCACCGGCTTCATCGGCCGCGAACTCGTCGCCGCCCTGCGCGCCGACGGCCATGCGGTCAGCGTGTGGACGCGCGACCCCGGCGCCGCGCGCTTCGAGGCGGCCGTGCGCTGCGTGGCGCGGCTGGAGGACCTCGGCGCGGCGCCGGGCATCGACGTGGTCGTCAACCTGGCGGGCTCGCCGATCGTCGGGCCGCGCTGGAGCGAGCGGCGCAAGACCGAGCTCCTGCGCAGCCGCGAAGGCCTGACGACCACGCTGGTGGCCTGGATCGGGACGCTGGCGCAGCGGCCCTGGCTGCTGATCTCCGGCTCGGCCATCGGCTACTACGGCGTGCAGCGCCAGGGCGATCCGGCGGTGCTGACCGAGTCGAGCCCGTCGCAGGCGATCTTCATGTCGCGGCTGTGCCAGCGCTGGGAGGCCGCCGCCGGCGCCGCGAGCCGGCTGGGCGTGCACGTGGCGCTCGCGCGCTTCGGTTTCGTCATGGGCCACGGGGGCTCGCTGCCCCGGCTGCTGCTGCCGGTGCGCCTGGGCGTGGGCGGGCGCCTGGGCAGCGGCCGCCAGACGCTGTCGTGGGTGCACGTGCGGGACGTCGTGCGCGGCATGGCGCACGTCTGGTGCCGCGCCGCCGCGCGGGCGGACGACGCGGCCTCGCCCCAGGCCTGGAACTTCACGGCGCCGGGGGCGTTGTCGCAGGAGGATTTCATGCGGACGGCCGCAGACGTGCTGCACCGGCCGTTCTGGCTGCCGACCCCGGCGGCGCCGGTGCGCCTCGCGCTCGGCGAGCAGGCCGACATCCTGCTCGAGGGCCAGCGCGTCGCGCCCACGCGCCTCCTGGCGACCGGGTTCCGCTTCCGCTTCCCCGACGCGCGCGCCGCCTTGCAGGACCTGCGCTGACCGTGCCACGCGCCTCCGCTTCCACCGCCCCCGGCGCGGCCCGGTCACCGGCCGCCGCCGCAGGTCCCGCGCCGGCCGCCCCCGCCGCGCGCCCGACGCCGCCCGGCACCGGCCCGAGCCTCGCCCAGCGCGCCCTGCGCAAGCTCGGCCTGGTGCGCGACATCGACTTCGCGCTCTACCTGCCGATGCGCTACGAGGACGAGACGCGCATCGTCCGCCTGGCCGACGTCCATGACGGCGACGTGGCGCAGATCGAGGCCGTGGTCACCCAGAGCGAGGTCGGCTGGCGGCCGCGCCGGCAGCTGGTCGTGATGGTCGACGACGGCAGCGACACCTGCCAGCTGCGGTTCTTCAACTTCTATCCGTCGATGCAGGCCCAGCTCGCCGTCGGCGCCCGGGTGCGGGTGCGCGGGGAGGTGCGTGGCGGCTTCCTCGGGCGGCAGATGATGCATCCGGCCGTGAAGGCGGCCGGCACCGAACTGCCCGAGGCGCTCACGCCGGTCTACCCGACCGTCGCCGGCCTCGCGCAGCCGATGCTGCGGCGCGAGGTGCGCGCCGGGCTGGCGCGCGCGCGCCTCGACGAGACGGTGCCGCCCGAGGCGGCGCTGGAAGGCGCCTGGGACCTGCGCCAGGCCCTGCACTTCCTGCACTACCCGGCGCCCGACGTCTCCATCGCCGCGCTGGAGGACCGCAGCCATCCGGCCTGGCAGCGCCTGAAGGCCGAGGAACTGCTGGCCCAGCAGCTCTCGCAGATGCAGGCCCGGCGCGAACGCGCGGCGCAGCGCGCCCCGGTGCTGGCGCCGTCGGCGGCCGGCGACAGCCTGCACGCGCGGCTGCTGGCCGTGCTGCCGTTCGGCCTGACCGGCGCGCAGCGGCGCGTGGGAGCGGAGATCACGGCCGACCTGGCGCGCGAGGTGCCGATGCATCGGCTGCTCCAGGGCGACGTCGGCTCGGGCAAGACGGTGGTGGCGGCGCTGGCGGCGGCGCGCGCCATCGACGCGGGCTTCCAGTGCGCGCTGATGGCGCCCACCGAGATCCTCGCGGCCCAGCACTTCGGCAAGCTCGTCGGCTGGCTCGACCCCCTGCTGGCCGCGCGCGGCCAGCGCGTGGCCTGGCTCACCGGCAGCCAGAAGAAGAAGGAGCGCGACCACATGTCGGCCGCCGTCGAGAGCGGCGAGGCGGCGCTGGTGATCGGCACGCACGCCGTGATCTCGGAGAAGACGCGCTTCCGTCGGCTGGGGCTGGCGATCATCGACGAGCAGCACCGCTTCGGCGTCGCCCAGCGCCTGGCCCTGCGTGGCAAGGCGGCCCTCGAATCCGTGCCGGGCGCGGCCCCCGGCGCCGGCGCCGTCGCGCTGGAGCCGCACCTGCTGATGATGACCGCCACGCCCATCCCGCGCACCCTGGCGATGAGCTACTACGCCGACCTCGACGTCTCCACGCTGGACGAGCTGCCGCCCGGGCGCACGCCCATCGTCACCAAGCTGGTGGCCGAGCACCGGCGCGACGAGGTCGTCGGGCGCATCCGCTCCCAGCTCGCGCAGGGCCGGCAGGTCTACTGGGTCTGTCCGCTGATCGAGGAGAGCGAGGCCGTCGACCTGCGCAACGCCACCGAGACGCGCGACGAGCTCGCCGGGATGCTGGGAGCGGGCGTCGAGGTCGGCCTGCTCCACTCGCGCATGCCCACGCCCGAGAAGCAGGACGTCATGGCGCGCTTCACCGCCAACGCGGTCCAGGTGCTGGTCAGCACCACCGTGATCGAGGTCGGCGTGGACGTGCCCAACGCTTCGCTGATGGTCATCGAGCATGCCGAGCGCTTCGGCCTGTCGCAGCTCCACCAGCTGCGCGGGCGCGTCGGTCGCGGCGCGGCGGCGTCGGCCTGCGTGCTGCTCTACGCGCCCAACGAGGCCGGCCGGGTCGGCGAGACGGCGCGCGCGCGCCTGAAGGCGATGGCCGAGACCGGCGACGGCTTCGAGATCGCCCGGCGCGACCTGGAGATCCGCGGGCCCGGTGAATTCCTGGGCGCCAAGCAGTCGGGCGCGCCGCTGCTGCGGTTCGCCGACCTCGAGGAGGACGCGCTGCTGCTCGACTGGGCGCGCGAGCTGGCGCCGAGGATGCTGGAGCGGCACCCGGAACTGGCCGAACGCCACGTCGAGCGCTGGCTCGGGGGCAAGTCGCAGTACCTGAAGGCGTGAGGGCCTCAGGACGGCCGGCGGGCGAAGGCCAGCAGCAGGCCGAAGCCGATCATCATCGCGCCGCTCGCGCGGTTGAACCCGCGCATCGCGCCACCGCTGCGCGCCAGCGTGCGCATCCGGGCGCCCAGGAGCGCGTAGAGCGCGATCGCGACCGTCTCCAGCACCAGGAAGGTCGTGCCCAGTAGCAGGTAGCTCGTGGCGTAGGCGTCGGGCGCGACGAACTGCGGCAGGAAGGCGGTGAAGATCAGGATCGCCTTCGGATTGCTCATGGCGACGGTGAATTCCTGGCGGGCCAGCGCCCGGCGCGACGGCGGCGACGCCGGGCCGGCCGCGGCGGCGTCCCCCATGGTCGGAGCCGGCGCGCGCAGCAGTCGCACGCCGAGCCACACCAGGTAGGCCGCACCCAGCCACTTGAGGGCGCCGAAGGCGATCTCGGAGGCCGCCAGCACGGCGCCCATGCCCAGGCCGGCGATGGCGATCATCAGCGCGAAGGCCGCCAGCCGGCCCGACGCGGCCCGCACCGCGACGCCCACGCCGTGGCGCGCGCCATTGGTGACCGACAGCAGGTTGTTGGGACCGAAGGCCAGGTTCAGCGCGAAACACGCCGGCAGGTAGAGCAGGTAGGTGGACAGGGTCATGGCGTGATGGATGGCGGGGCGGTGGAACGAAGAGACGGGAAGCGTGAAGGCCCATCGCGGGACGCTCCCCGCGGGTGCCGCCGGCCTGCGCATAATTCTGCCGACCCTATGACCCTCACCGAACTCAAATACATCGTCGCGGTCGCGCGGGAGCGACATTTCGGCAAGGCGGCGGAAGCCTGCCACGTCTCCCAGCCGACGCTGTCCGTGGCGATCAAGAAGCTGGAGGACGAGCTGGAGGTGAAGCTGTTCGAGCGCAGCGCCACCGAGGTCACGGTCACGCCGCTGGGCGGCCAGATCGTGCAGCAGGCCCAGAGCGTCCTGGAACAGGCCGCCAGCATCAGGGAGATCGCCAAGCGGGGAAAGGACCCGCTCTCCGGTCCCCTGAACCTCGGGATCATCTACACCATCGGTCCTTACCTGCTGCCCGACCTGGTGCGCCAGAACATCGCTCGCACGCCCCAGATGCCGCTGATGCTGCAGGAGCATTTCACCACCCGGCTGCTGGAGATGCTGCGCGCCGGCGAGATCGACTGCGCCATCATGGCCGAGCCCTTTCCCGACACCAACCTGGCGCTCGCGCCGCTCTACGACGAGCCCTTCGTCGCCGTGGTGCCGGTGGGTCATCCGCTGGCGGCGCGCCGGTCCATCACCTCCGAGGAACTCAAGAGCGAGACCATGCTGCTGCTGGGCACCGGTCACTGCTTCCGCGACCACGTGCTGGAGGTCTGCCCCGAGTTCGCGCGCTTTTCCAGCAACGCCGAGGGCATCCGCAAGAGCTTCGAGGGGTCGTCGCTGGAGACCATCAAGCACATGGTGGCCTCGGGCATGGGCGTGACGCTGGTGCCACGCCTGTCGGTGCCGCCCGAGGCCATGACGCCGGCGTCGGGGGGGCGTGGCGATGCCGAGCCGGCGATGGTGCGCTACCTGCCCGTGGACGACGGCAAGGACCGCCCGCCGCCGACCCGGCGCGTGGTGCTGGCCTGGCGCCGCAGCTTCACCCGCTACGAAGCCATCGCGGCGCTGCGCAACGCGATCTACGCCTGCGAACTCCCGGGCGTGATGCGGCTTTCGTGATTGGCCGACACGCGACGCGCGTCGAAGCTGCCACCATCGGTCGTCCGGTCTCGAGCGTCGCCCGTCCCCGCAGGGCCGGTGGCGATCCGGACCCCTTCCCACCCAACGTCACCCACCCAGTCAAAAGGACCCCGTCATGGCCAAGGAAAATGGTAAATCCGTGAAGAAGATCAAGTCGACCTTCGAGGCGCCCGACGCCGGCGAAGGCACCGTGCCCACCAAGGGCGAGGTGCCGGTCGCGCAGGAATCGGGTGGCCGCAACGCGCCCATCATCAACATCGGCATCGAGCGGCAGGACCGCGCGGCGATCGCCGAGGGCCTGAGCCGTGTGCTGGCCGACACCTACACGCTCTACCTCACGACCCACAACTTCCACTGGAACGTCACCGGGCCGCACTTCAACTCGCTCCACGCGATGTTCATGGACCAGTACACCGAACTGTGGAACTCGACCGACGTCATCGCCGAGCGCATCCGCGCCCTGGGCCACTACGCGCCCGGCTCGTATGCCGAGTTCAGCAAGATCGCCACCGTGCCCGACGTCCCCCAGAACCCGCCCAGGGCGATGGAGATGGTGCGCATCCTGGTCAAGGGCCACGAGACCGTCTCGCGCATCGCGCGCGAGTTCATCCCCGTGGCCGAGGAGGCCGGCGACGACCCGACGGCCGACATGCTGACCGCGCGCTGCACGGTCCACGACCAGACCGCCTGGATGCTGCGCTCCCTCCTGGAGGAGTGAGCCCGGTCCCGCCGCGCGCCGCAGGGCGCGCACGGCGGACGTCGGCGGATCCACGAGCGGCACAATGCCGCTCTTTTCATTGGGAGCTTCGACCATGGCTCGCGGCCGCGTGGCGCTGTACCTCGATCTGATCCGCTGGAACCGGCCGGCCGGGTGGCTGCTGCTGCTGTGGCCGACGCTGGGGGCGCTGTGGTTCGCCGCGGGTGGGTGGCCGGGCTGGCACCTGCTGGTGGTGTTCGTGCTCGGCACGATCCTGATGCGCAGCGCCGGCTGCTGCGTCAACGACGTCGCCGACCGCGACTTCGATCGCCACGTCAAGCGCACGGCGCAGCGGCCGGTGACGAGTGGCGCCGTCTCCACCCGCGAGGCGCTGGGGCTGGGCGCCGTGCTGGCGCTGGCAGCCTTCGGACTCGCGCTGACCACGAACGCGGCGGTGATCGCTTGGTCCTTCGCCGGGCTGGCGGTGACGCTGGCGTATCCGTTCGCCAAGCGCTTCGTGTCGCTGCCTCAGGCGGTGCTGGGCGTGGCGTTCTCGATCGGCATCCCGATGGCCTTCTGCGCGGCGGGGGGCGCGGACGTGCCGATGCGCGACGCCCTGGCCCGGGTGCCGGCGCAAGGCTGGCTGCTGCTGGCCGGCAACCTGGCCTGGGTGCTGGCCTACGACACCGAATACGCCATGGTCGACCGCGACGACGACCTGAGGATCGGCATGAAGACCTCGGCCATCACTTTCGGCCGTTTCGACGTCGCGGCGGTGATGCTGTGCTACGGCGCCTTCCTGCTGCTCTGGGGTGTCTGCGGCCTGCGTGCCGGCCTGGGCATGCCGTTCTGGGCCGGCATCGCCTTAGCGGCGGTCCAGGCGCTCTGGCACTGGCGGCTGATCCACGACCGCACGCGCGACGGCTGCTTCAAGGCCTTTCGCCTCAATCACTGGCTGGGGTTCGCGGTGTTCGCGGGCATC
Organism: Comamonadaceae bacterium OTU4NAUVB1; assembly: GCA_024372625.1. Classification (NCBI taxonomy): domain Bacteria; kingdom Pseudomonadati; phylum Pseudomonadota; class Betaproteobacteria; order Burkholderiales; family Comamonadaceae; species Comamonadaceae bacterium OTU4NAUVB1. The sequence goes on along the minus strand of CP099605.1, from coordinate 3,057,639 downwards.
GTGGCCGCTTTCGCGTCGCGCTGACCGAACGGCGCGGGTGCGCCAGGACGTCCCGACGGCCTTCTCAGGCGCGGCCGAACTCCTGCGCCAGTTCGCCCGCCCGTTGTTCGGCGGCACGGATCGCCGTCTTGAAACGTGCCTTGACCTCGGCCGCTTCCATGGACTGCAGGGCCGCGTAGGTCGTGCCGCCCTTGGACGTGACGCGCGCGCGCAGCACCTCGGGCGGCTCGTCGGCCGACCGCGCCAGCGCCGACGCGCCCGTGAACGTGCCGATGGCCAGACGCCGCGCCTGCGCCGGCGTCAGTCCCATCTCGACGCCGGCCTCGGTCATGGCCTCGATGAAATAGAACACGTAGGCCGGACCCGAACCCGACATCGCCGTCACGGCGTCGAGCGCCGGTTCGGCGTCGACCCACATGAGTTCGCCCGTCGGCGCCAGCACGTGTTCGACCCGCGCGCGTCCCTCGGCGGGCACGTCGGCGCGCGCGAAGAGGCCGGTCATGCCCTGGCCGACCAGCGCCGGCGTGTTCGGCATGGCGCGCACGATCGCCTCCGTGCCCAGCCAGCGCGCGATGCTCGCCGACGGAATGCCCGCGGCCACGCTGAGGTGCAGCGCGTCCCGGGCGTGGGGACCGGCCGCGGCCGCGGCCTCGGCGAAGCTCTGGGGCTTCACGGCCCAGACGACCAGCGCGCAGCGTCCGAGCGCCGGACCGGCGGACGCCCGGGCGGTGACGCCGAACTGGCGCGCGAGGCGCGCCCGCGCCTCCTCGAACGGTTCGACGACCTCGACCGACCCGGTCGGCAGGCCCTCACGGATCAGGCCGCCCAGGATGGCGCTGGCCATGTTGCCCCCGCCGATGAAGGCGATCGGCGGCAGCGATGCGGCGGACGGGGAAGCGGTCGACGAAGCGGTTGGCGCGGGAGCGGGCGATGGCATGGCGGAGGTTCCTTGGCAGGCGACGAGGAAGGCGAACGGAGCGAGCCTTGATTGTCGCCGCGCCGCGACGGCCCACGGATCGACTCGCGAAGCAGCGGTTGACAAGGTGTTTCGGACCTGTCAAAATCGCGGGCTTCGCTTCAAAAAGGCGAAGCTTCTGCCCAGCGGAAGCGCCCCAAGTGGTTTGGGGTGCGGACGACGGGCCCAAGACTGATCGGGATCATCGCCAGCAGGCGGCGCCCGGTACAAGTTGGGAACCAATCGAAATGATCCAAACTGAATCCAGGCTCGAAGTGGCCGACAACACAGGCGCGAAATCCGTCCTGTGCATCAAGGTGCTCGGCGGTTCCAAGCGGCGCTATGCCAGCGTGGGCGACGTCATCAAGGTGAGCATCAAGGAAGCCGCTCCGCGGGGTCGCGTCAAGAAGGGCGAGATCTACAGCGCAGTGGTGGTTCGCACCGCCAAGGGCATCCGTCGCGCCGACGGCTCGCTCGTCAAGTTCGACGGCAACGCCGCCGTTCTGCTCAACGCCAAGCTGGAGCCCATCGGCACCCGCATCTTCGGACCGGTCACGCGCGAACTGCGCACCGAGAAGTTCATGAAGATCGTGTCGCTGGCACCCGAAGTTCTGTAAGGACAACCCCGTCATGAACAAGATTCGCAAGGGCGACCAGGTCATCGTGCTGACCGGACGCGACAAGGGCAAGCGCGGCACCGTTTCGCTGCGCAAGGACGACTCGCACCTGATCGTCGACGGCATCAATACCGTCAAGAAGCACACCAAGCCGAACCCCCTCAAGGGCACGACCGGTGGCATCGTCGAGAAGACCATGCCGATCCATCAATCGAACGTGGCGATCTTCAATGCCGCGACCGGCAAGGCCGATCGCGTGGGCATCAAGATCACGGACGGCAAGCGCGTGCGCGTTTTCAAGTCCAGCGGCGACGAAATCAAGATCGCCTAAGGAAAGACTCACATGGCACGTCTCCAACAAATCTACCGCGAGAAGATCGCGAAAGACCTGACCGAGAAGTTCGGCTACACCTCGCCGATGCAGGTCCCGCGTCTGACCAAGATCACGCTCAACATGGGTGTGGGCGAAGCGGTCGCCGACAAGAAGGTCCTCGACAACGCCGTCGCCGACCTCACCAAGATCGCCGGCCAGAAGCCCGTGGTCACCAAGTCGAAGAAGGCCATCGCCGGTTTCAAGATCCGCGAGAACCAGCCCATCGGCTGCATGGTCACGCTGCGCGGCGTGCAGATGTATGAATTCCTGGACCGTTTCGTGACCGTGGCCCTGCCGCGGGTGCGTGACTTCCGTGGTATTTCCGGTCGCGCCTTCGACGGCCGTGGCAACTACAACATCGGCGTCAAGGAACAGATCATTTTCCCCGAGATCGAATACGACAAGGTCGATGCCCTGCGCGGTCTCAACATCAGCATCACGACGACGGCCAAGAACGACGAGGAAGCCAAGGCGCTTCTCGCCGGCTTCCGTTTCCCGTTCAAGAACTGAGGCGAACCGTGGCCAAACAATCCCTGATCCAGCGCGAACTCAAGCGCGACAAGCTCGTCGCCAAGTACGCCGCCAAGCATGCCGAGCTCAAGGCTGCCTCCAACGACATGAGCAAGAGCGACGAAGAGCGCGCCCAGGCCCGTCTCGGCCTGCAGAAGCTGCCCCGCAACGCGAACCCGACCCGCCAGCGCAACCGCTGCGAGATCACCGGTCGCCCGCGTGGCACGTTCCGTCAGTTCGGTCTGGCCCGCGCCAAGATCCGCGAACTGGCTTTCAATGGCGACATCCCCGGTGTCACCAAGGCCAGCTGGTAAGCCAGGCAGGAGCAAACAACATGAGCATGAGTGATCCCATCGCCGACCTGCTGACGCGCATCCGCAATGCGCAGATGGTGGCGAAGCCCACCGTGTCGATCCCGTCTTCCAAGGTGAAGGTCGCGATCGCACAGGTGCTGAAGGACGAAGGCTACATCGACGGATTCCAGGTCAAGACCGAAGACGGCAAGTCCGAACTCGTCATCGACCTGAAGTACTATGCCGGTCGCCCCGTCATCGAGCGCATCGAACGCGTGAGCCGCCCCGGCCTGCGCGTCTACAAGTCCAGCACGACGATCCCGCAAGTCCAGAACGGACTCGGTGTCGCCATCGTCACCACCCCTCAAGGCGTGATGACGGACCGCAAGGCCCGCGCCAATGGCGTCGGCGGCGAAGTCCTGTGCTACGTCGCCTGACCGAGACATCGAGGAGTAACTGAAATGTCCCGAGTAGGAAAAATGCCGGTCGCCATCCCCGCAGGCGTGGATGTGTCGGTCAAGGAAGACCAGATCAGCGTCAAGGGTGCGGGCGGCACGCTCAACCTGGCCCGCAATGCCCTGGTCAATGTCGTCAGCAACGACGGCAAGCTGAGCTTCGAGCCCGCCAACGATTCGCGTGAAGCGAACGCGATGAGCGGCACGCTGCGCCAGCTGGTCAACAACATGGTGGTCGGCGTCACGAAGGGCTTCGAGAAGAAGCTCAACCTCGTGGGCGTCGGCTACAAGGCTGCTGCACAAGGCACCAAGCTGAACCTGCAAGTGGGGTACTCCCACCCGGTCAACATCGACATGCCGCAGGGCATCACGGTGACCACGCCGACCGCGACCGAAGTCGTGATCAAAGGCGCGGATCGTCAACGTGTCGGTCAGATCGCCGCCGAGATTCGCGCCGTCCGTCCGCCCGAGCCCTACAAGGGCAAGGGCATCCGGTACTCGGACGAGAAGATCGTGATCAAAGAGACCAAGAAGAAGTAAGGGCAGCCATGACAACGTTGACCAAAAAAGCACAGCGTCTGCGCCGCTCGCGTCAGACCCGCATCCGCATCGCGACCCAGGGCGTGGCCCGTCTCACGGTGAACCGCACCAACCTGCACATCTATGCCACCGTCATCTCCGACGACGGCACCAAGGTGATCGCCACGGCATCGACGGCCGAAGCCGAACTGCGCACGTCGCTGGGCGGGTCGGGCAAGGGCGGCAACGCCGCTGCCGCCACCGCGGTGGGCAAGCGCATCGCCGAGAAGGCCAAGGCGGCCGGCGTCGAGAAGGTGGCGTTCGACCGCGCAGGTTTCGCGTACCACGGCCGTGTCAAGGCCCTGGCCGAAGCGGCCCGCGAAGCCGGCCTGCAGTTCTAACCGGACACGAGATACAAAATGGCAAAGATTCAGGCAAGAACGCAGAACGAAGGACCCGAAGACGGTCTGCGCGAGAAGATGATCGCGATCAACCGTGTCACCAAGGTGGTGAAGGGCGGTCGCATCCTCGGTTTCGCGGCACTGACGGTCGTCGGTGACGGCGACGGTCGCGTCGGCATGGGCAAGGGCAAGTCCAAGGAAGTGCCCGCCGCCGTGCAGAAGGCGATGGAAGAGGCACGTCGCAATCTGGCGAAGATCTCCATCAAGAACGGCACGCTGCACCATCGCGTGACGGGTCACCACGGCGCCGCCTCGGTCGTCATGATCCCGGCCCCGAAGGGCACCGGCATCATCGCCGGCGGCCCGATGCGCGCCGTGTTCGAAGTCATGGGCATCACCGACATCGTGGCCAAGAGCCATGGTTCGTCGAATCCCTACAACATGGTTCGCGCCACGCTCGACGGCCTGAAGAACTCCACGACGGCCTCCGAAGTCGCTGCCAAGCGCGGCCTCACCGTCGAAGAGATCTTCGCCTGAACGGCGATCAAGTACACGGAAGCATCGAAATGACGACGCAAGAACAAACCCTCAAGGTGCAGCTCGTGAAGAGCCCGATCGGCACCAAGGAATCGCATCGCGCGACGGTGCGCGGCCTGGGTCTGCGCAAGCTCAACAGCGTGAGCGAACTGCAGGACACCCCCGCCGTGCGCGGCATGATCAACAAGATCAGTTACCTGGTCAAAGTGCTCTGACAAGAGTCACCGGAAAGACGCATATGGAACTCAATGGCATCAAGCCGGCAGCCGGCGCCAAGCACGCCAAGCGCCGGGTCGGCCGCGGTATCGGTTCGGGTCTGGGCAAGACCGCCGGTCGTGGTCACAAGGGTCAGAAGTCGCGTTCGGGCGGCTTTCACAAGGTTGGCTTCGAAGGCGGTCAGATGCCGCTGCAGCGCCGCCTGCCCAAGCGCGGCTTCAAGTCGCAGACGCTGAAGTACAACGCCGAAGTCACCCTGACCGCGCTGGAGAACCTCGGCTTGGCCGAAGTCGACATGCTGGCGCTCAAGCAGGCTGGCCTGGTGGGTCAGATGGCGAAGGTCGTGAAGATCATCAAGACCGGTGAACTGACGAAAGCCGTCAAGTTGACCGGCATCGGCGCGACGGCCGGCGCCAAGGCGGTGATCGAAGCCGCTGGCGGCAGCGTCGTCTGATCCTGGACTGAAGGAAAGTTTCCGTGGCAACCAACGCAGCAACGCTCGCGAAGACAGGCAAGTTCGGCGACCTGCGTCGTCGACTGGTCTTCTTGCTGCTCGCGCTCGTGGTCTACCGGATCGGTGCGCACATCCCGGTGCCCGGCATCAACCCCGATCAGCTCGCGCAGCTGTTCCAGGGTCAGCAAGGTGGCATCCTGAGCCTGTTCAACATGTTCTCGGGCGGAGCGCTGTCGCGCTTCACCGTGTTCGCGTTGGGGATCATGCCGTACATCTCCGCATCGATCATCATGCAATTGATGACCTATGTGCTTCCCACCTTCGAGCAATTGAAGAAGGAAGGTGAGTCGGGACGCCGGAAGATCACGCAGTACACGCGTTATGGCGCGTTGGGTCTGGCGCTGTTCCAGTCGTTCAGCATCGCCGTGGCATTGGAATCCTCCGCTGGCCTCGTGATCTCGCCGGGCTTCGGCTTCCGCATCACGGCGATGATCAGCCTGACGGCCGGTTCGATCTTCCTGATGTGGCTGGGCGAGCAGATCACCGAGCGCGGCTTGGGCAATGGCATCTCGATCCTGATCTTTTCGGGCATCGCGGCCGGGCTGCCCAGTGCGATCGGTGGGCTGCTTGAGCTGGTCCGCACGGGAGCGATGAACGTGCTCGTGGCGATCTTCATCGTCGCGGTGGTGATCCTGGTGACCTATTTCGTGGTTTTCGTGGAACGCGGACAACGCAAGATCCTCGTGAACTACGCGCGGCGCCAGGTCGGCAACAAGGTCTATGGTGGCCAGTCGTCGCACCTGCCCTTGAAGCTCAACATGGCCGGCGTGATCCCGCCCATCTTCGCGTCGTCCATCATCCTGCTGCCGGCCACGGTGGTCGGCTGGTTCAGCGCGGGCGAGGGCATGCGCTGGATCAAGGACATCGCCGGTGCATTGACGCCGGGACAGCCGATCTATGTGCTGCTCTATGCGGCCGCCATCGTGTTCTTCTGCTTTTTCTACACGGCCCTCGTGTTCAACAGCAAGGAGACTGCGGACAACCTGAAGAAGAGCGGTGCGTTCATTCCGGGCATTCGTCCGGGTGACCAGACCGCACGCTACATCGACAAGATCCTGGTTCGGCTGACGCTGGCGGGCGCCGTGTACATCACGTTCGTGTGCCTGCTGCCGGAGTTCCTGATACTGAAGTACAACGTGCCGTTTTATTTCGGTGGGACGTCCTTGTTGATCATCGTGGTGGTCACGATGGATTTCATGGCCCAGGTGCAGAACTACATGATGTCGCAGCAGTACGAGTCGCTGCTCAAGAAGGCGAATTTCAAGCCTTCTTAGGACCGGTTGTTGTCATTGATTCCGAGGCTGCGGACAGGCGGTCACGTTAAACAGTTTTAGGAGAATGAAATGAGAGTTTCGGCTTCGGTCAAACCCATCTGCCGTAATTGCAAGGTCATCCGTCGTAAGGGCGTGGTGCGTGTGATTTGCACCGACCCGCGCCACAAACAGCGCCAGGGTTGATTGAGACGTAATTAGAGGACGAACATGGCACGTATTGCTGGCATCAACATCCCGCCGCACAAGCACGCTGAGATCGGCCTGACGGCCATCTTCGGCATCGGTCGCACCCGCGCCCGTCAGATCTGCGAAGCGAGCGGCATCGAATATTCCAAGAAGATCAAGGATCTGACGGACGCCGATCTCGAGAAGATCCGCGACCAGATCGCTCTCTTCACGATCGAGGGCGACCTGCGCCGCGAAACGACGATGAACATCAAGCGCTTGATGGACATCGGTTGCTATCGTGGGTTCCGTCATCGCCGTGGCCTGCCGATGCGCGGCCAGCGCACGCGCACCAATGCCCGTACCCGCAAGGGTCCGCGCAAGGCTGCGCAGTCCCTGAAGAAATAAGGATTGAAACAGCATGGCTAAAGCTCCTGCCAATAACGCCGCACAGCGCGTTCGCAAGAAGGTTCGCAAGAACGTCGCGGACGGCATCGCCCACGTGCACGCTTCGTTCAACAACACGATCATCACGATCACGGACCGTCAGGGCAATGCCCTGTCGTGGGCGTCCTCGGGTGGTCAGGGTTTCAAGGGCTCGCGCAAGTCGACGCCCTTCGCCGCCCAGGTCGCTTCGGAAGTCGCAGGTCGTGCCGCTGTCGAACAAGGCATCAAGAACCTCGACGTCGAGATCAAGGGCCCCGGCCCGGGCCGGGAATCGTCGGTGCGTGCGCTGGCCGCGCTCGGCATCCGCATCAATTCGATCGCTGACGTGACGCCCGTGCCGCACAACGGTTGCCGTCCGCAGAAGCGTCGTCGCATCTAAGCGCCTGACGTGCCGCGCAGCCCGCGTCACCGCGGCTGCGCATTTTGTTTTCAACGACAAGCCCACCGCCATTGGCACGCCGCCGATGGCTCCCGCAGGCAATGCGGCAGATGACATAGAAGGAAGATCAAGTGGCACGCTATCTCGGCCCCAAGGCCAAACTCTCCCGCCGCGAAGGCACGGACCTGTTCCTCAAGAGCGCTCGTCGCTCCATCCAGGACAAGGCCAAGTTCGATTCGAAGCCAGGCCAGCATGGCCGCACTTCCGGTCAGCGCACGTCCGACTACGGCCTGCAGCTGCGCGAGAAGCAGAAGGTCAAGCGCATGTACGGCGTGCTGGAGAAGCAGTTCCGTCGTTATTTCGAGGAAGCGGATCGCCGCCGTGGCAACACCGGCGCCAATCTGCTGTTCCTGCTGGAATCGCGCCTGGACAACGTCGTCTTCCGCATGGGTTTCGGTTCGACCCGCGCCGAAGCGCGCCAGCTCGTCTCGCACAAGGCCATCACGGTCAATGGCCAGTCGGTGAACATTCCTTCGTACTTGGTCAAGACCGGCGACGTCGTTGCCGTGCGCGACAAGTCGAAGAAGCAGAACCGCATCGTCGAAGCCCTGCAACTGGCACAGCAGGTCGGCATCCCGGCCTGGGTCGAGGTCAATGCCGACAAGGGCGAAGGCACCTTCAAGAAGGTCCCGGATCGCGACGAGTTCGGTGCCGACATCAATGAATCGCTGATCGTCGAACTGTATTCGCGCTGATTTGCTGCAACACGCACCGATCGGTGCGTCGTGTTTTTGTTTCTGTTTCGTTCCTGGCGCACGCACGGCGTGCGTCGGGCGCTTCGCCAGCCTTACCGGTGTAACGAACCGGGGGTATTGAGAGGAAGTCCGCATGCAAACCACCCTTCTGAAACCCAAGACCATCCAGGTCGAGCAACTTGCCGCCAACAAGGCCAAGGTGACGCTGGAGCCGTTCGAGCGTGGCTACGGCCACACGCTGGGCAATGCGCTGCGTCGCGTGCTGCTGTCGTCGATGGTGGGTTATTCCGCCACCGAAGTGACCATCGCCGGTGTGCTCCACGAGTACTCGTCGATCGATGGCGTCCAGGAAGACGTCGTCAACATCCTGCTGAACCTCAAGGGCGTGGTCTTCAAGCTCCACAACCGCGATGAAGTCACCCTCAGCCTGCGCAAGGACGGTGAAGGTGCCGTCACGGCGTCCGACATCCAGACGCCGCACGACGTCGAGATCATCAATCCCGACCATGTGATCGCCCACCTGTCGCAAGGCGGCAAGCTCGACATGCAGATCAAGGTCGAGAAGGGCCGTGGCTATGTGCCGGGCACGATGCGCCGTTATGCGGACGAGCCGACCAAGTCGATCGGTCGCATCGTTCTCGACGCCTCGTTCTCGCCAGTCAAGCGCGTGAGCTATACCGTCGAGAGCGCGCGCGTTGAACAACGCACCGATCTGGACAAGCTGCTCATCGAAATCGAGACCAACGGTGCGATCACCGCGGAGGACGCGGTGCGTGCCTCGGCGAAGATCCTGGTGGAACAGCTCGCCGTGTTCGCGCAGCTCGAGGGTGGCGAACTCGCCGCATTCGATGCGCCCGCACCGCGCAGCGCCCAGCAGTTCGATCCGATCCTGCTGCGTCCCGTGGACGAGCTCGAACTCACCGTGCGTTCGGCGAACTGCCTCAAGGCCGAGAACATCTACTACATCGGCGATCTGATCCAGCGCACCGAGAACGAACTGCTCAAGACCCCCAACCTGGGTCGCAAGTCGTTGAACGAGATCAAGGAAGTGCTTGCTTCGCGCGGCCTGACCTTGGGCATGAAGCTCGAAAGCTGGCCGCCGGCCGGCCTCGACAAGCGTTGATTTTTTGACGGCCCGCGAGGGCCGCAGTGCACCGGGCAGTACCTGATACGGCTGCCTGTTTTTATAAAGTAAAGGAAAGCACCATGCGTCACGGACACGGACTTCGCAAACTCAACCGCACCAGCTCGCACCGCCTCGCGATGCTGCAGAACATGATGAACTCGCTCATCGAGCACGAGGTCATCAAGACGACCGTCCCCAAGGCCAAGGAACTGCGCCGCGTCATCGAACCGATGATCACGCTGGCGAAGAATCCGACGCTCGCCAACAAGCGTCTTGCGTTCGATCGCCTGCGCAGCCGCGACAGCGTCGTCAAGCTGTTCGGCGAACTCGGCCCGCGCTACCAGGCGCGTCCGGGCGGCTACACCCGCATTCTGAAGATGGGCTTCCGTGTGGGCGACAATGCTCCGATGGCGCTCGTCGAACTGGTCGATCGTCCTGAAGTGTCGGAAGAAGAAAATAATCAGCAAGACGCTGCAGAATAAGATATAATTCCATCTTGCCGCGCGATGGAGCAGCCTGGTAGCTCGTTGGGCTCATAACCCAAAGGTCGCAAGTTCAAATCTTGCTCGCGCAACCAATTGAAGGGCCCTGTTTTCAACAGGGCCCTTTTTCTTTGGTCTCCGGCTTTCCAGTACAGGTCGGTGCCGTCCTGGCGCCACTTCCGGAAACTTGGATGCCTGAGATCGAAGACGCTCGTCCACTGCGTCCTCCGTCATCCGGGACATCCGAAATGCTTCAGGCGGACTCGGCCTGGGCCTGCACGGCCAGGCGCGCAATGCGTGTACCCTCGGTTCTCGATTTTTCTTCGAAGAACCCAGACATGCTTTACCGATTCAAGTCCCAGGCGACCGCCGACGTGGTCATGCTCGAGCCCAACGCTCGCCAGTTGCTCGATGTGATCGGCAAGACCCCGAGTCCGCAGGGCATCGTCACGGTCGACCAGATTCCGGCGGCCATCTCCGCCCTCGAGACCGCCATCCACCGGGAACTCGAGAACGGCAAGCACAATCATGACGCCATGGCCGCCGAGAACCACGACGAGGTCGCCGAGCGCGAGCACGTCGGCCTGCACCAGCGCGCGACGCCCTTTCTGGACATGCTCAAGCGCTCGCATGCCGAAGGTCGCGACGTGGTCTGGGGCGTCTGAGCCGGGCGAAACAGAAAAAAGCCGGGGAAACGGTGTCCCGTTTCTCCCGGCTCGTGAGCCTTGCCGCGAGGGCAGGGCGCCGTGTCAGTCGGCGTAGGCGCCGGCGGCCTTGACCACCGGACCGAACCGGGCGACCTCGGATTGAACGAATTTCTTGTGCTCGGCCGGCTCCATGCGCTTGTCGGTCACGACCACCGCACCGAGTGCTTCTTCCTTCTTGATGAACTCCGGATCCTTCAGGGCGACCTTGAGCGCGTCGTTGATGGTCTTGAGCACGGCAGGCGGTGTTCCCTTGGGGGCATAGAGGCCGTGCCAGATCGTGACCTGGAAGTTCTTCATGCCGGATTCGTCCAGCGTCGGGATGTCCTTGAGCGCCGGCGTGGTCAGGCGCTTGAGCGTCGTGACGGCGTAGGGCTTGACCTTCTTGCCCTCGATCTGGCTCGTGGTGTTGGTGGTCTGGTCGCACAGCAGGTCGATCTGGCCGCCGAGCAGGTCGGCGATCGCCGGCGCCGTTCCCTTGTAGGGAACGGTCGTCATCTCGGTCTTGAGTTCGCTCTGGAAGAGCAGGCCGCACAGGTGCGAGGCCGAGCCGACGCCCGCGTTGCCGAGGTTGACCTTGCTGCCGGTCTTGGCGATCCAGTCGCGCAGCTCGCTGATGTTCTTGGCCTCGAGCGTCGGCTTGCCGATGAGCGTCATCGGCACGTCGTTGATCATGCCGAGGTACTCGAAATCGGTCTCGTAGTTGTAGGGCAGCTTGCGGAACAGCACCGGCGTGGTGGCCATGCCGACGTGCGTGAGCAGCAGGGTGTAGCCATCGTTGCGCGCGCGCGCGACCTTGGCGTTGCCGATGGTGCTGCCCGCGCCGGCCGCGTTGTCGACCACGATGCTGATGCCGCCGAGCGGCTTGCGGATCGCTTCAGCCAGGTCGCGTGCCACGCGATCGGTCGGACCGCCGGCGGCGAAGGGCACGACGATGGTGATGATCTTGTCCTTGCCGGGGAAGTCCTGCGCTTGGGCGCCGGCGGCAGCGGCGGCGATCATGGCGAGGGCGAGCAGTTTTTTCATGACGGTTCCGGGGATAAAAGGCGGCGATCTTAGTGGGCCGTGCGGTCGCCGTAGCTCCAGATAAGTCCCTAGGAAGACCCCGGATGGCGCAAGGTCGAACCCGCGGGTCATGGGGCCTGCCGGCGCCTGTCCGAACGGACCGGACGGCCGTCCGGTCGGTCCTTCGGCACGCGACCCCTCATTCGTAGCGACGCGCGTCCTCGATCACCCGTCCGTCGTTGGGCAGGCTGCCGGGGGCGACGCATTCGATCGCGCACCGCAGCCGCGTCACCTCGCGCACGGCGTCGGCCACGCGTTGCGCCAGGTCCCGGTCCGGCGCCGTCTCGATCCTCAGGGTCATGCGGTCGTCGGCCATCTCGCCTTCGACCACCAGCCGTGCCCGGCATGTCGCCAATCCCGGGAAGCGTCGCAGCACCGCCGCCACCTGGCCCGGATGGACGAACATGCCACGCACCTTGGTGGTCTGGTCGGCGCGACCGAGCCAGCCACGGATGCGCACGTTGGTGCGCCCGGTCGGGCAGGGGCCCGGCAGCACCGCCGACAGGTCGCCGGTGCCGAAGCGCACCAGCGGATAGGCGCGATTGAAGGTGGTGACGACGACCTCGCCGACCTCGCCGTCGGCCACCGGGTCGCCGGTGCCGGGCCGCACGATCTCCAGCAGCACGCCTTCGTCGAGCACCAGGCCCTCGCGCGCGGGGGTCTCGTAGGCGACGAGGCCCAGGTCGGCCGTGGCGTAGCACTGCAGTGCGGCCACGCCGCGCTCGGCGAGCCAGTCGCGCAGGCTCGGCGGAAAGGCCTCGCCCGAGACCAGCGCCTTGTCGAATCCCGGCAACGCAAGGTTCGCGGCGGTGGCCTTCTCGATCAGGATGCGCAGCAGGCTGGGCGTGCCCATGTAGCCGGCCGGATGGAGGTCGGCCATGGCTTCGAGTTGCTGCTCGGTCTGGCCGGTGCCACCGGGGAAGACGCTGCAGCCCAGCGCGTGCGCGCCGCTCTCCATGATCGAGCCGGCGGGCGTCAGGTGGTAGCTGAAGCCGTTGTGGACCAGGTCGCCGGCGCGGAATCCCGCCGCGTGCAACGCGCGCGCGGTGCGCCAGGGGTCGGGGCCGGCGCCCTCGGGCTCGTAGATGGTGCCGGGACTCGCGAACACGCGTGGCATCGCCGCACCGCGCCCGACGGCGGCGAAGCCGCCGAACGGGTCGCTCGCGCGCAGGCGGCGCTGTCGCTCCAGAAGGTCGGACTTGCGCGTGACCGGCAGGCTGGCGAGCGCGGCGCGCGTGGTGATCGCGGCGCAATCGACGCCCGCCAGGATTTCCGCGAAAGCCGACGTCGCCGACATCGCATGGGTCAGCTGGGCGGGCAGCGCCGCGAGCAGCGCGGCCTCGCGCGCGGCCGGATCGCGTGTCTCCAGGGCGTCGTGGAAATCGCCGGACGTGTCGTGGTCCCTCATGCCAGCCACCGTTTCCTGCGCTTGTAGCTCTTGGCGTCGCGGAAGCTCTTGCGATCGGCACCGCCCATGCCGAGGTAGAACTCCTTGACGTCCTCGTTCTCCCGCAGGCTCGCGGCCGGACCGTCGAGCACCACGCGACCGCTCTCCAGGATGTAGCCGTGGTCGGCGAAGCGCAGCGCCATGGCGGTGTTCTGCTCGGCCAGCAGGAAGGTGACGCGTTCCTTCTCGTTCAGGTCCTTCACGATGGCGAAGACCTCCTCGACGATCTGCGGCGCCAGGCCCATCGACGGTTCGTCGAGCAGCACCATGGACGGGTTGGCCATCAGCGCGCGGCCGATGGCGCACATCTGCTGCTCGCCGCCGGAGGTGTAGGCCGCCTGGGAGGTCCGGCGCGTCTTCAGGCGCGGGAAGTACGCGTAGACCTTCTCCAGCGTGCGGGCGATGGCGGCCTTGCCGTCGGTGCGGGTGTAGGCGCCGGTCATGAGGTTGTCCTCGATGCTCAGGTGGGCGAAGCAGTGGCGGCCCTCCATCACCTGCACCAGCCCGCGCCGTACCAGCGCCGAGGGCGTGAGCGATTCGATGCGCTCCCCGCGCAGCTCGATCGTGCCCTTGGTGACCGCGCCGCGCTCGCCGGCCAGCAGGTTGCTCACCGCGCGCAGCGTGGTCGTCTTGCCCGCGCCGTTGCCGCCCAGCAGCGCCACGATGCCCCCTTCGGGCACCGACAGCGAGACGCCCTTGAGCACGAGGATGACGTGGTTGTAGATGACCTCGATGCCGTTGACTTCGAGGAGGAGGTTGGGCGTGCTCATGGGACGACGGCTTTCGCGACGGGCGTTCAGCAGGCCCGGGTCTTGATGTTCTTGTCCTTGGCGTACTTCGCCGCGTACTCCTTGACCAGCGGGTCGATGAACTTCTTGTCCGACTGGTACCAGTCGGACTTCACCTCCCACTTGCCGCCGTCCCACTGCACGATGCGCGCCCAGTCGTCGCCCATGTGGTTGGCGCACGAGGTCTTCACCGGCCGCATGACCTCGCCGAAGCCGAGCGCCTTCAACTTGTCGGCGCTCAGGTCCAGGTTCTCGAAACCCCAGCGCACCTGCTCGGGCGTGAGCGGCTTGCCCTTGCCGTACTTGTCCTGCGCGGCGCGGATGGCCTCGACCTGCAGCATCGAGATCATCATCCCGCGCGTGTGCGCGAGCGAGCCGATGCCGGTCGGCGCGCCGGTGCCCTGGCCCTTGTCGTAGACGAACTTGCGCAGGTCGTCGTGGACCTTGTCCTTGGCGGCGCTGTTGTGGATGGTGATGGCGTTGTAGCCCTTGGCGCCGGCGCCGATGTCCTTCACGTCGTGGTCCGAGCCGGCCCACCAGATCGCATAGAGCTTCTCGCGCGGATAGCCGCTGGCCTGCGCCTCGCGGATGCCCGCGGGCGTCATCACGCCGGCCGACCAGAACAGCACGTAGTCGGGCTTCTGCTGGCGGATCTGCAGCCAGGTGGATTTCTGCTCGACGCCCGGAGGCGTCACGGGGAACAGCGACAGCTCGAAGCCGTCGGCCGCCGCGCGTTTCTGCAGCAGCGGGATCGGCTCCTTGCCGTAGGGCGAGTCGTGATAGACCAGCGCGATCTTCTTGCCCTTGAGGCTGCCCTTCTCCTTCTTCGTGATGTCCTGGATCATCACGTCGGCGGCGGTCCAGTAGGTCCCCAGCAGCGGGAAGTTCCACTCGAACACCGTGCCGTCGACCGACTGCGACAGGCCATAGCCGGGCGTCTCCACCACCACCTTGTCGACGAAGGCCTTGTCGGTCACGGCGAAGGTGATGCCGGTGGACTGCGTGTCGAAGCCCGAGGCCCCCGAGCCCTTGCCCTTCAGGCGCTCGTAGCACTCCACGCCCTTGGCCGCGTCGTAGGCGGTCTCGCATTCCTCGTAGGTCAGCTTGACGCCGTTGACGCCGCCGTCGCGCGCGTTCACCAGCTTGAGGTAGTCCTGCTTGCCGTCGGCCCACGGAATGCCCAGGGGCGCGAACTGGCCGGTGCGGTAGACCAGCAGCGGCACGAACTGCTCGGCCGTCTGGGCCGAGGCGATCGACATGCCTCCGACGGCGGAAGCCACGGCCATCGCCATGGCGGCGCATTGCATCTGGAATTTCATTGTCTTGTCTCCTTCGGTTGATCGGATCACGGGAAAGGAACGACGACCGTCGAGCCGGTCGGGCTAATGCGGGAAGGGCCAGAGGCGCAGCTTCTGGCGCGCGGTCGACCACAGCTTGGCCAGGCCGTGCGGCTCGACGATCAGGAAGAACACGATCAGCGCGCCGAAGATCATGTGCTCCAGGTGCGAGGCGGTGGCGGTGGACAGCGGCAGGCCCAGCCAGTGCGGCACGTGGTTGAGCAAGAGCGGCAGCAGCACGATGAAGGCGGCGCCGAAGAACGCGCCGGCGATCGAGCCCAGTCCGCCGATGATGATCATGAACAGCAACTGCAGCGACTTGTCGATGCCGAAGGCCGCCGGCTCCCAGGCCCCCAGGTGGACGAAGCCCCACAGCGCCCCGGCGATGCCGACGATGAAGCTGCTGACCGCGAAGGCCGTCAGCTTGGCGTAGACCGGGCGGATGCCGATCACGGCGGCGGCCACGTCCATGTCGCGGATCGCCATCCACTCGCGGCCGATGGCCCCGCGCACCAGGTTCTTGGCCAGCAGGCCGAACACCACCACCAGGGCCAGGCACAGCAGGTAGCGCTCGGCCGGCGAGGTGAACGAATACCCCAGGATCTGCAGCGAATTCACGCTCACCGAGCCCGAGGACGAATCGTTGGTGACCCACTTCACGCGGTTGGTGAACCAGTCGGTGAAGAACTGCGCGGCCAGCGTCGCCACCGCCAGGTAGAGGCCGCGGATGCGCAGGCTAGGAATGCCGAACAGCACGCCCAGCACCGTCGCGGCCAGGCCGCCACCCAGGATCGACAGCAGCAGCGGCATGCCCTCGATGCGCACCTGCAGGTTGTAGGCCGCGTAGGCGCCGATGGCCATGAAGGCGCCCGTGCCCAGCGAGATCTGTCCGCAGTAGCCCACCAGGATGTTCAGCCCGACGGCCGCCAGCGACAGGATCAGGAACGGGATGAGCACGGCGCGGAAGGCGTAGTCGCTCGCCAGCAAGGGCACCGCGACGAAGGCGACCACCGCCAGCGCCACCATCGCCCAGCGGTCCTGCGCGATCGGGAACAGCCCGAGGTCGGCGCGGTAGCTGCTCTTGAACTGGCCGTTTTCGCGATAGAACATGGTGTCGGCTCCGTCAGACGCGGTCGATGATCTTGTCGCCGAACAGGCCCTGAGGGCGGATCAGCAGCACGGCCAGCGCCAGCGCGTAGGCGAACCAGTTCTCGATCCCGCCGCCCAGGAAGGGCCCCAGGTAGATCTCCGAGAGCTTCTCCCCCACGCCGATGATCAGCCCGCCCAGGATCGCGCCGGGCACCGAGGTCAGGCCGCCCAGGATCACCACCGGGAAGGCCTTGAGCGCGACCAACGAGATCGAGAACTGCACGCCCAGCTTGCTGCCCCAGATCACGCCCGCGACCAGCGCCACCAGCCCGCCGACCGACCACACGATGACCCAGATGCGTCCGAGCGGAATGCCGATCGACTGCGCCGCCTGGTGGTCGTCGGCCACCGCCCGCAGTGCCCGGCCGGTGCGCGTCTTCTGGAAGAACAGCGTCAGCAGCGCGACCAGCGCGCCGGCGGCGACGGCGGCGTAGAGGTCCTCCTTGCTCAGCAGCAGGCCGCCCTCGAAGGTGTTCTCCAGCACGATGAACGGGTCCTTGGGCATGCCCACGTCGATCTTGTAGGTCGCGCTGCCGAAGAGCAGCTGGCCGGCGCCGTCGAGCACGTGGGCGATGCCCAGGGTCGCCATCAGCAGCGTGATCCCCTCCTGGTTGACCAGGTGGCGCAGGGCCAGACGCTCGACCAGCCAGGCCACCGCCACCATGCACGCGCCGGCGGCGACGAAGGCCAGCAGGTTGGCCAGCAGCAGGCTGTCGAAGCCCAGCCAGCGCGGGATCCATTCGGAGAAACGCGCCATCGCCAGCGCCGCGAACAGCACCATCGCCCCCTGCGCGAAGTTGAAGACGCCCGAGGCCTTGAAGATCAGCACGAACCCCAGCGCCACCAGCGCGTACAGCATGCCGGCCATCAGGCCGCCGAAGACGGTTTCGAGGAAAAAGCCCATGTCAGTGCTCCGCTCCGAGGTAGGCCCGGATCACGTCTTCGTTGTTTCGGACCTCGTCGGGCGTGCCGTCGCCGATCTTCTTGCCGTAGTCGAGCACGACGATGCGGTCGGAGATGTCCATCACCACGCCCATGTCGTGCTCGATCAGCACGATGGTGGTGCCGAACTCGTCGTTGACGTCGAGGATGAAGCGGCTCATGTCCTGCTTCTCCTCGACGTTCATGCCGGCCATGGGCTCGTCGAGCAGCAGCACCTGCGGCTCCATCGCCAGCGCGCGGCCGAGGTCCACGCGCTTCTGCAGGCCGTAGGGCAGCTGGCCCACGGGCGTCTTGCGCTGCGGCTGGATCTCCAGGAAATCGATGATGCGCTCGACCACCTCGCGCTGCGCGATCTCCTCGCGCTCGGCGCCGCCCCAGCCGAAGGGGTTGCGAAAGGCCTGCGCCAGGATGCCGCTCCTCATCTTCAGGTTGCGCCCGGCCATCAGGTTGTCGAGCACGCTCATGCCCTTGAACAGGGCCAGGTTCTGGAACGTGCGCGCCACGCCCATCTCCGCGACCTGGCGCGAGTTCATGTGCCTGAAGGTCTTGCCGCGGAAGGTGATCGCGCCCTGCTGCGGCGCGTAGACGCCGTTGATGCAGTTGAGCATCGAGCTCTTGCCCGCGCCGTTCGGGCCGATGATGGCGCGCACCTCGTGCTCGCGCACGTCGAAGCTGATGTCGGTGAGCGCCTTGACGCCGCCGAAGCCCAGCGAGATGTTGCGCACGTCGAGGATGACGTCGCCGGTGCGTCGCGCGCTCATGCCGCCACCCCCGCCGCCGCCGGAAAGCGCTTCGCCTCGACCACGCCCAGCGTCGCGCTGACCGTGCCCGTGCGACCGTCCTCGAACTTCACCTGCGTCTCGATGAACTGCTCGGTGCGCCCGCCGTAGAGGGCGTCGACCAGCACCGCGTACTTCTGCGCGATGAAGCCGCGTCGCACCTTGCGCGTGCGGGTGAGCTCGTCGTCGTCCGGGTCGAGCTCCTTGTGCAGCACGATGAAGCGCGCGACCTGCGTGTCGGCCATGCCGGGCTCGGTGGCGAGGTCGGCGTTGACCTGGCCGATGCACTCGGCCACCAGCGCCAGCACCTCGGGCTTGCCCGCCAGGTCCACGTAGCCGCCGTAGGCCAGGCCGCGCCGCTCGGCCCAGTTGCCCACGGCCTCGAAGTCGATGTTGACGAAGGCGCAGACCTCCCCGCGGCCGTCGCCGAAGCACACCGCCTCCTTGATCTGCGGGAAGAACTTCAGCTTGTTCTCGATGTAGTTGGGCGCGAACATCGCGCCGCCGGCCATGCGCCCGACGTCCTTGGCGCGGTCGATGATGCGCAGGTGGCCCTCGGCGTCGAGCACGCCGGCGTCGCCGGTGTGGAAATAGCCCTCGGCGTCGAGCACCTCGGCCGTCGCGTCGGGCCGGTTGTGATAGCCCTGGAGCACCGACACGCCGCGCACCAGCACTTCGCCGTCGGCGGCGATCTTGAGTTCGATGCCCGGGGCGGCGGTGCCCACCGTCTGCAGGCGGACCTGGCCGTCGCGCTGCAGGCAGACGTAGGCGCAGGTCTCGGTCTGGCCGTAGAACTGCTTGAGGTTGACGCCGATGGAGCGGTAGAAGCGGAACAGGTCCGGCCCGATCGCCGCGCCGGCCGTGTAGGCCACGCGGATGCGGCTCATGCCCAGCACGTTGCGCAGCGGCCCGTAGACCAGCAGGTCGCCGACGCGGTACTTGAGCCGGTCGAGCGCGCCCACCGGCGCGCCGTTGAGCAGGTCGGCGCCCACGCGGCGGGCCAGCGCCATGCAGCGCGCGTACATCCAGCGCTTCGGCGCGGCCGCGTCCTCCATGCGGATCGACACGGCCGTCAGCAGGCCCTCGAAGGTGCGCGGCGGGCCGAAGTAGTAGCTCGGCCCGATCTCGCGCATGTCGTTCATCACCGTCGCGGCCGACTCGGGGCAGTTGAGCGTGAAGCCGCCCACCAGCCACTGCGCCACCGAGAACAGGTGGTCGCCGACCCAGGCCATCGGCAGGTAGCTCATGATGTCGTCGCCCGGGCCGAGCCGGTCGGTCGCCACGCCGCCGTGGGCCGAGGCGACGAAGCTCGCGTGCGTCTGGCACACGCCCTTGGGCCGTCCGGTGGTGCCGGAGGTGTAGAGGATCACGCCGACGTCCTCCGGCCGGCCCGCGGCGACGTCCGCGTCGAAGGCGCCCGGATGCGCCGCGTCCCAGGCCCGGCCGAGTTCGCGCAGCGCGTCCCAGCCCAGCAGGCCCGGCGCGTCGTAGTGGCGCAGGCCGCGCGGGTCGTCGTAGACGATGTGGCGCACGGCGGTGGCACCGTCGGGCCGCGCGCGCTGCAGCGCGCGGCATTCGAGCAGCTTGTCGACCTGCTCCTGGTCCTCGGCGATCACGAACCCGATGCGCGCGTCGTCGAGCATGAAGACCATCTCGGCGGCCACCGCGTCCTGGTAGAGCGGCACCGGCACGCCGCGCAGGCTCTGCGCCGCGAGCACCGCGAAGTACAGGTGCGGCCGGTTGGCGCCGACGATGGCCAGGTGGTCGCCGGCCGCGAAGCCCAGGCTCGCCAGCCCGCAGGCGATCTCGCGCACCTCCCGCGCCGCGTCGCGCCAGGTCCACGTCTGCCAGATGCCCAGGTCCTTCTCGCGCACGGCCGGCGCGTCGGGCCGAGTGGCCGCGTGGCCCTGCAGCAGGCGCGGGAAGGTGGCCTCGCGCAGGGCCGGCGGCAGCGCATCGCCGATGGCGGCGGTGGTCGCGTGGAGGGGAGGGCGGGCGGTGTCGGGTGTCACGGTGCGCCCACTTTAGGACCGGCTTTGACGCCCATCTGTCGTTCCAACGACAATCCTAGGGACACCACTCCCCCGGACTTTCCCGCACGCCAACCATGACGCCCACCGCCCCGCGCCCCGCGTCGATCCGCGATCGCGTGCGACCCGCCTCCGCCGACGAGCTGCGCAACATCCCCTGGCTCGATGCCCTGCAGCCGCCCGAGCGCCGCCGTGCCGAGGCGGTGGTGGTGGTCGGCGAGGCGGAACCCGGCGACCTGGTGTGCCGCGTGGGCCGCGCGCCGACCTACTGGTTCGGCGTGGTCCAGGGGCTGCTCAAGATGAGCAAGGACAACGCCGACGGCACCTCCATGACCTACAGCGGCCTGCCCCCGGGCGGCTGGTTCGGCGAGGGCACGGTGCTCAAGCGCGAACCCTACCGCTACAACATCCAGGCCCTGCGGCGCAGCGTGGTCGCCGGCCTGCCGACCGACGAATTCCACTGGCTGCTCGACCATTCGATCGGCTTCAACCGCTTCGTCATGGACCAGCTCAACGAGCGCCTGGCGCAGTTCATCGCCGCGCGCGAGGCCGATCGCCTCAACGACCCCGACGTGCGCGTGGCGCGCAACCTGGCCGCGCTGTTCAACCCGGTGCTGTTCCCCGGCGTCGGCGACCTGCTGCGCATCACGCAGCAGGAGCTGGCCTACCTGGTGGGCCTGTCGCGCCAGCGCGTGAACCAGGCGCTGCTGCGGCTGCAGGCGAGCGGCACCCTGCGCATCGAGTACGGCGGCCTGCGCGTGCTCGACCCGGGGGCGCTGCGCAGTTCGGCCGGGGCGGGACCCGCGCCCGCGCCCGCGCAGCGCGCCATGGCCTGATCCGCGCCCCGTCCCGCCGCCCCCGCGCCTCCGCGCCTCCGCGTTCCTTTCCACCGCAATCCCTTCCCAGTCCTGCATCCATGGCCCTCGCCCAAGCCCTCACCACCCCCGACTACAAGCTCTTCCCGTCGCCGCGCAACGTCCACCGCGTCGTCTTCGAGCACCAGGTCTTCGTGCCGCATCCGTACATGCTCATCGACATGGAGAGCTACTACCTCAAGGGCCGCTACAGCCTGTTCGCCGCGCATCGCCTGGCCGACAACAAGGCCGGCCAGCTCGCGACCTTCGAGGACGCCGCCGACGAGGCGAAGTTCAAGTCGAAGTTCGTGCCCGACTGAGCCCGGCGATCCAGGCCCGTGGCCGATTCCCTCGCGATGCCCGACGACGCGCCGCTGCCGGTGCTCTATTCGTTCCGCCGCTGCCCGTACGCGATGCGGGCGCGGCTGGCGCTGCTCGCGAGCGGACAGCGCTGCGAACTGCGCGAGGTGGTGCTGCGCGACAAGCCGCCCGAACTGCTCGCCGTGTCCCCCGCGGCGACCGTGCCGGTGCTGGTCCTGAGCGCCACCGCCGCCGCGCCGGGCCGGGTGATCGTCCACAGCCTGGACATCATGCGGTGGACCTTGCGCCGCCACGACCCGCTCGGCTGGCTGGCCCCCGGCACCGGCACGCTGGCCGACCTGCTGGCGCTGATCGACGCGTGCGACACCGGCTTCAAGGCCGACCTCGACCGCTACAAATACCCCGACCGCCACCCGGCCACGCGGGACCGGGGCGTGGACATGGACGTGGACGTGGACGTGGACGTGACGAACGTCTACCGCGATCGCGGCGCCGCCTTCCTGCTGGGGCTCGAGGAGCGCCTGGCGCGCCACCCGCACCTGGCGGGCGACCACGCCACGCTGGCCGATGCCGCCATCCTGCCCTTCGTGCGCCAGTTCGCCGGCGTCGATCCCGCCTGGTTCGCGACCCGACCCTGGCCACGCCTGCGCGCGGCGCTGGCCGCCTGGCAGGCCAGCGACGCCTTCGCCACCGTCATGCGACGTCATGCGCCGTGGAAGGCCGACGGTGGGGCGGCGGTCGTCTTTCCATGAGTCCCTTGCGGCACCTTCCGGCGTCGAGGCGATGAGCCCGTCCACGCGTGTCCCCGACGCATCGAAGCCGTCGCTGCGACGGCGCCTGGCCGGTCGCGCGATCGCCCTGGCCGGCCTGTGCGCCGTCGCCGCCACGGGCGTCGCCGCCCCACCGGGCGCCGCGCCGCCGGCGGGTCGTCCGGCCACGGGCGCGTGGGGCGCGATCGCCGCGCGTCCCGACGGCTACGGCTACGCGTTCGACCAGCCGTCGCGCGCGACCGCCGAGCGGGTGGCGCGCGCCCAGTGCGAGCGTCCGGGCGGCGCGGCGAGCCCGCCGGTGCCGTCCTCGCCACCGGGCCTGGCGGGTGCCGTGCGCGCGTGCGAGGTCCGGGTCTGGTTCGAGCGCGGTTGCGGTGCCCTGGCGACGGGCAGCTTCGGCGAATGGGGTGCCGCCGTCGGCACCGACAAGGACGCCGCCATGAAAGCCGCCCTCGCGCAATGCGACGCCCACCTGCCGACCGAGCCGTGCCGGGCGGTGGCGAGCGCGTGTTCGCGACCCTGAGCCCGTGACCGCCCCGGGGTCGCCGGCGGGCCCCGGGCATGTGAACGATGTCACGCTTTTGCAGGACCGGTCCTGCAGTGTCCGTCGGACATGACTGGCCCGGAGCGCATCGGCGGCTTCCGAGATTCATGCGCGAGACGAATCAACGGAGACCCGAGATGACCGACGTTCCCTTCCACCACGTCCCCCGCGACCGGGGCCGCATCAACCTCGAGGAGCCCAGCCAGGTGCGCTACTGGGCGCGGGCGCTGCTCGTGAGCGAGTCCCGGCTGCGCCGCGCCATCAGCGCGGCCGGCGACGCGACGCCGGCGGTGCGTCAGTACCTGTGCGGCGACACCGCCGCGACCGAGCCGGCCACCGGCGCGTGGTCGTCCGCGCCGCGCCCGGCACACGTCCAGCGCCAGCAGGCCTGACGGTCCCGGGGCCGGCTGGCAACGCGGGGGCCGGCGAGGGGACAATCGCGCCACGATGAACCAGCCGCCGCCCCGTTTCTCCCGACCGCGTCCCGAGGACGCTTCCACCGCCCGGCGGCCGAACGCCGCGTCCCCGCCGCCGGCATCGCCGGGCGGTCCCGTCCGGCTCAACAAGCGCATGGCCGAACTCGGCCTGTGCTCGCGCCGCGAGGCCGACGACTGGATCGATCGCGGCTGGGTGAAGGTCAACGGCGAGGTGGCGCCGATGGGCGTCAAGGTGACGCCGGCCGACCGCGTGGAGATCGACAAGGCGGCGCAGGGCCAGCAGGCGACGCGGGTCACCATCCTTCTGCACAAGCCGATGGGTTACGTGAGCGGGCAGGCCGAGGACGGCCACGAACCCGCCGTGGTCCTCGTCAACCCCCGCACCCACTGGCGCGAGGACACCAGCACGCACCGTTTCTCGCCGCCGCAACTGCGTGGCCTGGCGCCGGCGGGGCGGCTGGACATCGACTCGGTGGGCCTGCTGGTGCTGACGCAGGATGGCCGCGTGGCGCGCCAGCTGATCGGCGAGGACTCGGGCATCGAGAAGGAATACCTGGTGCGGGTGGCCTATCACGGCCCGGGCCGCCTGGCGCCCCCGGGACAGCTGGTGCGCATCGACGACGACGATCCCGTCACGACCAACGTGCAGGCGGTCTTTCCGCCGGCGATGCTCGCGCGCCTGCGCCATGGCCTGAGCCTGGACGGGCAGCCCCTCAAGCCGGCCCGGGTCGATTGGCAGAACCCCGAGCAGCTGCGCTTCGTGCTCACCGAGGGCAAGAAGCGCCAGATCCGCCGCATGTGCGAGCAGGTCGGGCTGAAGGTGGTGGGCCTGAAGCGCATCCGCATCGGCCACGTGGTGCTGGGCGCGCTGCCCGCCGGGCAGTGGCGCTACCTGGGCGAGAACGAACGCTTCTGAGGGGTCGCGGCGACGTCCCGGGGCCGGTGGTGGATCGGCCTACTTGGCCGCCATGTCCAGCTTGGGGATCAGCGCCTTGTAGAACGCGCGGTCCTTGTCGATCACGGCCTGGAAGGTCGGCGCGTCGGCGTACGACCAGCCCAGGTTGGCCTTGGCCAGGGCCTCGCGGAAGAAGGCGTCGTCGGCCGCCTTCCTCGCCACGTCGCCCAGGAGGTCGACCACGTCCTGGGGCGTCGCCTTGGGCACCGCCAGGCCGCGCCAGACGGCCACCGACAGGTCGACGCCGCGCTCCTTGAGCGTGGGCACCTTCTCGAAGATCGGTCCGGCCACGCGCTGGTCGGCCATGACCGCCAGGGTGCGCAGCTTGCCGGCGGCCACGTGCTGGGCCACCTCCCCGGGGCTCACGGCGACCGCGTCGACGTGGCCGCCGAGCAGCGCCACCACGGCCGGTGCCGCGCCCAGGAAGGGCACGTGGTTGTAGGCGATGCCGGTCTTGTCGGAGAACGCGGCGGCGGCCATGTGCCAGATCGAGCCGATGCCCGCGTTGCCGATGGACACGGGCTCCTTGCGCGCCTTGGAATCGGCCATGAATTCCTCGACCGTCTTCCACGGCGCGTCGGCGCGCACGGTGATGGCCGACGGGTCGGCGTTGAGGCGGGCGACCGGGCGCAGGTCGGCGGCGGTGAACTTGGCGATGCCCAGGTTCGGGATGATCGTCAGCTCCACGATGATGATGCCGATCTTGTAGCCGTCGGGCTTGGCCGCGATCAGTTCGCCCATGCCGATGGCGCCGCTCGCGCCGGGCTTGTTGTTGACGATCATCGGCTGCTGCGGCAGGTACTTCTTCGCCGCCTCGGCGAAGGCGCGGCCCACCATGTCGGTGCCGCCTCCCGCGGCCACCGGCACGATGATCTCGATCGGCCGGCTGGGATAGTCGGACGCGCTGCTGGCGAGCGAAGTGCCCGCGAGCGCGAAGGCGCAGGCGGCGGCGATGACGTGGCGGCGGTTGGGCTGCATGGGGAAGTCTCCTGAGGATGTCTCGTCGTTGTCGTTGTGGTTGTCGTGTCGCCGGCGGATCGGTCGATGGCACCGCGCCGCGCGCGGACCGGGTGCGGGCTAGTAGGTGGCCCGGCCGCCCGAGAGGTCGAAGACCGCCCCGGTGGTGAACGAGTTCTCCGCCGACACCAGCCAGGTCACCATCGCCGCGATCTCGTCGACCTCGACGAAACGCCCGCGCGGGATCTTCGAGAGCATGTAGTCGATGTGCTGCTGCGACATCTGCTCGAAGATCTTGGTGCGCGCGGCCGCCGGCGTGATGGCGTTGACGGCCACGTTGCGCCCGGCCGTCTCCTTACCCAGGCTCTTGGTCAGCGCGATCACGCCGGCCTTGGAGGCGCTGTAGGCGGCGGCGTTGGGATTGCCTTCCTTGCCGGCGATGGACGCCACGTTGACGATGCGGCCGTAGTCGCGCGCCACCATGCCCGCGACCACCGCGCGGTTGACGTGGAAGGCGCCGGTGAGGTTGACGTCCAGCACCTTCTGCCATTCGGCCGGCGCGTAATCGGCCACCGGCGCGTTGGCGCCCGCGATGCCGGCGCTGTGGACCAGCATGGCGATGGGCCCGCTCGCGCCCTCGGTCTCCCGCACGGCCGCCTCGACCTCGGCGATTGAGGTGATGTCGACCCGCACCGTCTGCACGGCGTCGCTGGCCAGTTCGGCGCGGGCCGCGTCCAGGGCGCGCGTGTCGGCGTCCCAGATCGCGACGCGGGCGCCGCCGGCCAGCAGCCGGCGGACCACCGCGAAACCGATGCCCTGGGCACCGCCGGTGACGACCGCGACGCGGCCCTCGAAGTCGTACGTGATCATGGTGGTCACGTCCTCAGGCCGCGACCGTGCGCTGGCATTGCTCGCCCAGGCCGTCGATGCCCAGGCGCATGGTCTGGCCGGGGCGCAGGTAGATGGGTTCGGGCTTGCAGCCCATCCCCACGCCCGGCGGCGTGCCGGTGGAGATCACGTCGCCGGGGTGCAGCGTCATGAAGCGGCTGAGGTAGGCCACCAGGTGCGCCACGCCGAAGACCATCGTGCGGGTGTTGCCGTCCTGGTAGCGGTGGCCGTCGACCTCCAGCCACAGGCGCAGCGCCTGCGGGTCGGGCACCTCGTCGGCGGTCACCAGCCACGGGCCGGTGGGGCCGAAGGTGTCGCAGCCCTTGCCCTTGTCCCAGGTGCCGCCGCGCTCGATCTGGTACTCGCGCTCGGAGACGTCGTTGATCACGCAGTAGCCCGCCACGTGGTCCAGGGCGTCGGCCTCCTCGATGTAGCTGGCGGTCTTGCCGATCACCACGCCGAGTTCGACCTCCCAGTCGGTCTTCTTCGAGCCGCGCGGGATGCGCACGTCGTCGTTGGGGCCGACCACGGCCGAGAGCCACTTGTTGAACACCACCGGCTCGGACGGCACGGCCAGCCCCGACTCGGCGGCGTGGTCGGCGTAGTTCAGGCCGATGCAGATGAACTTGCCGATGCGCCCGACGCAGGCGCCCAGGCGCGGCGAGCCCTCGACGGCGGGCAGCGTGGCGGGGTCGAGCGCGCGCAGGGTGGCGAGCGTCTGGGCCGACAGCGCCGCGCCGTCGATGTCGGCGACGTGGGCCGAGAGGTCGCGCAGCGTGCCGCCGGCGTCGAGGAGGCCCGGTTTTTCCTGGCCCGCGGGGCCGTAACGCAGCAATTTCATCCGTGTGTCTCCTGAGGTGGGTGTCTGGGGGGCGCGCTCTGTCGCGGCGGCATTGTGGAAGCCGGCCGGGGTGCTGCATAGTGAGGCCTTCTGATCCGCCGATAACTTTCCGGACTCTCCGGGAATTCCCTCGCTGCCCTCCGGCCACCGTCTTTCCACGCCATCCCGCAACCCCGCCCATGCTGCCGAGTTCATCCGCCATCGCCTCGCGCCTGCGCTTTCGCCAGCTGACGCTGCTCGTGGCGCTCGACGAGCACGGCTCGCTGCACCGGGCGGCCGAGCGCACGGGCATGACCCAGCCGGGCCTGACCAAGGCCCTGCGCGAGATCGAGACCACCTTCGGCGCCGAGCTGTTCACCCGCTCGCCGCAGGGCGTGCACGCCAACGAGCTGGGGCGCTGCGTGGTGCGCTACGCGCGGCTCGTGGAGGCCGACCTGGCGCACCTGCGCGAGGAGATCGACGGCGTGCTGCGCGGCACCGGCGCGCGCCTGGCGGTGGGCGCCATCGCCGGGGCGCTGCATTCGGTGCTGGTGGGCGCGCTGACGCGGCTGCGCGCGCAGCAGCCGGCGCTGTCGGTCGAGGTGCGCGAGGCCACCAGCATCGAGCTGCTCACGCTCGTCGACGAAGGCCGGCTCGACCTGGCGGTCTGCCGCACCACCGTCGCCGCCCGGCCCGACCAGTTCGACTACGAGCCGCTGATGGACGAGCAGGTCGCCATCGCGGTGGGGACGCGCCATCCGCTGGCCGGCGCGCCGAACGTCACGCTGGCGCAGCTCGCGGGCTACCGGTGGCTGTGCTATCCGGCCCAGATGCCGCTGCGCCACCTGCTCGAGCGCGAGTTCCGCGAGGCCGGGCTGCCGCTGCCGGCCTATCCGAGCGAGACCGCCTCGACCTTCGCGACCATGCTGATGCTGCAGGAGGACCCCCAGCTGGTGGCGCTGATGTCCTCGGGCACGATGGATTTCTGCGAGCGGCACCGCATCGCCTGCCGCCTGCCGCTGTCGATCGGCGCGCGCCACGAGGGCTTCGGCATCGTCACGCGGCGTGGCGCGCGGCCCTCGCCGGCGGCGGCGTTGCTGGCCGCCCACCTGCGCGACGCGGCGGTGGCGGCGCAGCGCGCGGCCACCGCCGTCGCCCCGACACCGGTCGCGTCCGGGGGGCATTGAAAATCTCGCGGGGCGCCACCATGTCCCTCGCGACCGCGCCGGCGGCCCTCCGGGCTCCGGCGTCATCGTCCGCACCGGCATCGCCGGGTCGCGGCGAACGAACGACGAACGAACCGACGAACACCATGACCACTCCCGCACCGACCAAACTTCCCTTCCAGGCCGAAGTCGCCCAGCTCCTGCACCTCGTCACGCATTCGCTCTACTCGAACAAGGAGATCTTCCTGCGCGAGCTGATCTCGAACGCTTCGGACGCGTGCGACAAGCTGCGCTTCGAGGCCATCAACGATGCCGCGC
This sequence comes from Comamonadaceae bacterium OTU4NAUVB1, assembly GCA_024372625.1. NCBI lineage: Bacteria > Pseudomonadati > Pseudomonadota > Betaproteobacteria > Burkholderiales > Comamonadaceae > Comamonadaceae bacterium OTU4NAUVB1. The sequence continues at coordinate 3,029,350 of CP099605.1, read as the reverse complement.
TCTACGAGGACGCGCCCAACCTCGAGGTGCGCGTGTCCTTCGACAAGGCCGCGCGGACCCTGACCTTCACCGACAACGGCATCGGCCTGTCGCGCCAGGAGGCGATCGACAACCTGGGCACCATCGCCAAGAGCGGCACCAAGGACTTCATGAGCAAGCTCTCGGGCGACCAGAAGTCCGACGCCCAGCTCATCGGCCAGTTCGGCGTGGGCTTCTATTCGGGCTTCATCGTGGCCGACCGCATCGTGGTCGAGTCGCGCCGCGCGGGCCTGCCCACCGGCCAGGGCGTGCGCTGGGCGAGCACCGGCGCGGGCGACTTCGAGGTCGACGACATCGAGCGTCCGCAGCGCGGCACCAGCGTCACGCTGCACCTGCGCGAGGACGCCGAGGAATACCTCAACGCCTGGAAGCTCAAGTCGGTCATCGGCAAGTACTCCGACCACATTTCCCTGCCCATCCTGATGGAGAAGGAGGAGTGGAAGGAAGGCGAGAACGACCAGCCCGGCGACATGGTCAAGACCGGCGAGTGGGAGCCCGTGAACAAGGCCAGCGCCCTGTGGACGCGCCCGAAGAAGGACATCACCGACGAGCAGTACGCCGAGTTCTACAAGAACATCTCGCACGACCACGCCGATCCGCTGACCTGGAGCCACAACCGCGTCGAGGGCAGCACCGAGTACACGCAGCTGCTGTTCATCCCGTCCAAGGCGCCGATGGACCTGTTCAACCGCGACAAGACCGCCGGCGTGAAGCTCTACGTCAAGCGCGTCTTCATCATGGACGACGCCGAGGCGCTGATGCCCAGCTACCTGCGCTTCGTCAAGGGCGTGATCGACTCGGCCGACCTGCCGCTCAACGTCAGCCGCGAACTGCTCCAGGAGAGCCGCGACGTCAAGGCGATCCGCGAGGGCAGCACCAAGCGCGTGCTGTCCATGCTGGAGGACCTGGCGAAGAAGCAGAAGGCCGCCGTCGAGAGCGCCGCGGCCAAGATCGACGTCGGTTCCGGTGAATCGGTGCCCGCCCCGGAGCCCACCGAGCCGATCGACGGCGTCACCGACGTGGCCGACAAGAAGGCGGCCACGCCCGCCGCCGAGACGGCCGCCGAGTTCGCGGCCGACGCCGACGCCGGCAAGTACGCGGCCTTCTATGCCGAGTTCGGTGCCGTCCTCAAGGAAGGCCTGGGCGAGGACATGGCCAACAGCGAGCGCATCGCCAAGCTGCTGCGCTTCGCCTCCACCACCAGCGACGCCGTCGCCGTGAGCTTCGCCGACTACAAGGCGCGCATGAAGGAGGGCCAGGAGGCCATCTACTACATCACCGCCGACACGCTGGCCGCCGCCAAGAACAGCCCGCAGCTCGAACTCTTCCGCAAGAAGGGCATCGAGGTGCTGCTGATGACGGACCGCGTCGACGAGTGGGCGCTGAACTACCTCCACGAGTTCGACGGCACGCCGCTGCAGAGCGTGGCCAAGGGCGCGGTCGACCTCGGCGGCCTGCAGGACGAGGCCGAGAAGAAGGCGGCGGAGGAAGCCGCCGAGAGCTTCAAGCCGGTGCTGGAGCGCCTCAAGGACGCCCTGAAGGACAAGGCCGAGGACGTGCGCGTGACCACGCGCCTGGTCGACTCGCCGGCGTGCCTGGTGGTCAAGGACGGCGGCATGAGCACGCAGCTCGCCCGCATGCTGCGCCAGGCCGGCCAGCCCGCGCCCGACCTCAAGCCGGTGCTGGAGGTCAACGCCGAGCATCCGCTGGTGCGCAAGCTCGAAGGCGAGACCGGGCACTTCGACGACTTGGCCCACATCCTGTTCGACCAGGCCCTGCTGGCCGAGGGCGGCCTGCCGGCCGATCCGGCGGCCTATGTGCGGCGCGTGAACGCCCTGCTGGTGTGATCGCCAGGCCCGTGCCGATGCGCCGCGCGCCGCGTGTCGCGGCCGTCCTCGCGGCCGTGGCCATGGCCCTGGGCGGGCTCGCCGGTTGCGCGGCGGGCGTGGGCATCGGCATTCCGCTGGTGCCGGGCGTCTCGCTGGGCGTGGGCGTCGGTTCGGGCGGACCGAGCATCGGCCTGGGCACCGGCATCGGGCCGCTGGGCGTGGGCGTCGGAGTCAATGGTGGCGGACAGGTCTACGGCGGTGCCGGGGTCGGGGCTTCCACGGGCATCGGGGGCAGCGCGCGGCTGGGCGCTGGCGTCGGCACGGGCACCGTGCTGTACGACCCGAACGCGCCGCGGTCGTCGGCGCCGCCGCCGCCGGCCCCATCGAACCGTGGGGTGGAGCGGGGGGTCGTCGTGCCGTCCTCGGCGTACCCGGCTGCGCCTTACCCGCAGCCCGCGCGCCCATCCGGCGGGCCGGGGCAGTCCGACAGTCCCTACTGATCCGTCCGTCAGGGTCCGGGCGACCACCCGGCGCATGGCCGCGCCGGCATCCATCGATTCCCTCGACGCCTTCCTAGAATCCCCGCCAAAAATAGCAGGGAGTTTCCATGGGAAGGCGTTTTCACATCCGCGTCGGTGACATGACGACGCGTGGCGGCAGGGTAGCGACCGGTCTGTCGACGGTGACCTGGCACGGCCATGCGCTGGCTTTCGAAGGCGATCAGGTCGAATGTCCGGCCTGCGGCACCACCGGGCACATCGTGGCGGTCGGCACGCGCATCTCGTCCACCGGCCCGCATGGCAGGCAGGAGGCCCTCGGCGGCGATCTCTGCCTGTGTCGTTGCACGCCGCCACCGCAGCTGGTCGCATCGCAGCAGACGTCCTGGGTCGAAGGCGACATGGCGGAGGGCGGCGCGATGCATCCGACGATCAGCGCCGATGCCTGGCACGTGGGAATGCCACCGCAAGCCGTCACGAAAGAAGGCCATGCGCCCGACAGCTGCGATCAACGCTTCCTGCTGCGCGACGAAGCCGACGGCACGCCGCTCGCGCACCGGCTCTACCGCCTGCGTCATCCGGGCGGCATGCTGCAGGGGCGCACGGACGCTCAGGGCCACACCGAGCGCGTGACGGGCACGGGTGGCAGCCAGATCCGCATCGAGATCTTCGGGGAGGGCGCGTGATGCCCATTCCCCTGCTGGCCCCGGTCGCCATGGCGAGCGCGATCCTCACCTTGAAGAGCGACACGCGTCCCGCGACGGTCTATGTGAAGAAGCCCCGGGGCACGCTGTATTGGGGTGGTGCGGGGCTGGATGGGCCGTACATCCAGCCGCAGTTGGAAGCATTCCGTAAAGCAGGCATGGAACACGTCCGTGTCGGTTTGACGAATACGGCTGTCACGAGTTTTGGCCAGGAAACCGGACTCCTCCTGGATGCTGCGCGCGCAGGTACCTTGATTCGATACAAGGACGATGCCGAATGGACGATTTCGAGTGGCATGTCAGACGGCGCGCCACAATTCAATCTCATCGGCTACTCATACGGTTCGCTACTGGCCGCGCAAACCGCATACTGGTATGCGCGACAGCGGCATGTCGTCGATCACTTGGTCCTGATCGGTTCGCCGATCGATGGCGATTTCCTGGCGGAGCTCCGGGCGACATCGACGATCAGGAAAGTGATCGTGAAGGACCTGCGGAAATTCGGCGACCCAATCTACGCTGGTCTTTCCCAGCGAGAACTGATCCTTGCCATTCCTGATTTGCAACGTCAACAGAATCGCAAGCTCGGCGAAGGGCACTTCCACTACGCGCACGTCGTGCAGGACAGTCCGCAGCGCTGGCAGTCTCTGGCACGGGAACTCGTCGACCAAGGACTTCGCTGATGAGACGGCCCGTGCGCATCGTGATCCTCGCGACCAACCTGCTGGTCATCGTCATGTGCGTTCGTTTCGCCATCTTCGTGATCTGGTTCGCCCAATACAAGGACCGCATGGTCGGACCTAGCGTCACATATGCCTTCTATGCACTTCTGGCCGTTGTGGTCGCGCAGGCCGTGAACATCGTGTGCTGGTGGATGGTGCGAAAGAAACCTGTTGAACGTCGATTTCTGCGGCGCGTTGCTCTGTGCACGCTGGCATGTGCTTTCACTTGTTTTTGGCTGGCAGAGCGTTTTCGCTATTCAGGCGATCCCGATGCCCCCGGACGGAGGGCCATGTCGATACAAGGTGATGAATCGATTTCGATGGCAGGCCGGCTCACGCATACAGCGGTTCTTCCTCCATCCGCTCGCACTGGTCCTGCAGCACCAGGATCTGTCCCTTCCAGTAGTCGCTCGACCCGAACCACGGGAAGTTGATCGGGAAGATCGGGTCCTCGAAACGGCGCGCCAGCCAGGCGCTGTAGTGGATCAGGCGCAGGGTGCGCAGGGGCTCGACGAGCGCCAGTTCGCGCCGGTCGAACGCACGGAACTGCTCGTAGCCGTCGAGCAGGCCGCTCAACTGCGCCGTCCGCTGGGCGCGTTCGCCCGACAGCAGCATCCACAGGTCCTGCACCGCGAAGCCGGTGCGCGCGTCGTCGAGATCGACGAAATGCGGGCCGCCGAGCGGTCGGTCGGTGGGCGTCCACAGGATGTTGCCGGGATGCACGTCGCCGTGCAGGCGCAGTCGCCGCAATGGCGAGCCGGCCGATGCGGCGGGGTCGAGCGGCGTCGCGGCGATGCGCTCGAGCGCGGCGTTGCAGGCGGTTTCCCAATCGCGCTGCACGTCCAGCGGGATCTTGTCGTTGGCCAGCAGCCAGTCGCGCGAGGCGATGCCGAAGGTGTGCAGGTCGAGCGCCGGGCGGTGCGTGAAAGGCCGTGCGGCGCCGATGGCATGGATGCGGGCCAGGAAGCGCCCGACCCATTCGAGCACCTCGAAATCCTCCAGTTCCGGCCCGCGTCCGCCACGGTAGGGACTCACGCTGAAGGCGAAGCCGTCGTGGTGGTGCAGCGTCCGGCCATCGAGCTTCAGGGGCGCGACGGCGGGTACTTCGGCGGCGGCGAGTTCGAGTGCGAAGTCGTGCTCCTCGAGGATTTCCGCGTCGCTCCAGCGGCCCGGCCGGTAGAACTTGACGACCACCGCCGGATGCGGGTGCGCGTCTTCCAGGAAGACCTGGTAGACGCGGTTCTCGTAGGAGTTGAGGGCGGTCAGGCGACCATCGCCGTGCAGGCCCAGCGCGGACAGCGCGTCGAGCACCACGTCCGGCGTGAGGCTCTCGTAGGGGTGGGTGTCGGGCGGCGCGCTGGAGGAGGAGGTCATGCGGCCATTGTCGCCATCCCTCCCTCGGGGACGGCGCCTTTCGCGCCGGGGCACGCGCAGGGCGTGCCGGCCGATCAGACGATCGTCAGATCGACGTCGATGTTGCCGCGCGTGGCGTTCGAGTACGGGCACACCTCATGGGCTGCGTCGACCAGTTGCTTCTTCTGCGCGTCGTCCAGGCCCGGCAGGTTCACCGCCAGCTTGACGGCGATGCCGTAGGCGACGCCACCCTTGATCGGGCCGAGCGAGACCTTGGAGTCGATCGACACGTCGTCGGGCACCTTCACGCCGATCTTCGAGCTGACGGCCTTCAGCGCGCCGACGAAGCACGCGGCGTAGCCGACGGCGAACAGCTGCTCGGGGTTGGTGCCCGGCTTGTTGGAACCCGGGGCGCTCAGCGTGACGTCGAGCGCGCCGTCGCTGCTCTTGCCAGTGCCTTCGCGGCCGCCGACGGCGGTGGCTTCGGCGGTGTAGAGGACTTTTTCGAGGGTGTGGGCCATGGTGTTTCCTTGGTGGTTGCGGGTTGGGTTGGGAGGGAAATGCCTTCGGACGAAGGCGGCGGGGAAAGTGGATGGGCCGTCGGAGGAGGACGCGTTGCGGGTCAGGCGGCGGCCTTGAGCCGGTCACGCAGGTCCTGCAGCTGCCGCGTGAGGGCGACGAGTTCGTCGATCGAGCATTCGCTGGCCGTCAGCATGCAGGCGGGCACGTCGACCGCGCGCAGCCGCAGCTTGCGACCGGCCGGCGTCAGGGTGATGCGCACGCGGCGTTCGTCGGCCGCGTCGCGCAGCCGCGTCACGAAACCGCTCGCTTCCAGGCGCTTGAGCAGCGGCGTGAGGGTGCCTGAATCGAGCGAGAGCCGCTCGCCCAGTTCGGACACCGTGGTGCCGTCGCGCTCCCACAGGGCCAGCATGACCAGGTACTGGGGATAGGTGATGCCGAGCTGGTCGAGCAGGGGCTTGTAGAGCCGCGTCATCGCCAGCGAGGTCGAATAGACCGCGAAACACAACTGGTTGTCCAGATGGAGCAACGGGTCGAGAGCGGCTTTGGAAGGCATGGCCTCAAGCTTATCGAACAATTCAATTGTGTAAAATTGAATTGCGCCATGACCTTTGGGGTCTTGGGGTTTCGGTGCCCGCTGCCCGGGTGGCGCGGAGGGCTTTCGCGCCGGTCCGGCAGGGCCGGGGGCCGTGTGGGCGCGTCGGTCCGGTGGCCGTCGTCAGTAGGCGTAGACGCCGCGTTTCGTCTTGCGTCCGAGCTGCCCGGCCGCGACCATCTCGCGCAGCAGCGGGCAGGGCCGGTACTTGGAGTCGCCGAACTCGTGCAGGTAGACCTCCATCACCGCCAGACACACGTCCAGGCCGATCATGTCGGCCAGCGCCAGGGGGCCGATCGGCTGGTTGCAGCCCAGCTTCATGCCCGCGTCGATGTCCTCGGCCGTGGCGATGCCCTCGGACAGCACGAAGAAGGCTTCGTTGATCATCGGCACCAGGATGCGGTTGACCACGAAGCCCGGCGCGTTCTTCACCGTGATGGGCGACTTGCCCAGGGTCTCGGACAGCGCCTTGACCGCGTCGTGCGTGGCGTCGCTGGTCAGGTAGCCGCGGATGATCTCCACCAGCGCCATCATCGGCACGGGATTGAAGAAGTGCATGCCGATGAAGCGGTCGGGGCGCGAGGTGGCCGCGGCGAGCTGCGTGATGGAGATCGACGAGGTGTTCGACGCCACGATGACCTCCGGCGGCAGGATCGCGTCGAGCTGCTGGAGGATCTTCACCTTGAGGGCGTGGTTCTCGGTGGCCGCCTCGATGACCAGCTGCGCGCCCTTGAGGTCGTCGTAGTCCGTCGAGCCCCTGATGAGGGCGAGCGCCGCGTCCTTCTGCGCGCCGGTGAGTTTCTCCTTCTTGATCAGCCGGTCGAGGCTGGCGCCGACGGCGCCGAGGCCCTTGTCGACGGCCGCCTGCGAGATGTCGACCATCACGACGTTCACGCCGACGACCGCGCAGGCCTGGGCGATGCCGTTGCCCATCGTTCCGGCGCCAATGATGCCGACGGTCTGGATGCTCATGGGAAATGCTCCTTGAAGGGAAAGACAGGTGGAATGGAAGTTCGAGACGAGGTCGCGCAAGCCAGGATCGACCGGCCGCGCACCCTGAAGATTGTGAATTAAAGTTCCTTGTCGCCCGCTTCGTCCCCCGCCCTGAAAGAACGCCTCCATGACCACCGTCCTCGGCACCCCGCTGTCACCCCACGCCACCCGCGTGATGCTCCTGGGCTCGGGCGAGCTCGGCAAGGAGGTGCTGATCGCGCTCCAGCGCCTTGGCGTGGAGACCCTCGCCGTCGACCGCTACGACCACGCGCCCGGCCAGCAGGTCGCGCACCACGCCCGCACCCTGGCCATGAGCGACGCGACGCAGCTGCGCGCGCTGATCGAGGCCGAGCGGCCCGACCTGGTCGTGCCCGAGATCGAGGCCATCGCCACCGGCGAGCTGCAGGCGCTGGAGGACGCCGGCTTGGTGCGTGTCGTCCCCACCGCCCGCGCGGCCCGGCTGACCATGGACCGTGAAGGCATCCGCCGCCTCGCGGCCGAGACGCTGGGCCTGCCGACCAGTCCCTACGTCTTCTGCGATTCGCTCGACGCGCTGCGGACAGCCATCGACGCGGGCGGCGGCGGCATCGGTTATCCGTGCATCGTCAAGCCGGTGATGAGCAGTTCCGGCAAGGGCCAGAGCCGCATCGACGGGCCCGGCGACGTCCAGGCGGCCTGGGACCACGCCATGGCGGGCGGCCGCGTGAGCCATGGCCGGGTCATCGTCGAGGGCTTCGTCGACTTCGACTACGAGATCACGCTGCTGACCGTGCGCGCGCGCGGCGCCGGCGGCGCGGTCGAGACCTGCTTCTGCGAGCCCATCGGCCACGTGCAGGTCGGCGGCGACTATGTCGAGAGCTGGCAGCCGCAGCCGATGGCACCGCTGGCGCTGGAGCGGGCGCGACGCATCGCCCGCACCGTCACCGACGACCTGGGCGGACAAGGGCTTTTCGGCGTCGAGCTGTTCGTCAAGGGCGACGACGTCTGGTTCAGCGAGGTGAGCCCGAGGCCGCACGACACCGGCATGGTCACGATGGCGACCCAGTGGCAGAACGAGTTCGAGCTGCACGCGCGCGCCATCCTGGGCCTGCCGGTGGACACCACGCTCAAGAGCGCCGGGGCGAGCGCCGTGATCTACGGCGGCGTGGACGCGGCCGGAATCGTCTTCGAGGGCGTTGCCAACGCACTGGCCGTGCCGGGCACCGACGTGCGCCTGTTCGGCAAGCCCGAGAGTTTCGAGAAGCGTCGCATGGGCGTCGCGCTGGCCCACGCGGGCGATGTCGACACCGCGCGTCGCAACGCCAAGGAGGCCGCCTCGCGCGTGAAGCCGCGTCGGGCCTGACGCGGTCAGGCGCCCGACGGTCCGGCACGGCGCGTCGTGGCGCGTGTTTTTTCCCAAGACGAAGGATCGATCCATGCTGCATCCCCAAGCCCGCGCGCTGCTCGACCTGATCGAGCAGCGTGGCCTGCCCGCCACCCACACGCTGAGCCCGACCGACGCGCGCGCGGTCTACCGCGAGCGGCGCCACTTCACGCAACCCGATGCGCCCGAAGTCGACGAGGTGCGCGAACTTCAGGCCCAAGGCCCGAACGGCCCCATCGCCCTGCGCTTCTACCGTCCGCTGGGCAGCGCTGGCGCCGTGACGCCGGTGCTGGTGTATTTCCATGGCGGCGGCTGGACCATCGGGGATCTGGACACGCACGACACGCTGTGCCGCGAACTCGCCAACGGTTCCGGCTGCGCGGTCGTCTCCGTGGACTACCGCATGGGTCCGGAGCACCGCTTTCCCGCCGCCGTCGACGACGCGCTGGCCGCCACGCGCTGGGTGCGCCACGAGGCCACCGCCCTGGGCGTCGACGCGGCGCGCTTGGCCGTGGGCGGCGACAGCGCCGGCGGCAACCTCGCCGCCGTGGTGGCGCTGGCCGCGCGCGCCGCCGGGGACCTGCCCATCGCGTTCCAGCTGCTGATCTATCCGGCCACCGACATGCGTCGTGGGCATTCCTCGCACACGCGCAACGGCCAGGGGTATCTGCTGACCCACGAGTCGATGGCCTACTACCACGACCATTACATCGACGATCCACGGCACGACCTCGACTGGCGTGCCTCACCGCTGCTGGCGGACGACTTCGCCGGCCTTCCGCCGGCCCTGGTGATCACGGCCGGACACGACCCGCTGGTGGACGAGGGCGCGGACCTCGCGCGACGGCTCTCCGGGGCCGGCAACCGCGTGAGTTATGTCTGCTTCGAGCGGCAGATCCACGGTTTCATCACCATGGGGCGCGTGCTGGACGAGGCACACACGGCGGTCGCGCTATGCGCCGTCGAACTTCGGCGGGCCCTGTCGAGCGCCCCATCGGCAAAGGCCACGCGGGACTGAACGCTGGCCGGGCAGGGTGCCGCGCTGTCGCTGGAAACGAAAAAAGCTCCCGAAGGAGCTTTTCTCTGCTTCACCACGACCGTCGAAGTCCTGGTGAAGGCATCTTGGATGCGGGAAGCGAGGGCTTAGTAGCCGCCGCGGCTGCCGCCACCGCCACCGCCGTAACCACCGCCGCCGCCGCCACCGCTGCGGCCACCGCCACCACCACCGTAGCCGCCACCACCGCCGCCGTAGCCACCGCCACCGCCGCTGTTGCCGCCACCACCGTAGCCGCCGCCGCCACCGCTGCGGCCACCACCACCGTAGCCACCACCGGCCGGACGGGGTTCCATCGGGCGGGCTTCGTTCACCGTGAGCGCACGGCCGTCGAGGGTGTGGCCATTCAGGCCTTCGATGGCAGCCTGCGCTTCAGCGTCGGTGCCCATTTCGACGAAACCGAAGCCCTTGGAGCGGCCGGTTTCACGTTCCATCATGACCTTGGCGCTGGCCACTGCACCGAACTCGCCGAAGGCTTGTTCGAGGTCGTTGTCACGGATGGAGTAGGACAGGTTGCCTACGTAGAGTTTCTTGCCCATGGAGGGACTCCTAATTCAAACCAAAATAACAAAGCGATGGAGTCCCAGAATCACAACTGACTTGAAGAGCGCTGTGGCGCGAAACTACCGGATCACCGATTCGTGTCGGGTGAAAGATCACCGAAACACTTGCGCATTGTCGTCCACTCTGGCGGCTTTGGGGGAAATGCTTTCACCGTTCGTGCTGAAATCGTGTCGATTCAGGGTATTTCCTGAGTTCTGGCGGGCCGCGGCGGTCCGCGTCCCGTCCTGTTCCCCCTTCCATGTCGATGCACCGCTCGCCTTCGCGTCCTCTCGCGCAGACACGGTGCCCGACCCCAAATCCGTCAGCGAGCGTCGCATGCCATTCACCAGCCTGGGTCTCATCCCTTCCCTCGCGAAAGCCTTCGCCGATCTCGGCCATGCCACGCCCACCGCGATCCAGCGCGACGCGATTCCCGCCGTGCTCGCGGGCCGCGACGTGCTGGCGACGGCGCAGACGGGCTCGGGCAAGACCGCCGCCTTCTCGCTGCCGTTGCTGCAGCGTCTGTCGGGCCGGCTCCCCGGAGCCGGGCGTCGCAGCCTGCAGGCCCTGGTGCTGGTGCCCACGCGGGAGCTCGCCGCGCAGGTGGGCGACACGCTGCGCGACCTCGCCCGCGCGCTGCCGGAGCCCGCGCGCATCGCCGTGGCCTTCGGCGGGGTGTCGATCAATCCCCAGCTGATGGCGCTGCGCGGCGGTGCCGACGTCATGGTCGCGACGCCCGGCCGGCTGCTCGACCTGGTGGACCACCACGCGATCGACCTGGGCACCGTGTCGATGCTGGTGCTCGACGAGGCCGACCGGCTGCTCGACCTGGGCTTCGATGCGGAACTCCAGCGCATCCTGGCCCTGGTGCCCGCGCGGCGCCAGACCCTGCTGTTCTCGGCCACCTTCGCGCCAGCCATCGAGAAGCTCGCCGGCCGGGTGCTGCACGAGGCGCTGCGCATCGACGTGGAAAGCGTGCCGGCCACGGCGCCCGACATCCTTCAGCGCGCCATCGAGGTCGATGCGCCTCGGCGCACGCAACTGCTCGCGCGGCTGGTGCGGGAGGAGGGTTGGACGCGCGTGCTGGTCTTCGTCGCCACGAAGCATGCCGCCGAGACCGTGGCCGACAAGCTGCGCAAGACCGGGCTGGCGGCCGAACCGTTCCATGGCGTCCTCAGCCAGGGCAAGCGCAGCCAGGTGCTGGCCGACCTCAAGGCGTCACGCGTGCAGGTGGTCGTGGCGACCGACCTGGCCGCGCGCGGCATCGACGTGACCGCGTTGCCGGTGGTGGTGAACTACGACCTCCCGCGCTCGGCGATCGATCATGTGCACCGCATCGGGCGCACCGGCCGCGCGGGCGAGCGTGGTCTGGCGGTGAGCTTCGTCGACGCTTCGACCGAAGCGCATTTCCGCCTGATCGAGAAGCGCCAGGGGCAGCCGGTGCCGCGCGAGCGGATCACGGGTTTCGAGCCGATCGGGACGGGGGCCACCGGTACGGGGGCGGCGGTCGGGGCCGCGGCCATCGCCGAGGCGGCGGCCGGCACGGGCGGCGTGAAGGGCCGGCGGCCGAGCAAGAAGGACAAGCTGCGCGCGGCGCAGACGCAGCAGGGCGGCTGACGGCTTCCGGCGCGGTGCGCCGGGCCCGCAACGCCGGACCCGATCGGGGCGCGGACCGTCGGGGCGCCAGGACGTCAGCGCGTCGGGACGCATCAGGAACCGAAGGCACCCTTCAGACGCTGGCCGGCGCAGGCCTGGGCTCCCTTGGCCTTGGCCACGACGGCCGCGACGACGGCCAGGTTGCCATCGGCATCCTTGCCGGCCCGTGCCACGCGCTTGCGGTCGCCCTTGTGCTTCGCCGCGTCGGCGAGCGTGCACTCGCACGAGGCCGGGGTGTCGTCCCACGCGGCCTGGGACTTGGCTTCCGGCGCACGCCGATGGTCGACCGAGATGACGACCGCGTCGGCTTCCTTGGCGATGCCGCGCGCGCCACCGTCGTGGACCTGCTCGTCGACGATGACCCGGCCGCCGCCGTGGACGTCAACGACCATGGGGAACCGACCCGGACCGTCGGGCGTGTCGATGCGCGCCGGCAGCTTGCCCGTGGCGCCCTGGAGGGGATCGTCCATGCGGGTCACGCCCGCCACGCCTCCTGCCCGCCGTGCCGGGTCTCGGCCGTTCCCGATGTCAGCGCCGGCGCAGGGGCGCCAGCAGGTCCTTGAGCCCGTTGTGGTCGATCTCGTGCATCAGCTGCAGCAGTCGCCCGATCTCGCCCTTCGGAAACCCCGTGCGGGCGAACCACGTCAGGTAGGCGCCGGGCAGGTCGGCGATGAGGGTGCCCTTGTACTTGCCGAAGGGCATCTCCAGCGTGACCAGGCGCTGCAGGTCTTCGGAATTCATCGGCTGCGGATGTCGGAACGTATGCCGACGTCTTCAACGGACGGCCGTGTCCGCCTCACTGGAAGGCGACTTCCGCGAAGCTGCGCAGCTTGCGGCTGTGCAGCCGGCTGGAGCCCTCGGCGCGCAGGATCTCGATGGCGCGCATGCCGATGCGCAGGTGCTGCTCGACGCGTTCCCGGTAGAAGTGGTTGGCCATGCCCGGCAGCTTGATCTCGCCGTGCAACGGCTTGTCGGAGACGCACAGCAGCGTGCCGTAGGGCACCCGGAAGCGGAAGCCGTTGGCCGCGATGGTGGCGCTCTCCATGTCCAGCGCCACGGCGCGGCTCTGGCTGAAGCGGCGCTGGGGTTCGTTCTGCGGCAGCAGTTCCCAGTTGCGGTTGTCGGTGCTCGCGACGGTGCCGGTGCGCATGATGGTCTTGAGTTCGGTGCCGTCCAGGCGGGTCACGTCGGCCACCGCCTTCTCCAGGGCCAGCTGGATTTCCGCCAACGCAGGGATCGGCACCCACAGCGGCAGTTCCTCGTCGAGCACGTGGTCCTCGCGCACGTAGGCGTGGGCCAGCACGTAGTCGCCCAGCTGCTGGCTGTTGCGCAGACCGGCGCAGTGGCCCAGCATCATCCAGGCGTGCGGGCGCAGCACGGCGATGTGGTCGGTGATGGTCTTGGCGTTGGACGGGCCGACGCCGATGTTGACCATGGTGATGCCGGTGCGGTCGGCGCGCACCAGGTGGTAGGCGGGCATCTGCGGCAGGCGCGGCGGTGCGACGCCGCCCTCGGGGCCCGCGTAGCCGACGCGGTAGTTCGTCACGTTGCCCGGCTCGATGAAGGCGACGTAGGGACTGTCGGGATCGGCCATCGCCTCGCGCCCGAGCGCGATGAACTCGTCGATGTAGAACTGGTAGTTGGTGAACAGCACGAAATTCTGGAACCACTCCGGCGCGGTGCCGGTGTAGTGGCGCAGGCGATGCAGCGAATAGTCCACGCGCGCGGCCGTGAAGAGCGCCAGCGGCTCGGCGTCGCCCTGGCGCGGCACGTGGGTGCCGTTGGCGATGCCGTCGTCCATGGCGGCGAGGTCGGGCAGGTCGAACACGTCGCGCATCAGGGCGCGGCGCTCGGCGCTCATGGTGCCCTCGATGTGGTCGTTCTCGGCGAAGGAGAAATGGATCGGGATCGGCTGGCTGGCGATGCCGACCTCCAGCTCGACGCCGTGGTTCTCCAGCAGCAGGCGGAACTGTTCGAGGTAGTAGCGGCTGAACAGGTCGGGCCGCGTGAGCGTGGTCTCGTAGCGGCCCGGGCCGGCGACGAAGCCGTAGCTCAGGCCGGCGGTGGTGGGCGCGGTCGGGCGCGACAGCGAGACGGTGTGCGTGTGCACCCGCACGAACGGGTAGCAGGCCCGCACGCGCCCGGGCAGGGTGTCGCCGGCGACGAAGCGCAGCATCGATTCGCGCAGGTGCGCGATCGCATCCTGGTAGATCTTCTGGACGTGTTCCAGCGCCGCGGCGGCGTCGTTGAAGCGGGCGGGGGCGACGAAAGGCGGCATGTAGGGCATGCGGCCATTGTGCCAACGCGCCCCCGGCCGTCGTCAGTCCGGCAGGGCTTCGCGCATCGACACGAATTCCTCCGCCACGGTCGGGTGCACGCCGATGGTGGTGTCGAACTGCGCCTTGGTCGCGCCCGCGCGCATCGCCACCGCGAAGCCCTGCACCACCTCGCCGGCGTCCGGGCCGACCATGTGCAGGCCCACCACGCGGTCGCTCGACGTGTGGACCAGCAGTTTGAGGAAGGTGCGCTCGTCGCGCCCGGAGAGCGTGTGGCGCAGGGTCTTGAACTCGCTGGCGAAGACCGTCACGTCGTCGTCGAACTTCTTGCGCGCGGCCGCCTCGGTCAGACCGCAGGTGCCGACGTTCGGGTGGGTGAAGACGGCCGTGGGGATGAACTCGTAGTCGACCTCGCGCCGGCCGTCGCCGAACAGCCGGTCGACCAGCGCCATGGCCTCGGCCAGCGCCACCGGCGTGAGCTGCACGCGGGTGGAGACGTCGCCCAGCGCGTGGATCGACGGCACCGAACTGCGGTAGTGCGCATCGACCACCACCGCCCCTTGCGCGTCGAGTTCGACGCCGGCCGCCTCCAGTCCCAGGCCCTGCGTGCAGGGACGGCGCCCGGTGGCGTAGAGCACGACGTCGGCCGGGATGCGCGTGCCGCTTTCCAGCACGACCTCGAGCGGCGCAGCTTCGGCGTCCTCCAGGGACGACGCCACCACGGACGCCACCCGGGCGTTGAGCCGGATGTCGACGCCCGCCTTGCCCATCTCGCGCGCGAGGAACTCGCGCACGTTCTCGTCGAAGCTGCTGAGGATGTGCGCCTGGCGCTGCAGCAGGGTGACCTGCGTGCCCAGGCCGTTGAAGATCGAGGCGAACTCGCAGGCGATGTAGCCGCCGCCCACCACCACCAGGCGCTTCGGGAACGTCGCCAGGTCGAACATGTCGTCCGACACCGCCACGAGGTCGCGGCCCGGCACGTCGGGCACGAACGGCATGCCGCCAGTGGCCACGAGGATGTGGCGCGCGGTGTGGCGCCGGTCGCCGACGGTGACGGTGTGGGCGTCGGCCACCTGCGCCCAGCCGCGGATCAGGGTCACCCCGGTGGCGTCGAGCAGCCCCTGGTAGACGCCGTTGAGGCGATGGATCTCGTGGGCGCGCCGGGATTTCAGGCGTTCCCAGTCGAAGCTCGGCGCCGTCGGCAGGTCCCAGCCGTAGCCATGCGCCTCCTCGAAGGCCTCGGCATAGCCGGCCGCGTAGCTGTAGAGCTTCTTGGGAATGCAGCCGACGTTGACGCAGGTGCCGCCGAGCTCGGCGGCCTCGGCCAGCGCCACGCGCACGCCGCGCCGGGCGGCCATGCGCGCGGCGCGCACCCCGCCGCTGCCGCCGCCGATCACGAAAAGGTCGAAGTCGTAGGTCGTCGTCATGGGCCCTTGCAGGAAAGAATGAACGGATCTCCGGATCCGTTCGATGGTAGTGCGGCGGTGTCTCTCGCCGGTTACAGGGCGCGGGGGTTCGCGAGGAAGAAGCGCAGCATCTCGGCGCTGGCATCGACGCCGCGCGGGTCGGTGTAGGTGCCGCTCGCGCTGCCGCCCGACCAGGCGTGGCCGGCACCGCGCAGCGTCCAGGATTCGACCGCGATCCGGCCGTCGGCACCGGCGTGTTCGGTGCGCGTGAACGACTGCCCCTGGGGCGAGCGTCCCTCGACGGCCTTCGCCGGCGCGCCGGCGCCGTCGAGCGCGGCCTTGACGACGGCGGCCGCGTTGGACGGACTCACCGTGGCATCGGCATCGCCGTGGAACACGATCACCGGCGCGCGGCGCGTGCCGGGCGCGCGCACGGCCACCGGTGCCGCCGAGGGTGCGCCGCGCATCGCCGACAGCGCCGACACCAGGTCGGTGGCCGCGCCCGCGGGCAGGCCCGAATGCACGCCGACCGCCGCGAAGACGTCCGGGTAGACGTGCCCCAGGATGTCGGCCATCGCGCCGCCGGCCGACAGGCCCGCCACGTAGACGCGTGCCGGATCGACCTGCTCGGCCGCGACGATCGACTGCGTGAGCGCCGCCAGCAGGGCCGGCTCGCCGCGGCCGCGCTGCTGGTGCTGCGACTTGAACCAGTTCCAGCACTTCTGCGAGTTGGCGTGCTGCGTCTGTGCCGGGTAGACGACCACCACACCGGCCTGGCGCGCGAGGTCGTTCATGCGGGTGCCGGCGGCGAAGTCGGCCGGGTTCTGGGTGCAGCCGTGGAGCATGAGCACCAGGGGCGGTGCCGGGGCATCGGCCGCGCGGGCCGGCACGAAGAGCTTGTAGGCCAGGGTGCGGCCCTGGTGGGTGAAGCTGGCGTCGGTCCAGCGTTCGGGGCGGGCGCCGTCGGGTGCGCGGGGCGTGGACGGTTCGGTGGGCGTCGCCTGCGGTTGGGCGCGCTCCTCGTCGATCACGCGCACGCAGCCGTCGATCACGACCGGGGACGCCGGAGGGGTTGCCGGAGCGCCGGCCGCGAAACCCGTGGGGAAGCCGGCCGGGAAGGCGCCGGGCGCGAAGCCCGTCTGGCCCGTCGCGCTGGTGGCACGCTGCATGAACGACTCGAACTGGGCCATCGGGTCGAGCGTGCCCGACATCGCCGGAGGAACGGCGGCGTCCGGGCCGTCGAGACGGGCCGCGCGCAGCGCACGCTGGATCGCCTCGGTCGCGGCCTGCAGCTGGCCGTCCTGGGTCATGCGGGAGGCGTCGGTCATCAGGCGTTGGAGGAGGGAGTTCATGAGGGGCTTTCGGTGAGGCGGAAGTGAAGTGGGGCGTCGTGACGTCGTGGAAGGAATCGGAAGCAAGGACAAGGAGAGTGAAAAGGTAAGGAGGGGCGAGGCGCGCAGGGCCTGCGGACCGGCGCGTCGGAGAGGGCGCGACGCGCTAGTGGATGCGCGAGGCCAGCGCGTTCTTGACCGCCGGACTGGCGTGCAGCGCGCCCAGCACGGTGATGGAGCCGATCGTCGCGAGCGCGAGTTCGACGCTCACGTCGGCGGCGATGGCGGCGAGGCCCAGCACGCGGATCTCCAGGCGGTCGCCGGCGCGGCGCACGGCCTCGAGATCGGCGGCGGTGAATTGCTGCAGGCCCAGCACCAGCATCTTGCGGGCCACGGCCTGCTTGACCACCTCGCCATGCACGGCGAGCTGGTTGCGGATGGCGGTGCGGATGAAGTCGGTGCGATTGGAATAGAAGCTCTCGGTCACCAGCAGATCGATCTGCCCGAGGTCGACGTAACCGAGGTTGATGGTGATCTTCTCGGCGTCCGACGGCTTGATGCGGGCGAGGGGCGTGACGGTTTTCGTTTCCATGCCCAGATCTTATTACCATCCATGTGGATGGTCAATGGATGGCTGTTGGATGTCTACAGGCTGGTAGGGAGAATGAGCCGGTGAAGCCGCGAGAATCCGTCATCGATTCACGACAGGAGACCCGCCATGTCCACAGACCCTTCGGCCGCGCTGCCGATCTCCCCGGACGCCGTCGGCGCCCACGGCTATGCCGGCGACATCACGCCCGAGCAGGCGCTTCGATGGATGGAGACGGAAGAGGCCGTGCTGGTCGACGTCCGCACGGATGCCGAACGCGAATGGGTGGGGCGTGTGCCGGGTGCCATCCCGGTGGCCTGGAAGCAGTGGCCGGGCATGGAACTCAATCCGGTGTTCGACGCGCAATTGCGGGCGGCGGTGCCGCCGGGCAGGAAGGTCGCGCTGCTGTGCCGAAGCGGGGTTCGTTCGGTCGCCGCGGCGAAGCGGGCGACGGAACTGGGCCTGGAGGCCTACAACATCCTCGAAGGTTTCGAGGGAGACCCCGATGCACAACGCCATCGCAACCGCACGGGTGGATGGCGTTTTCGTGGTCTGCCCTGGACGCAGGGCTGACCGGAAGAAGACACAAGGAACTTCGGGCGGGACAGGCATGGAGGCGTGTCCCGCTCGAGGTCCCCGAGGGCATCAGAGCGCGGGAATGCGCAGTTTCTGGCCGGGGTAGATCTTGTCGGGGCTCGTGAGCATGGGCTTGTTGGCCTCGAAGATCGCGTTGTACTTGTTGGCGTCGCCGTAGTACTTCTTGGAGATCGCCGACAGCGTGTCGCCGCTGACCACGTCGTGGTACTGGGCCGCGGCGGCGGCCGGTGCTTCCAGGTTGTTGTCCACGCTCGTCACGTTGGCCACGTTGCCGGCGGCCAGGCCGGCTTTCTCGCTGGCTTCCTGCGACGGCGCGCTGCCCGACAACGTGACCACGCCGGTCGATGCGACGTAGCCCACCTGCAGGTTGGTCAGGCCCAGGTTCTGGGTCTCGATGTACGTCTTGATGGCATTGGCCGCGGCGGTGTTGGCCGCGTTCGGGTCGGTGGCGGCGCCGGGTGCCGCTTCGGCCGCGTGGGCCGACGAGCCGCCGAACAGTTTTTCGCCCGCTTCCTTGATGAAACTCAGCAATCCCATGATTCACTCCTTCGATGATGTTGATGAAGACCGAAGGACCGCTGCGGGTCCGGGTCGGTACCCGCATTTCTAGGGGCGGCCGGACGCCGACGACGTAGGTTGTGAGCGCGTGTGCCTGTGTGGGCAGCCCGGAGAAATGTGGCGGGTCCGTGAAATGCCGGTCGTCTGAATACAACGAAAGTACCGACAACATCGCAATAATCCGGCGATGACTTTCCTGGCCATCGACATCGGCAACACACGCCTCAAATGGGCGCTCTACGACCTGCCGGGCCCGGACGCCGCCTTGCTCGCGCAGGGCGCCGAGTTCCTCGATCACGTCGAGCGGCTGGCCGAAGGGCCCTGGGCCGAACTGGCCGGATTTCCGTCGCCGGACGCGATGCTGGGCTGCGTGGTGGCCGGCGATGCGGTGCGCCGCCGCGCCGAGGAGCAGATCGAGGAGTGTTTCGACTGCACGCCGCGCTGGGTCGTGCCGAGCGCGGCGGAAGCGGGGCTGGTCAACGGTTACGACCACCCCACCCGGCTGGGATCGGACCGCTGGGTGGCGATGATCGGCGCGCGCCACCGCATGCTGTCGCAGGGACCGGCGCGTCCGATGGTGGTGGTGATGATCGGCACGGCCGTCACCGTGGAGGCCATCGACGGCGACGGACGATTCCTGGGCGGACTGATCCTGCCGGGTCACGGGATCATGCTGCGCGCCCTGGAGTCGGGCACCGCCGGGCTGCACGTGCCCACCGGCGAGGTCTGCGAATTTCCCACCAACACCAGCGACGCGCTCACCAGCGGCGGCACCTACGCCATCGCGGGCGCGGTCGAGCGCATGCGCCAGCACGTCATGCACCACTGTGGCGCGGAGCCGGCCTGCTACATGACCGGTGGCGCGGGCTGGAAGATGGCGCCTTCGATGGTCACCCCGTTCGAGCTGGTCGACGGGCTCGTCATGGACGGGTTGCTGGTGATCGCCGCGGCGCGGGCCGTGGCCGCGCGGGGCTGAGGCCCGCCGCGTTCCTTGCCCGTCAGGCCGGCGCGCCGTTCGACGGCTTCAGGAACTCCTCGGCCAGCCGCACCCAGCAGGTCGCGCCCAGCGGAATCAGGTCGTCGTTGAAGTCGTAGCTCGCGTTGTGCAGCGTGCACGGACCACCGCCGTGCAGCGGCGCGCGGTGGGTGCCGTCGCCGTTGCCGATGAAGGCGTAGGCGCCGGGCCGCTCCAGGAGCATGAAGGAAAAGTCCTCGGCGGTCATGGCCGCCTCCTGCGCGAGCACGTTTTCCTCCCCCACGATGCCGGCCATCACGCCGCGCGCGAAGTTCGCCTCGGCCGCGCTGTTGATGGTCGGGGGGTAGTTGCGGATGAACTGGAAGTCGCACTGGGCGCCGTGGGCGGCCGCGACGTGCTCGGCGATCGTCGCCATGCGCGACTCGATCAGGTCGAGCACTTCCAGGGAGAAGGTGCGCACCGTGCCGCGCAGTTCGCAGCGATCGGGGATGACGTTCACGGCCTCGCCCGCATGGATCATCGTCACCGAGACGACCCCCGCGTCGGTCGGCTTCTTGCCGCGCGTGAGGATGGTCTGGAAGGCCTGCACCATCTCGCACGCGACCGGGACGGGGTCGATGGTCGTGTGGGGCAGCGCCGCGTGGCCGCCCTTGCCGCGCACCGTGAGCCTGAACTCGTTGCTCGACGCCATCGCCGGGCCCGGACTGACGGCGAACTGCCCGGCCTTCATGCCCGGCCAGTTGTGCATGCCGAAGACCGCGTCCATCGGGAACCGCTCGAACAGGCCTTCCTTGACCATCTCGCGCGCGCCGCCGCCGCCTTCCTCGGCCGGCTGGAAGATCAGGTAGACCGTGCCGTCGAAATCGCGGTGCTTCGCCAGGTGCTGGGCCGCGGCCAGCAGCATCGCGGTGTGGCCGTCGTGGCCGCAGGCGTGCATCCGGCCGGGGTGCGTGCTGGCGTGGGAGAAAGTGTTGAGCTCGGTCACGGGCAGCGCGTCCATGTCGGCGCGCAGGCCGATGGCGCGCGTGCTGGTGCCGTTCTTCACGATGCCGACCACGCCCGTCGTCGCCAGCCCGCGGTGCACCGGGATGCCCCATTCGGCCAGCCGCGCCGCGACCACGTCGGCCGTGCGCACCTCCTGGAAGCAGAGTTCGGGGTGGGCATGCAGATCGCGGCGGATGGATGCGATGCCCGCGGCCTGGGTGAGGATCGAATCGATGAGTTTCATGCGGCACAGTCTAGGCCTGGCGTCGCGCCCACGGGGCTTCCCGGACAATGCGGCCCCATGTCCGCATCGCCCGAATCCTCCACTTCCGCCGCGTCCCAGGTCCGCGCGCTGACCACCATGAAGCGCATCGCGCTCGGGCTGCTCGGCGGCGCGGCATTGCTCTACGGCGTGGCGAGCGCGCTGGAAGGGCGGCATCCGGCCTGGGGCTACGCGGCCGCCTTCGCCGAGGCGGCGATGGTCGGCGCCATCGCCGACTGGTTCGCCGTGACGGCGCTGTTCCGCCATCCGCTGGGCCTGCCGATCCCGCACACGGCGATCATCCCGGCCAACAAGGACCGCATCGGCGCCAAGCTCGCCGGCTTCATCGTCGACAACTTCCTGAGCACCCAGCAGGTGCTCGCCAAGCTCGCGCAGTTCGACCCGGCGGCGCGGCTCGCGCGCTGGCTGTCCGATCCGGCGCGGGCGGCCACGCTGGGCGACCACGCGGTGGCGGTGGCGCGCCACGGGCTCGCCGCCTTCGACGACGAGCGCGTGCGCGCCTTCCTGGCCCGCGCCGCGACCGCCGGACTGGCGCGGATCGACCTCTCGCGCCTGCTCGGCCAGGCGCTCGACGCGCTCACGGCGGACGGTCGCCATCAGGCGCTCCTGGACGACGTGCTGGCGCAGGTCGCGCACGTGGTCGAGGGCGAGGAGGTGCAGGCGCGCATCACCGAGGCCATCGCCCGCGAGGTGAAGACGCTGCGCTACGTGGGGCTCGACCAGGTCGCCGCGCGCGCGGCCACGCGCAAGATCGTCGCCGCGGTGGCGCGCACCATCGGCGAGCTGGCCGACGAGCCCGGCCATCCGCTGCGCCAGCGCTTCGACGTCTTCGTCGTCGAGTTCGTCGACAAGCTCAAGCACGACCCGGCGTTCCGCGAGCGCGGCGAACGCATCCGCGCCGAGCTGCAGACGCATCCGGCGCTCGGCGAGTACCTCCACGGGCTCTGGGGCCAGCTGCGCGACTGGCTCGGCGACGACCTCGCGCGCGCCGACTCCAGCGTGCGTCAGCGCATCGTCGACATGGCCGGTGCGCTGGGCGAGCGCCTGGCACAGGACGAGGCGATGCGCCGCTGGATCAACGAGCAGGTCATGGACGCCGCGCCGCGCGCCATCGAGCGCTACCGCGAGGACATCCGCCGCTACATCGTCGAGCGGGTGGGCCAGTGGAACGCCGACGAGATGACGCGCGAGCTCGAGCGCAACATCGGGCGCGACCTGCAGTTCATCCGCATCAACGGCACGCTGGTGGGCGGGCTGGTGGGACTGCTGATCCACGCCGTGACGCAGCTGTTCGGCCGGTGAACCATGCCGGGGCGGGTCGCCATCGTCGGGCTCACAGCAGTTCGTCCGGCGCCAGCGGTCCGAAGACCTTCAGCAGCAGGCGAAGGCCGGCGCTCGTGTCGGGTTCGGTGCGCGCGTCGGTCAGGCCGCTGCCCTGCGGCGCGCGCCAGACGAGCCGCCCGTCCTCCCGCTCGACGCGCCAGGCGCCTTCGCGCAGCACGGTGCCGATCCGGTCGGTGACGAGCGTGGAGAGTTCGGGGCTGCGGATCAGCAGGGCGATCTCGGTGTTCTGAAGCTGCGAGCGCAGGTCGAGGTTCATCGAGCCGATGACGAACAGCCGGCCGTCGAGGACCAGCGCCTTGGAGTGCAGCATGGCGCGCGAGGCACCGCCGGATTCGCTTCCCGCGCTGCCGCTGCCCGACGCGCCGAGGACGCTGCCGAGTCCGGCCTGCCGGCTGCGCATCTCGTAGAGCTCGATGCCCATCGCCAGGAGTTCCTCGCGATGGCGCGCGTAGCCGACGTGGGCGACCGGCGCGTCGTTGGAGGCCAGCGAGTTGGTCAGCACGCGAACCCGCACGCCGCGTGCGCGGGCCGCCGAGAACGCCGCCTTCATGTCGGGGCCGGGCACGAAGTAGGGGGAGATCACGAGCAGGTCGTGCCGCGCCTGGCCGATGAGCTGCAGCAGGCCGTCGACGACGGTCTCCCCGGCACCGTCCGACGGCGCGCTGGCGGTGTCGCCACCGCCGCCGGGGATGGCCGGAGCGGGCGGCGTGGCCCCGGAATCCGCCGTCGCGCTGCCGTTGCCGCCGTCGACGCCACCGGATTCGGCAGCGATCTTCGCTGGCTTGTCGGCCAGCACGACGGCGGGTGCCCAGGTGAACGTGACGTTCGCGAGGTCCATCGGCTGCTGGTCCCAGGCGGCGGCGAACTGGGCGTCGGTCGGTCCGGCATCGCTCGGACGCGGCTCGCCGTCGGGGAGCTTGGGCGCGCCGCCGGAGGGCTCCTGTTGGGCCGGCACGGCGCCGGCCTCGCCGGCGGCCATCCGGGACGTGTCCGCGCGCCGCTCGACATCGGCGGCCACCGTGCGTTCGTGGATCTCGCGGAGTTCCGCCTGCGAGACCAGCGATTGCACCGGATAGGCGCGTTCATCGTTCCAGTAGCCGTCGAAGCTCGCGGACAGCTCGCGCACCACCGGTCCGGCGGCGAGCACGTCCAGGTCGATGAAGTTGCTGTTCTGCGCGATGCCGAAGTAGGCGTCGCCCAGGTTGCGCCCGCCGGTCACGGCCATCACGTTGTCGGCGACGAACAGCTTGTTGTGCATGCGTTGCTGCACGCGGTCGAAGTCGCTGATCGAATTGAACAGGCGTCCCAGGGCCGAGCCGCGTGCCCCGGCGAGCGGGTTGAACATCCGCATCTCGACGTTCGGCTCGAAGGCCAGGCCCATCACCAGCGCATTGCGACCGGTGCTGTGGAAGTCGTCGAGCAGGATGCGCACGCGCACCCCGCGCCGCGCCGCGCCGCGCACGGCCCCGAGCAAGCGAGAGGAACTGGCATCGGCATGGATCGCGTAATACTGAAGATCGAGCGTCCGGCGTGCCATGTCGACGAGCGCCAGCCGGCTGCCGTAACCGCTCTGAGGCGTGCCCAGGAGCAGGAAGCCCGATCCCACGCGCGCCCCGGCCGCCTGCCGCTTCGCCTGCACGAGCGTGGCCAGCGGCGTGTCGGCCATGGGCGCCGGCGCCGTTGAAACGGGCCGCTGGACATCGGTGGGCAGCTGCGCGCAGCCGACGACGACGGCGGTGGCGGCAGTCAGCGTCAGGGTCACCAGCAGGCGACGCAACGCGGAAGTGGACCGGGCCAGGGAAAGACGTGGAGACATTGGAACGCTGCCGGGGTGAAAAAGGAGGCCAAGGATGTCAGGCGCGGCGCCCGTCCGGCCATGCATTGCGCAGGGATGTGCGGCTTCGCCTGTCGCGCCTGCCCGCGACGTGAATTCGGTCACGGCCCGTCGTCGGCTCTGGCTGATCGACGGCGATGCCGGCCGGTCGCGCCGGTGCGATCCCGGTCTGCCGCGCGGTCGGATGGACGCGACATGCCGGGTCGACCGGGTCGGTCACCCGTTTCGCGCGACCGGCGTTCGTGGGCGCGCGTGCTTCAGGGCCTCAGCGGCCGGCGCTCAGGACGTCCCATCGCTCCAGCACC